>DAIRDJ010000094.1:0-15265 GCA_036796215.1 Geminicoccaceae bacterium
CAGCCACCCCAAGCCCTGGGCCGCAACCCCAATCAGGCCATCTGTTTGAAAAGTTTTCTAGGTATTTCATGAGCTTGGCAGTGAGCAGATGCGAGGAGTTGGGCAGCCGTCGATGCAGCGGCCCAAGTGGGGCTGCGGGGACCCCACGGCCCCGCAAGGGTCGGCTGCTCAACGACGAAGCAGGTGCCTACCTGCGGGGTTGCGGGGTCCCCACAGCCCCGCAGCGTGCCGAGCTCACCTCCGGTCGGCTTGCGATCGGCTCCGGCTTCGTCGCCGGCGGTCGATCGCAAGCCGATGAAATGCCTAGAAAACGTCTCGGACAGGCTCTTGGGGCCCGTTTGAAAAGTTGTTGAGCGAAATCAGTCTGTTGTGGAACTTGCTGTTCTGCCAGACCTGAGCTTGCGGTCGTTGGGCATATGTCGGGCGGATTTGACGGTGTCCGATCCGACAAGTCATTGACGTTGCGTGGTTCTGCTTTCGGTGGGCGGCCGTCTTGACGGAAAACATGTGGGCGCACGAATTGTCTCTTCTGGCTCGACCGTGTAGAGCGAACATGTCCTGGATGAGGTCGAGCACCTTGCGGCTCTCCTTCACCCCGAGCACCTTGCGGCTCGTCCATCACCACGAACTTCTTGGCGAAGGCCGCGGCCCGGGCCACGGCCACGCCCTGGTGCTGGCCGCCCGAGAGGGTTTCGACCAGCTGGTAGATGCTCTGGATGGCGGCGAGGCCGAGTTCGGACAGCTTCTGCCGGGCGCTGGCATGCATCTTCGGCTTGTCGAGCATCTTGAGATACTTGCCAAGCCAGCTCTCGCACTGGATCTCGCGGCCGAGAAGGGGGTTGTCGGCGATCGAGAGGGCAGGGGGAGACAGCCCTTCGTGGCCTGGTTACGGCGACGGAGCCCGGCTCCCGCCCGAGTTGTCGGTCTTGGTGCTCAACCCGACAATGCCTTCGGCAGGCGCAGGGACACCGGCGCCCGCGAGCGGGGCCAAGGCAGCAGGGTCGAGCGAAGCATGGCAGGTTTTCCTCCCTGGAACGCGGGAAGTCGTGTTCGCTTGCGGCCATGCGGCCGCATCGGCCGTCTGGTTTAGGGCCCAATAATTAAATCATTTGGATTTATGAATTGACCGGCGCCTTGGAAGCTGACATGAATCGGACAGCACGCAGCGAAAGGAGCACGCATGACCGGCCGCATCGGCCCGGACGGCGCCATCGGCGTCGGGGCCGAAAGCCGCGGCACCAACCAGGCCGGCGTGCGCGCCTACAACGAGCGGCTCGTCCTCTCGCTCATTCGCCGTCATGGGCAGATCCCCAAGGCCGAGATCGCGCGGCTGACCGGCCTCTCCGCGCAAACCGTGTCGGTCATCGTCAAGGAGCTCGAGGCCGACGGCCTGCTCAAGCGCGAGAGCAAGGTGCGCGGCCGGATCGGCCAGCCCTCGATCCCTTTCTCGCTCGACCCGCACGGTGCATTCGGCATCGGCCTCAAGATCGGCAGGCGCAGTGCCGATGTGGTCCTGCTCGATTTTCTGGGCGAGGTCAGGGCCAGCCGTCGGCTGACCTATCGCTATCCGACACCGGGTACACTCGAGAGCTTCGCGATCGAGAGCATCGCAGCCGTCCTCGACAGCCTCGACGGCGACAGCCGCAGCCGCGTTGGCGGCATCGGCATCGCCGAGCCCTTCGAGATCTGGAGCTGGGCCGAGGAGATCGGTGCTCAAGCCGAGGAGCTCGCGGCCTGGCGCGACGCCGACCTCATAGCGGCGCTGGCCAACCGCTTCGACCTTTCCGTCTACGCCTTGAACGACATCACCGCGGCTTGCGGGGCCGAGCTGGTCTTCGGCGAGGGTGCAAGATTCCACGACTTCCTCTACCTCTATGTCGGGGCGTTCATCGGCGGCGGCGTGGTGCTGGGCGGTGCGCTCTTTCCCGGCCGCACCGGCAATGCAGGGGCCTTGGGCTCGCTCCTCGTCCCCGACGGCAAGGGCGGTGCCGTCCAGCTCATTCGCCGTGCCTCGCTCTATCTCCTCGAGGCCGCGCTGCGTGACGCCGACGCCGACCCCGAGGGCCTCTGGCGCTCGACCGAGGTTTGGCAGGGACCCCGGCCCGTCATCGACGCCTGGCTCGAAACCACGGCGGAAGCGCTCGCCATCGCCATCGTCGCCGCTTCCGCCGTCATCGACGTCGAGGCTGCGATCATCGACGGGGCCATGCCGGAAACCGAGCGCCGGCGCCTGATCGAGGCGGTCGGCCGAGCCCTTGAGCGGCTCGACCGCCAGGGTCTGAGCCCCCTTGCCCTCGCCGCCGGCACTCTCGGCAGCTTCGCCCGGGCGATGGGTGGTGCCGCGCTGCCGCTGATGGCGAAATTCACCGCCGACCGCGAGGTCCTCTTCAAGGAGCCGTCCGCTTGACCACCCGGCCTTCTGATTGCCGCTCGACGCTGCTAGGCTTCGCGCCGCCAACCAGGGAGCGAGACCCGTGACCGACGTCGTCTGCTTCGGCGATCTCCTGATCGATTTCGTGCCGACCGAGAGCGGCCTGCCGCTCGCCGAGGTCGAGACCTTCAGGCGCGCGCCCGGCGGGGCCGCCGCCAATGTCGCCGTCGGCCTCGCCCGCCTGGGTGCGAAGAGTGCCTTCATGGGCAAGGTCGGGGACGACGTCTTCGGCCACCTGCTCGCCAGGACACTCGCCGACGAAGGCGTCGACATCGGCCCCCTGCGCTTCGACGACCGGGCCAGGACAGCACTCGCCTTCGTCAGCCTCAAGGCCGATGGCGAGCGCGACTTCCTCTTCTACCGGCACCCCTCCGCCGACATGCTCTTCACCAAGGACGAGGTCGACGAGGCGGCAATCGCAGCGGCCCCGGTCTTTCACTTCGATTCGATCAGTCTCGCAGCCCCGGGCCCCCGCGAAACCGCCCTCTTCGCCGCCGACCAGGCGAAAGTGGCGGGCAAGCTCGTCAGCTTCGACGCCAATCTGCGGCTGCCGCTCTGGGCCTCGGCCGACGCGGCCAGGGCCGGCATCCGCCAAGGCCTCCAGCGGGCCACCATCGCCAAAGTCTCGGACGACGAGCTCGACTTCCTGACAGATTCACGCGACGCTGCTGTCATGCGCCGGGAGCTCTGGCACGACGGGCTCGAGCTCATGGTGCTCTCGGTCGGCAAGGCGGGCTCGATCCTCGTTACCCGGGAGGGCGAGCTGCAGATCCCGACCTTCCAAGTCCGGGCGGTCGACACCACGGGCGCCGGCGACGGCTTCGTCGCGGGTCTCCTGGTCGGTTTGATGCACGACCTCGGCCGCCTCCAGGACCGCGATTTTCTCTACAGCGCCGGCCGCTTCGCCAACGCGGTGGGGGCGCTGACGACAACCGAGCGCGGCGCCATCCCGGCGCTACCGCGCCGTGATCAGGTCGAGGCACTCCTCGCCACACCCAGTTGAGCGAGGCGGGTCAAATCCCGCCTGGCGGAGTTTCTCCATGAGCGCACGTCTCATTCCCGTCGATCCTTTCGACCTCGTCGTCTTCGGCGGCACCGGCGATCTTGCCATGCGCAAGCTCCTGCCCGGTCTCTACCACCGCGACTGCGACGATCAGATCGAACCCGAAAGCCGGATCATCGCGCTCTCCAGGGGCGACCTCGGCCGCAAGGCCTATGTCGACGACGTCGAGGCCGCCGTCCGGCGCTACACGGCCCCGGACCAGATCCAGATGCCCGTTCTCGACCGGTTTCTGCGCCGGTTCGACCACGTAGCCGTCGATGCCGCCGGCACCACCGGCTGGAAGCGGCTGGCCAGCCTCCTGCAGCGCAACGGCAAGACCAACCCGATCCGCGTCTTTTACCTCGCCACCATGCCGTCACTCTTCGGCCCGATCGCCGAAAGCCTCGCGGCGCATGAGCTGATCACGCCGCAAAGCCGCGTCGTTCTGGAGAAGCCCATTGGCCGGGATCTGGCGTCCGCCCGTGCCATCAACGATGCGGTGGGTGCCGTCTTCGAGGAGGAGCAGATCTTCCGGATCGACCACTATCTCGGCAAGGAGACCGTCCAGAACCTCCTGGCGCTGCGCTTCGCCAACGCGCTCTTCGAGCCTCTCTGGAACTCCGCCCACATCGACCATGTCCAGATCACGGTTGCCGAATCCCTGGGTGTCGAGGGCAGGGCCGGCTACTATGACACCTCGGGTGCGCTCCGCGACATGGTGCAGAACCATATGCTCCAGCTCCTTTGCCTGGTTGCCATGGAGCCGCCCTTCACCTTCGATGCCGACGCGGTGCGCGACGAGAAGCTCAAGGTGCTCCGGGCGTTGAAGCCCATCGGCCCGGCCGAAGCCGCGACCCACACCGTCCGCGGCCAGTACCAGGCGGGGGCGGTCGGCGGCCAGCCGGTCCCGGGCTACCTCAGCGAGCTCGAGCGCGCGTCCTCGCCGACCGAGACCTTCGTCGTCATCAAGGCCGAGGTGCAGAACTGGCGCTGGGCCGGCGTGCCTTTTTATCTCCGCACCGGCAAACGGATGATGGAGCGCCAATCGGAGATCATCATCCACTTCAAAGCGGTGCCGCACTCGATCTTCGGCGAGAGCTCGGGCAAGCTCGTTGCCAACCGCCTCGTGGTCCGCCTGCAGCCCGACGAGGCCGTCCGCTTCTTCCTTATGACCAAGGACCCGGGCCCCGGCGGCATGCGCTTGCGCAACGTGCCTTTGAACCTCGCCTTTGCCGATGCCTTCAACGTCCGCTACCCCGACGCCTACGAACGGCTGCTGATGGACGTGGTGCGCGGCAATGCCACCCTCTTCATGCGCAAGGACGAGGTCGAGGCCGCCTGGATGTGGATCGAACCGATCCTCGCAGCCTGGGAAGCCAGGGGCGAGACCCCGAAGCCCTACACATCCGGCAGTTGGGGCCCCTCGGCTGCCATCGCCCTGATCGAGCGCGACAATCGCACCTGGCACGAAGACGCCGAATAGCTCCAGGCAGGAGACGACCCATGACCGACATCAACGCCCGGATCGGCGAGGTCACCGAACGGCTCGCCCGGCGCTCCCACGATCGCCGCCAGCGCTACCTCGAGAAGATCCACGAGGCCGCCGGCCGGGGCCCCCGCCGCGGCCACCTCTCCTGTGGCAACCTCGCGCATGGGTTCGCAGCGTGCGGCAGCGACGACAAGGCCGACCTGATGGGCGAGGCCAAGGCCAACATCGCCATCGTCTCGGCCTATAACGACATGCTCTCCGCCCACCAGCCGCTCGAGCGCTTTCCTGCCATCATCAAGCAGGCCGTGCGCGAGGCCGGTGCCGTGGCCCAGTTCGCCGGCGGCGTTCCCGCCATGTGCGACGGTGTCACCCAGGGCCAGCCCGGCATGGAGCTCTCGCTCTTCAGCCGCGACGTCGTCGCCATGGCGACCGGCATCGCCCTTTCCCACGACATGTTCGACGGTGCGCTCTATCTCGGCATCTGCGACAAGATCGTCCCGGGCCTCGTCATCGGGGCGCTCGCCTTCGGCCACCTGCCTGCCGTCTTCGTGCCCGGCGGCCCGATGCCCTCGGGTCTGCCCAACGACGAGAAGGCAAGGGTTCGCCAGCTCTATGCCGAGGGCAAGGTCGGTCGGGCCGAACTCCTCGAGGCCGAAGCTGCCTCCTACCACTCGCCCGGCACCTGCACCTTCTACGGGACGGCCAATACCAACCAGATGCTGATGGAGATCATGGGCCTGCACTTGCCGGGTGCCTCCTTCGTCAACCCCAACACCCCGCTCCGCGACGCGCTGACGGGCCACGCCGCGAAGCGGGTCACCGAGATCACCGCCCTCGGCAACCAGTACACGCCGGTGGGCGAGATGCTCGACGAGAAGGCCTTCATCAACGGTGTGGTCGGCCTGCATGCCACTGGCGGCTCCACCAACCACACCCTCCACCTTGTCGCCATGGCACGAGCCGCCGGCTTCGACCTCACCTGGGCCGACATGGCCGACCTCTCCGAGGTGGTCCCGCTACTCTGCCGCATCTATCCCAATGGCCTGGCTGACGTGAACCACTTCCACGCCGCCGGCGGCATGGCCTTTTTGATCCGTGAGCTGCTCGGCGAAGGCCTTCTCCACCCGGACGTGCGCACCGTTACGGGCGACGGCGGTCTCCACACCTACACGACCGAGCCCGTCCTCGACGGCGACCGGCTCGCCTGGCGGGATGGCCCGCAGGCAACGGGCGATCCCACCATCCTCGCCTCCAGGGCCACGCCCTTCAGCCCGAACGGCGGTCTCAAGCTGCTCAAGGGCAATCTCGGCCGGGCGGTGATCAAGATCTCCGCGGTCAAGCCCGATCGCCGCGTCGTCGAAGCACCGGCCGTCGTCTTTCACGAGCAGAACGACCTGCTCCAGGCCTTCAAGGCGGGCGAGCTCGAGAAGGACTTCGTCGCCGTGGTCCGCTTCCAGGGCCCGACCGCCAACGGCATGCCCGAGCTGCACAAGCTCACCCCGCAACTTGGCGTGCTGCAGGACAAGGGCTTCAAGGTGGCCCTTTTGACCGACGGCCGCATGTCCGGTGCCTCGGGCAAGGTCCCGGCCGCCATCCACCTGACGCCGGAAGCCACCCACGGCGGCCCGATCGCCAAGGTCAGGGACGGCGACCTGATCCGCATCGACGCCGAGGCGGGCACCGTCGAGGCCCTGGTCGACGCCCGCGAGTGGGCGGCGCGAGAGCCCGCCACGGCGGACCTCGCCGGCTACCACCAGGGCTGCGGCCGCGAGCTCTTCACCGCCTTCCGCCGCATTGTCGGCACCGCCGATACCGGTGCCTCCGTCATCGACTTCGCGGCCTGATCCGATGAGCAAGCGCTACACCACCGACGAGCTCATGCGCCGCGTGCCGGTGATTCCGGTCATCGTAATCGACGAGCGCGAGAAGGCCGTCCCGCTCGCCCGCGCCCTGGTCAAGGGCGGCCTCGACGTGCTCGAGATCACGCTCCGCACGCCCGTAGCGTTGGAGGCGATGCGCGCCATCATCGCCGAGGTCGAGGGCGCGATCGTCGGGGCTGGCACCGTCCGCACGGCCGAGCAGCTGGACGAGGTCACGCGGCTCGGCTGCGCCTTCGCGGTCAGCCCGGGCTTCACCCCCCGTCTCTTGGATGCCGCCGAGGACAGCCCGTGCCCGCTCCTTCCGGGTGCCGCTACCGCAGCCGAAATGATGCTGCTGGCCGAGCGCGGCTTCGACCGGCAGAAATTCTTTCCCGCCGGCCCCGCCGGCGGCCCCGACTACCTGAAGGCCATCGCCTCGCCGCTGCCCGACCTCTGCTTCTGCCCGACGGGCGGCATCAACGCCGCCACCGCACACCACTACCTCGAGCTCTCGAACGTGCTCTGCGTCGGCGGCTCCTGGGTCACCCCGAAGTCCGCGATCAGGATCGACGACTGGGCCAATATCACGCGTCTTGCCAGGGAAGCCTTCACCAGCGGCAAGCATGATGGCGGGGTAGGGTAGGCCAGGGTAGGAAATCAGGGGAGGCAGCGTCTCCCCTGGCCCCACCATTACCTTTGGCCGAGCACCTCGAAGACCGGTTGCGGTGCGGCGAAGCCTTTGATCGGCAACGGGCCGAGTGGGGCGAGCGCGGCAGTGGCGGCGACGCGTTCGGCGGTGGTGGCGTCGAGCAGGATCTGGCCATCGGCCGCAGCGGCGGAGAGGCGGGCCGCGAGGTTGGGGACGCCGCCGATCGCGGCATAGTCGAGCCGGCCGCGAAAGCCGATCGGCCCGACGGTCGTCGGCCCGTGGGCGATGCCGATGCCGATGTGTCCGACGAGGTCCGGCGCCTCGGGTGGCGGCTGACGAAGTCGCGATTGCCGATCATCAGGCAGCAGAAGTAGTTCGACCAAGGCCGGTCCGTGGCGGTATTCAGGATGACCCGGCCGAAGCCGCGCTCGCGAAGGGCTTGCGGCTGTGGCGGAAAGCCGAGGAACGCGTCGATCTCACCCGCGGCGTGGAGCTCCATCGGCCCGGCCGTCGCGCCGGTCACCCAGTCGATGTCGCGCTCGGGATCGAGCCCGACATGCGCTGCCATGACGCTCAGATGGAGATGCGGGCTCGAGCGCAGGGCCGGGACGCCGACCTGCCGGCCGGCGAGGTCGCCGATGCTGGCGATCGCCGGCTGGGCGAAGAACTCGTAGCAGCCCCGATGCAGGCCCGCGAGCACCGTCACCTGTTCCCCGTCATCGATCGGCAGGATGACCGAAGCGGCAAAAGTGGCGGTGAAGTCGGCCTCGCTCCGGCCGACCATGACGGCCCCTTCATCGTCGGCACGAGCTGGACATCGGCGAAGCCGTCCCGGAGCAGGAGCTCCCCGGCCAGATACAGAGGCGCGATGCAGATCCCCGCATCCGTCGTCAGGCGAACGGCCGTCGTCTCCAACACACCGGCGCTCGCCAGCGCTGCCGACCCGGGCCAGAGCCCGGCCGCAGCAACCGCTCCCGTCGCGAGCAGGACGTCGCGTCGATCGACCAGCCGTGCCATGAGTCTCTCCTCTCATTGGCTTCGACCCAGTTCCTCGCCACGCGCTTCAACGTCTCGCAATGCCGCCGGTCCGAACCCTGTGCTACGTGCTGCCGCGCAGGATCACCCCAGGGCACGGCGCAATCGCGGCTGCTCCTTGGGGCGAAGCCACGGCCGCAGCATCTTTTGCCAATCGTCGCTGTCTTGCCGCCCCCTCCGGCAGGAAACACTTCAGGCCAGAGAGTCGATCTTCTTGCGATCTGAAAAATGGACGATCTCGTATCTTTCCTGATACGACAAACCTGTCAAGTCCAGCAAATAAAACTGCGTTGCAGCAATTGATCGCCACTCAAATTTTCTTGCTATTTCACCGGCTTGTGTGAAGAGCTCTGGCGGTGGGGCCGGGGCGGACGCAGAGCGGCCTGGTCGGTGCGTCGGCAGGTGCCGCCCCTGAGGTCCTCTCAGAAGCGGATGGTCAGGCGATCGCGAAGGGCACGCCGCTCGGGTCGGTCAGCGTTCGGCCCGAGCCGTCGCCGGCAAGGCCGATGCGCAGGAGGCCGATACGGTCCTCGCCGGGATCGAGGGGGCGGCTGCGGCCTCGCACGTCATTGTAGGCGAGATGGTGGTGGTAGCCGTTCCAGCCGAGGAAGGCGGCATGGGGCCAGTCGGCCTGAAGCTCGAGGCCGAGGCTGGTCTGGGCAAAGCTCTTGGCCGCCGCAAGATCGATGGCTTCCAAATGGATGTGGCCGAGCGCGGCGCCTTGGCTGCTGATCTCGGGGACGATGCCGTTGCGGCGTGCTGCCTCGACGAGGTCGTCGAGGTCGAGGCGGTGGTTGACCATGACGACCGCCCCGTCGCGGCGCCATGTCGTCGCGGGGCGGTCGGCGTAGAGCTCGATTCCATGGCCGTCGGGATCGTCGAGATAGACGGCCTCGCTGACGTGGTGATCGGCAGCCCCGGTCAGACGACCACCGGCTGCGGCGAGGCGGCCGAGGGCCGCACCCAGATGAGCGCGCGAGGCGAGGAGCCAGGCGATATGAAAGAGCCCGGCGGTGCTCTCGCGCGGTGCGGCGTCGGGCCGCTCGACCAGGGCAAGCCGTTCATGCCCGGCAAGGCCGAGTGCGGCCGTGGCACCGGTCTGGGTCAGGAGCTCGAGACCGATGGCCGTCGTGTAGAACCCGATCGACCGTTCGAGATCGCGCACGGCCAGGCTGACCTTGTGAAGCTGCATGTCGTTTCTCCCGCCGCTTGGTTGGACACCGGACTTCTCGGGAGATGGGGCCAGTCTCCGCGCCGCGAAGAGCCTGACGCGCGACGGATCGTTGCCGGGGGCGCCACAATCGGCACCGCCGGCACCGGCACTCAGCCGCCTGCGCTCGGAATGAACACCTCGAGCCTGCCATTGGGCGGCAGCGGGCGGAAAAAGGTGAAGTCCTGGATCTCCCAGCTGTTGGCACCGCTGGCGGGCGGCTCGAGGAGAACGGCAAGGGCAGCAGCAGCGTCGGCATCGTCGGCGTAGTAATAGCGGATGCGCGGCGTCGCGATGGTGTAGTCGACGCCGCGCAGCTCGACCAATGGCGGATCCTTGGCCAGCGCCAGACTGCCCGAAAGCTCGCTTGCGCGCGCCGCCGCCACGCTGCCACCCTCGTAGAGCAGGTAGATATTCAGACCGGTACCAGGGAAGCCTTCCGGGGTGTCAGCCGGTGGCGGCTCGACGGCGGCGCGCTGCAGGCGGAGCAGTGGCACGGCGGGAGGCTCGGTGACCGCAATCTGCAACTCGTCAGCTGACGCCGGCGCCTCGGGCGAGGCGACGGTCGATGGCTCGGGCTCGCGTTCGGCCGGCGGTTCCGGGGTTGGATCCGGAACCGGATCCAGCGCTGCTGAGGCAACAAACCTGTCCATAAGGTCGGCGATCGGCCCCAGGACGGCACCCTCGTCCGATGCCGAGGCAAGATAGCCGACGCCGAGCCCACCGATGGCCAAAGTCATCGCGAGGACGGCGAGAGCCAACCGAGGCCGCCTCGCCGGCCGTTGCTTCCTGCTTGTTGTGGTGGTGCCGCGCGGGTCGACCGGTGGCGGGGGCTGCCAGTCTGCGGCCCCCTGCGCGGCCGAAGCGGCCACGGCCCGGCGCGTCGGGCCTGCCGTCTTGCGGCCGGCCGGTGCGGCGGCGGGGGCCGGCGATGTGGCGGCTGGGGGTGTTCGCACCACGGGCGGCAGGGCATCGAGTGCCGCGCGACGGACCAACCGCTCGAGCTCGGTCTTGGCCGCGGCGCGCTGGGCCGGTGCTGCCGACTGCGTGGCCGTGGTGACGAGTCCCGCCTGCACGCGGCACAGCCCGGCAACGAGTTCCTCGGCCGCGAGCCGGTTCTCGAGCGCCCGGTCGGCGAGTGCCACGAGTTCTGGCCAGAGCGCATAGCCGGCGACGTCGTGGGCAGGATTCAAGAGGCGCACTGTAGCACTCTGCTGCTCGGCCTCCGTCCGCTCATCAGCCACGTTGCCAATCGGCGGTTCAGCGGTGGGGTCGGTCGTCGCCGTATCGTTTCGGGGTTGCCACACCCGACGCTCATCGCTGTCTCGTGCAGGGTCGCTCAAGTCGGCTCAGCTCCGCTGGTTCGACGCTCGTGGCCGCATCTCTCGGTACTGTCACAGTTTCGCTCGTTGCGAACGCGCCTGTCTACCTATGAAGCTTTATGGTACCGATTGATTCAGTGAATGATAGCCCGCAACAAGCGCGTGGGATCGATTGGCGCATGATATTTCGGCAAGAAATATCCTAAAGCGCAATCTACTACGCTATTCGTTCGCTTTATGCGTTTGTTCGAGGGGTTGTTGTAGAGTTATACAGTGAATGCCGCCGCCGCCATGCAGGAGAGCCGTGGCGTCGAGGGCGACGACCTTGCGGCCCGGGAATGCCTGGCCGATGATCTTCTGGGCCACGGCGTCGGCCGGATCCTCGAGCATCGGCACGATCACCGCCCCGTTGCAGAGGTAGAAATTGATGTAGGTGAGCGTGAGCAGGCGGCCGTCCTCGCGCTTCCTGGGCTTGGGCAGTGGCACGAGCGTCACCTCGAGCGGCCTTCCACGGGCGTCGGTGGTCCCTTGCAGGATTTCCAGATTGCGCTCTAGCCCGGGACGGTCGGCCTCGCTCGCGCTGGCGGGATCGAGGGTCAAGACCTTGCCCGGGCTCGAAAAGCAGGCGAGATTGTCGACGTGCCCCTTGGTCTCGTCGTCGGCGAGGCTGCCCTCGAGCCAGACGACGCGATCGATGCCGAGGAGATCGCCGAGCTCGCGCTCGACGGCCGCCCGGTCCAGAGCGGGATTGCGCAACGGCTCGAGAACCGAGTGCTCGCAAACGATGGCGGTACCCTCGCCGTCGACGTGGATGCCGCCGCCCTCGAGCACGAGCCGGGTTTTGAAGGTCTCGGCCCCCAGATGGTCGAGCACCCGCCCGGCCATGGCCGCATCCTCGGCGTGGTCGGCATAGACCTGACCCCAGCCGTTGAAGGTCCAGGCCACCCCGCCGAGACTGCCGTCGTCGCTGACCAGGAACGAGGGGCCGGTATCGCGAATCCAGCTGTCGTCCTGGGGCAGGGGCAGGACGGAGATGCCCTTGCCCAGATGCAGCGACGCGTCGGCCGTGAGATCGGGACGGGCGATGACCGTCACCGGCTCGAACTCGGCGATCGCTTGCGCCACCTCGGAATAGGCGAGCTTGGCGTCGTCCAGATGCTTGCCCCAGAGCTCCAGCCGGCAAGGCCAGGCGAGCCAGGTGCGCTTGTGCGGTGCCCATTCGCCGGGCATGCGAAAGCCGCGTTGTCGTGGTGTGCTCACCGTGGTCCCCCAAGCGATTTGCCCCGCCGACACCTTTCTTGCCCGGCACCCTGCGGTATATGGGTCGTCGAGGCAACAGCCCAAGAGCCCGCTCCGCTGGCTTCGGGCCCGGGAATGATTGCAAGAGGGGAACGGCCGATGGCCCACATCGCGGGAACCGAGATCGAGGCACGGCTCGCCGAATTGGGGCTGAGCCTGCCAACGGCCGCAGCACCGGCCGCGAACTACGTGCCCTGGACGATCAGCGGCACGACGCTCTACGTGGCGGGCCAACTGCCTTTCGAGGACGGTAAGCTCACGGTCGTCGGGGCGGTCGGTGCGGAGGTCAGCGTCGAGCGGGCGCAGCATGCGGCGATGCTCTGCGGGCTCAACATCCTGGGCCAGGCGAAAGCCGCACTCGACGGCGATCTCGGTCGGCTGGTCCGCTGCCTCAAGCTCGGCGGCTTCGTCAATGCCGGGCCGGGCTTCGCCGATCATCCGAAGGTGATCAATGGTGCCTCTGATCTCATGGTTGCCGTGCTCGGCGAGGCCGGGCGGCATGCCCGCTTCGCCGTAGGCGCGAGCAGCCTGCCCTTGAACGTGGCGGTCGAAATCGACGCCGTGTTCGAGATTCGCTGAGGCTGGCGGCGTTGGAAGGACAGGCGAGGTCCGATCCGCCGTCGAGCGAGTCCGGCGGCGCGCCTGGTCTTGCGCCGACGCTCGAAGCGCGGCTGACCGGGCCGATCACGGACATCGACGCTGCCACCTGGGACGGGCTCTGTCCGGACGACAACCCTTTTCTTCGCCATGCGTTCTTGGCGGCACTGGAGACCTCGGGCTCGGCCGTGGCCGAGAGCGGCTGGCAGCCTTTGCATATCCTCCTCGGCGAGAGTGAGCGGCCGACCGCCGCAGCACCGCTCTACGTCAAGAGCCATTCCTATGGCGAGTACGTCTTCGATCACGGCTGGGCCAATGCCTACGAACGGGCGGGCGGGCGCTACTACCCCAAGCTCCTGGTCGCCGTGCCGTTCACGCCAGTGCCGGGGCCGCGCCTCCTGGCGCCGGACACAACCGGCAAGGCCGCGCTGGCGGCGGCGATCCGCACCGCCACGGACCAACTCGGGCTCTCCTCGGCGCACGTCAATTTCATCGACGAGACGGAAGCGGATATCCTCGAGGCCGCGGGCTTCATGCGCCGGGCCGGCGTGCAGTTCCACTGGTACAACCACGGCTATCGGGATTTCGACGATTTTCTCGGCCGCATGCGCTCGGCCAAGCGCAAGGCAATCAAGAAGGAGCGCCGGGAGGTCGAGCGGGCGGGGCTCGAGATCAGAACACTGACCGGTCCGGAGCTGACCCCGGACGATCTCGAGGCCTTCTATCCCTTCTATCTTGCCACCGTCGACAAGCGCTGGGGCAGCGCGTATCTCACCCGCGACTTCTTCCGCCGGCTCGGCACCTCGTTCGCCGAGCGGATCGTCCTGGTCACCGCCCGCCAGGACGGCCGGCTGGTCGCCGGCGCCCTCAACCTCAAAAGCGGCGACACCCTCTACGGCCGCCTCTGGGGCTCCCTCGAGGACTTCGACTTCCTCCACTTCGAGGCCTGCTACTACCAGGCCATCGACTTCGCCATCCAACACGGCCTGGCCCGGGTCGAAGCCGGTGCGCAAGGCATGCACAAGCTGCAACGCGGCTACGAGCCCGTCCTCACCCGAAGCGCCCACTATATCCGCGACCCCGGCCTCGCCGTGCCCGTGCGCCGCTTCCTGGCGCAAGAGCGGCGCAGCCTCGAGCACGAAATGCGGGAGCTGCGGGCGCTCTTGCCGTTTCACCGCGAGCATCGGGATTGAGAAGAAAGCCGGGGAGGATGATCCTCCCCGGTCCCCACCAGGATTTTTGCGGTGGTGGATCGACCGGGCGCCGGCGCGAAGTACCGTTGGGGCGTGGGGAAGATCATCTTCCCCACATCTTGCCTATTGGTCGGCGCCGCTAGTCGTTGCGAGCGGCGAACCAGCGCTCGATGTCGCGGTGTCCTTCCAGAATGGACACCACTTCCAGACGGTCGCCCTCGTAGCGAAAGAAGATCACATAGCCTCTGCAGGGAAAGCTGCGAATGTCGGGGCGCAAGTCGGGGCGCGGTGTGCCGAGCGTGCCCGGCAGGCTCGCCAAAGTCGCGCATTGCTGGCGCAGCGCCGTGGTGAAGTGCAGGGCAGTTTGGGTGCTGCCGCTCTCCTGGGCAATGTAGCGGAGGATCTGTGTGAGATCGCGCCTCGCCGCATCGAGGTAGACGAGGCGCCGCATTCAACAGGCTTCGCGCGCGAGCCTCGCGGCTTCGGCGTCGAGGGCTGTGGCGATGTCGGCATCGCTGTGCTCGCCGCCTTCGGCGATGGCGCGGTCGATGGTGCCGCGCAGCGCGGCGAGTCGGGCTTCGCGCTCCTCGACGAGGCGCAGCCCTTCGCGCACCACCTCGCTCGCCGAGCCGTAGCGGCCGGTTCGGACGGCCTCTTCGACGAATCGCTGCCAGCGCTCACCAACGGATACGTTCATGGTTCTCTCCTCCTCGGTCGAAGGATAGGATGGTAACATGATCCGCACAATTCTTGGCATCTCCTGCGCGCGCCTTCCGTCGCTGCTTCGTAGTGGCGACGGATGGACCTTAGGGGGGGGGCAGACCCTTCTGGACACCGGATTCTCGCGTAGGTCGCGGCTCGGATGGCGGTGCTGGTGACGTCGGTGAATGGCTCAGAAGGCCTTCTTGATGCCGGCTTGTTTCAGCACTTCATTAGCCGTGTGGCGCGACAAAATCTTCGCCGGAACGATGAAATACCGATTGGAGATCGGGCTGCGCCAAATCTCGTGCGATCCTTTGCCTTGCCTGTGCAGTTTGCATCCGTTTCGACGCAAAATTGCACAAACTTCCCTGTTGAAATCTGCCACTAGGCTCTGTTGACATTCTACCGCAAGAGGATGCAGGCGGCGACGAGATGAA
>DAIRDJ010000095.1:0-15257 GCA_036796215.1 Geminicoccaceae bacterium
AGAGATGGCGAAGACATCGCCGGCGCAGTTCGTCCGCGAGGTGCGTCAGGAGATCAGCAAGGTCACCTGGCCGTCCAGGAAGGAGCTGACCGTGACCACGATCAGCGTCCTGGTCATGTCGGCGCTGGCCGCCCTCTTCTTCTTCCTGGTCGATCAACTGATCGGCTGGAGCATCCGGCTCATTCTGGGGCTCGGCGGCTGATGGCGGCGCGCTGGTACATCATTCACGTCTACTCGGGCTTCGAGCAGAAGGTGAAGGACGCGATCCTCGAGCAGGCCGAGCAGAAGGGCCTGACGGCGCTCTTCGAGGACCTGCTGGTGCCGTCCGAGGAGGTGGTCGAGGTCCGCCGGGGCAAGAAGGTCTCGACCGATCGCAAGTTCTTTCCGGGCTACGTCCTGATCAAGATGGACCTCAACGACGAGACCTGGTCCCTGGTCCGGAACACCGCCAAGGTCACCGGCTTTCTCGGGGCCGGCGGCCGGCCGTCGCCCATACCGGATAGCGAGGCCGAGCGGATCAAGGCGCAGGTGCAGGAGGGGGTCGAGCATCCCCGGCTCTCCGTCTCGTTCGTCTCGGGCGATCGGATCCGGGTCACCGACGGGCCGTTCAGCACCTTCGAGGGCGTGGTCGAGGACGTCGACGACCACAAGGGCCGGCTTCGGGTGTCGGTCTCGATCTTCGGCCGGGCGACGCCGGTCGAGCTGGAATATTCGCAAGTCGAGCGTCTCTGACGCTCAACGAGTTTGGTCGCCGGTGCGGTCTCGAGGTGAGCCGGCCGGCGTGGCAGCGGGAGCGCCCAGCCGGGCGCGCTTGGACCGCGAAGAGGAGAGAACCTAGATGGCAAAGAAGATCACCGGCTACATCAAGCTGCAGGTGCCGGCGGGCAAGGCCAACCCGTCGCCACCGATCGGCCCGGCGCTGGGTCAGCGCGGCCTGAACATCATGGAGTTCTGCAAGGCCTTCAACGCGGCGACGCAGGGCATGGAGCCCGGCATGCCGATCCCCACCGTGATCACGGCCTATGCCGATCGCACCTTCGCCTTCGCGACCAAGACGCCGCCGGCGAGCTACTTCCTCAAGAAGGCGGCGGGTCTCGCCAAGGGTGGCCAGACGCCCGGCAAGGCGGTGGCCGGCAAGGTGACCGTGGCGCAGTGCCGCGAGATCGCCGAGGCCAAGATGAAGGATCTCAACGCCAACGACCTCGACCAGGCGACGACGATGATCGTCGGCTCGGCCCGGTCGATGGGTCTCGACGTGGTGGAGGGCTGAGGCGATGGCCAAGCAGGGCAAGCGGCTCAAGGCGGCCATGGCCGCGATCGACCGGGACAAGGTCTATGCGCTCGACGAGGCGGTGACCCTTATCAAGGGGGCTGCCAAGGCCAAGTTCAACGAGACGATCGAGATGTCGCTCAATCTCGGCGTCGATCCGCGGCATGCCGATCAGATGGTCCGTGGCGTGGTCAATCTGCCGCACGGTACCGGCAAGACGGTGCGGGTCGCCGTTTTCGCCAAGGGTGACAAGGCCGACGAGGCGAAGGCCGCAGGTGCCGACGTGGTCGGCGCCGACGATTTGGCCGAGAAGGTGCAGGCCGGCCAACTCGATTTCGATCGGGTGATCGCGACCCCGGACATGATGCCGCTGGTCGGCCGGCTGGGGCGGATCCTGGGGCCCCGCGGGCTGATGCCGAACCCGAAGCTCGGCACGGTGACGCCCAACGTCAAGGAGGCGGTCGAGGCCGCCAAGGGCGGGCAGGTGCAGTTCCGGGTCGAGAAGGCGGGGATCGTCCACGCCGGCATCGGCAAGGCGAGCTTCACGCCCGAGCAGCTGGTCGACAACGCCAGGAGCCTGGTCGATGCGATCAACAAGGCGAAGCCCACCGGTGCGAAGGGCACCTATCTGAAGCGGGCGCATCTGAGCTCGACCATGGGGCCGGGGGTCAAGGTGGAGGTGGGAACGCTGGTTGGCGGCTGAGGTCGGGCCGACCAGGGCGCTGCCGCGGTCGAGACGGCCGCGGCAGCGCGTTTAAAAAAAATCGCTTGCGAGAGTGGACGAGCTCGCTATGCTCACTCCTCCTGAGAGCTACGGGCCCGCGGGTTTTACCCACTCATCCGATCGGATGAGTGGGTTTAGTCGTGGTCTTTTTGGAGCACTCGTTCATATCGTGTTTCAGGGTCGAGGTTTTTGGGCCAGTCACTGGCCGAACCGACCCGCCTTCGTGCTGAATTTGGAGGCCATCCGTGCTCCGCGCCGAGAAAGCCGAGATCGTCGACGATTTGCGCGGCATCTTCAGTGATGCCGGGGTCGTGGTCGTAACCCACTACATGGGCCTGAACGTGGCCGAGCTGCAGCAGCTGCGCGTGCAGATGCGCGACGAAGGGGCGCGCTTTCGGGTGACCAAGAACCGGCTCGCCAAGCTCGCCATCGCTGGCACGCCGTTTGCGCCCATCGGCGAGCTTCTGAGAGGGCCCACGGCGATCGCCTATTCGCCGGACCCGGTGGCGGCGGCCAAGGTCATCAGTGCCTTCGTCAAGAAGAACGACAAGCTGAAGATCGTCGGTGCCGGCTATGCCGGCACGCTGCTCGATGCGGACGCGGTCAGGGCCCTGGCCGAGCTGCCGTCGCTCGACGAGCTGCGGGCCAAGCTGCTCTCGCTGCTCAACACCCCGGCAACCCGCCTCGCGGGTCTGCTGCAGGCGCCCGGCGGCCAGCTGGCCAGGGTTCTCAAGGCGAAGGCCGAACTCGGCTGAGCCGTTTTTTTCCGACCTTGCCGCCGGTCGACCCGGCCGCTGCTACTAACAGACCCGTTGGAGGACTAACTACATGGCGAACCTGGAAAAGCTGGTCGAGGATCTCTCGAGCCTGACGGTGCTCGAGGCTGCCGAACTCTCGAAGATGCTCGAGCAGAAGTGGGGCGTCTCGGCTGCGGCCCCCGTGGCCGTCGCCGCCACCGGTGCCGCCCCCGCCGCGGCCGCCGAGGCTGCCGAGGAGCAGACCGAGTTCGACGTGATCCTCGCCACGATCGGCGAGAAGAAGATCAACGTCATCAAGGAGGTTCGGGCGATCACCGGCCTCGGCCTCAAGGAGGCCAAGGATCTCGTCGAGGCGGCGCCGAAGGCGGTCAAGGAAGGCGTCAGCAAGGACGAGGCCGCGAAGTTCAAGAAGCAGCTCGAGGAGGCCGGCGCGACCGTGGAGGTCAAATAAGATCGGCACGGCGCTAGCAGGCGATCGGTGGGCGGGCGCGGACGGGATCGTTCGCGCGAACCTCTCACGTTGCCGGTCGCAGCATCGCTCCAACGCAGTCCTTGATTCAGCAGGGCGGCCGATGCCTCGCGCGTCGGCGCGCCTTTCTGTCGTTGTGCCGCGGCGGTGATCCGCCGCCGGCGAGAGGCGCGTCATCGATTTAATCGTGGCGCCGATATGGGAAACGGAACGCAGTAATGGCAGAGGCGAAGACGGCGCGTAAGCGGATCCGCAAGAGCTTCGGTCGGATCCCGGAAGTCACGACGATGCCCAACCTCATCGAGGTGCAGCGGCAGAGCTACGAGGGCTTCCTGCAGATGCACACCCAGCCGGCGGATCGCGATCTGACCGGGCTCGAGGAGGTGTTCCGCTCGATTTTTCCGATCAAGGATTTCGCCGACCGCGCCGCTCTGGATTTCGTCAAGTACGAGCTCGAGCCGCCGAAATACGACGTCGAGGAGTGCCACCAGCGCGGCCTCACGTTTGCGGCGCCCTTGCGGGTGACGCTCCGGCTGATCGTCTGGGACATCGACGAGGACAGTGGCGCCCGCTCGGTCCGCGACATCAAGGAGCAGGACGTCTACATGGGCGACATGCCGCTCATGACGGACAACGGCACCTTCGTCGTCAACGGCACCGAGCGCGTGATCGTCAGCCAGATGCACCGCTCGCCCGGGGTGTTCTTCGACCACGACCGCGGCAAGACGCACAGCTCCGGCAAGTTCCTCTATTCCGCCCGGGTGATCCCCTATCGCGGCTCCTGGCTGGATTTCGAGTTCGACGCCAAGGACCTCGTCTATGTCCGGATCGACCGAAGGCGCAAGCTGCCGGCGACGGCCTTGCTCTTGGCGTTGGGCATGGACGGCGAGGCGCTGCTGGCGAAGTTCTACCATTCGGTCGACATCCATCGCTCGGGCCAGGGCTGGAAGGTCGCCTTTCGCCCGGATCGTGCGCTCGGCCAGAAGCTGACCAATGACCTGGTCGATGCGGCGTCCGGCGAGACATTGGCCGAGGCCGGGACCAAGGTGAGCCCGCGGCTGATCAAGCGGATCCAGGAGCAGGGGGTCAGCGAGCTCTATCTGTCGGCCGAGGACGTCATCGGTCATTTCGTGGCGCGTGACATCGTCAACCTGGAGACCGGTCTGGTCTATGCCGATGCCGGCGAGGAGATCACCAGCGAGCTCTTGGCGCAGCTGGCCGAGGCCGGCATCGACGAGCTGCCGCTGCTCGACATCGATCACACGACGATCGGCCCCTATATCAGAAACACCCTGATCCTCGACCGCTCCAGCACGCGGGAAGAGGCGCTGCTCGACATCTACCGGGTCCTGCGCCCGGGCGAGCCGCCGACCCTGGAGACCGCCGAGGCGCTGTTCGCGGGTCTGTTCTTCGATCCCGAGCGCTACGACCTCAGCCCGGTCGGGCGGGTCAAGATGAACCAGCGGCTCGGCCTCGAGGCCGAGGATACGGTGCGTGTGCTCAGGAACGAGGACATCATCGCCGTCGTCAAGCACATGGTCGAGATCAAGGACGGCCGCGGTGAGATCGACGACATCGACAATCTCGGCAATCGCCGGGTGCGCTCGGTGGGCGAGCTCATGGAGAACCAGTTCCGGGTCGGCCTCTTGCGCATGGAGCGCGCGGTCAGGGAGCGGATGAGCTCGGTCGAGATCGACGCTGCGATGCCGCACGATCTGGTCAACGCCAAGCCGGTGGCGGCCTCGGTCCGCGAGTTCTTCGGCTCCTCGCAGCTGTCGCAGTTCATGGACCAGACCAACCCCTTGTCGGAGATCACCCACAAGCGGCGGCTGTCGGCGTTGGGCCCGGGTGGCCTGACGCGCGAGCGGGCGGGCTTCGAGGTGCGCGACGTGCATCCGACCCACTACGGCCGGATCTGCCCGATCGAGACGCCGGAAGGCCCGAATATCGGCCTGATCAACAGCCTCGCCACCTATGCCCGGATCAACAAATACGGCTTCATCGAGAGCCCGTACCGCAAGGTCGTCGACGGCAAGGTCACCGACGAGGTGGTCTATCTCTCGGCCATGCAGGAGAACCGCTACACCATCGCCCAGGCCAATTCGGACCTGACGCCGGACCGCCGGTTCGCGGCCGATCTCGTCAGCTGCCGGCAGAACAACGAGTTCGTCCTGGCCCGGCCGGAGACGATCGAGCTCATTGACGTCTCGCCGAAGCAGCTGGTCTCGGTGGCCGCGGCGCTCATTCCGTTCCTCGAGAACGACGACGCCAACCGGGCACTGATGGGCTCGAACATGCAGCGTCAGGCGGTCCCGCTCCTCCAGCCGGAGGCGCCCTTCGTCGGCACCGGCATGGAGGGCGTGGTCTCGCGCGATTCGGGTGCTGCCGTGGTCGCCAGGCGGTCGGGGATGGTCGATCAGGTCGACGGATCGCGCATCGTCATCCGCGTCACCGACGAGGTCGAGCGCGCCGATTCCGTGGTCGACATCTACAACCTTCGGAAGTTCCAGCGCTCGAACCAGAACACCTGCATCACCCAGCGGCCCTTGGTGAAGGTGGGCGACCGGGTGACCAAGGCCGACATCATCGCCGACGGGCCGTCGACGGACCTCGGCGAGCTGGCGCTCGGCCGCAACACGCTGGTCGCCTTCATGCCCTGGAACGGCTACAACTTCGAGGACTCGATCCTGATCTCCGAGCGGATCGTGCGCGAGGATGTCTTCACCTCGATCCACATCGAGGAGTTCGAGGTGATGGCCCGCGACACCAAGCTGGGCCCGGAGAGCATCACCCGCGACATCCCGAACGTCTCGGAGGAGGCGCTGCGCAACCTGGACGAGGCGGGCATCGTCTATATCGGGGCCGAGGTGAAGGCCGGCGACATCATGGTCGGCAAGGTCACGCCCAAGGGCGAGACGCCGATGACGCCCGAGGAGAAGCTGCTGCGCGCCATTTTCGGCGAGAAGGCGGCGGACGTCCGCGACACCTCCTTGAAGGTGCCGCCGGGGGTCCAGGGTACCGTCGTCGAGGTCCGGGTCTTCAACCGGCGCGGTGTCGACAAGGACGAGCGTGCCATTGCCATCGAGCGGTCCGAGATCGAACGGCTCGCCAAGGACCGTGACGACGAGCGCAGCATCCTCGAGCGCAACATCTTCGGGCGGTTGCGCGAGCTGCTCGAGGAGCAGAAGATCACCGCTGGGCCCAAGGGCATGACGGCGGGCACGATCGTCGATGCGGCGCTGCTCGACGCCACGCCCAGGCGGCAATGGTGGGAGATCGCGGTCGACGATGTCGAGCGGATGACCGAGCTGCAGGCCCTGAAAAGGCAGCTCGACGACGGCATCAAGCGGCTGACCGAGCGCTTCGAGAACAAGGTCGAGAAGCTGCAGCGCGGCGACGAGATGCCGCCCGGTGTGTTGAAGATGGTCAAGGTGTTCGTCGCGGTGAAGCGCAAGCTTCAGCCGGGCGACAAGATGGCCGGCCGGCACGGCAACAAGGGTGTCATCTCGCGGATCGCGAGGCTCGAGGACATGCCCTATCTCGACGACGGTACGCCGGTCGACATCGTGCTCAACCCCCTGGGTGTGCCGTCGCGGATGAATGTCGGGCAGATCCTTGAGACGCATCTCGGCTGGGCTTGCGCCAATCTCGGCCGGCAGATCGGTGATCTGGTGGCCCGGCTCGACGAGCCCGAGGTCAAGCAGGCCTTGCTCCGCAAGTACGAGACGATCTACGGGCCGGAGGTCCGCAAGGAGATCGAAGCCTATGACGAGCGGGCGTTCGCCGAGCTCGGGCAGAACCTGACGCACGGCGTACCGATTGCCACGCCGGTGTTCGACGGCGCGCACGAGCCGGACATCGTCCGGCTGCTCGAGGAGGCCGGCTGCCATTCCTCCGGCCAGTCGACGTTGATCGACGGGCGGACGGGTGAGCCGTTCGACCGGCTGGTGACCGTGGGCTACATCTACATGCTCAAGCTCGGCCATCTCGTGGACGACAAGATCCACGCCCGTTCGGTCGGCCCCTACAGCCTCGTCACCCAGCAGCCGCTGGGCGGCAAGGCGCAGTTCGGCGGTCAGCGGTTCGGCGAGATGGAGTGCTGGGCGCTGCAGGCCTATGGCGCTGCCTACAGCCTGCAGGAGATGCTGACGGTCAAGTCCGACGACGTCTCCGGCCGGACGAAGATCTACGAGGCCATCGTCCGCGGCGAGGACACCTTCGAGGCCGGCATCCCCGAGAGCTTCAATGTGCTCGTCAAGGAGTTGCAGGCCCTGGGGCTCAATGTCGAGCTGCAGCAGGAGACGATGGGCGAGGATTGAGCGTTATCCTTTCAGCCAAGTATGGCCCGGGTGGTGAGGCCCCAGCCACCCGGTGCCCCTTTTGAAGCGGCGCTAGAGAGCAGGTTCCCATGAACGATTTGCTTTACCTCTTCGGCCAGCCCGCGACCGGTCAGAAGTTCGACCAGATCCAGATCTCGATCGCGAGCCCGGACCAGATCCGCGAGTGGTCCTACGGTGAGGTCAGGAAGCCCGAGACGATCAACTACCGCACGTTCAAGCCCGAGCGCGACGGCTTGTTCTGCGCCAAGATCTTCGGGCCGATCAAGGACTACGAGTGCTTGTGCGGCAAGTACAAGCGGATGAAGTACAAGGGCATCGTCTGCGAGAAGTGCGGTGTCGAGGTCATCCAGTCGAAGGTCCGCCGCGAGCGGATGGGCCATATCGAGCTCGCCGCCCCCGTTGCCCACATCTGGTTCATGAAGTCGGTGCCGACGCGGATCGGCATCCTGCTCGACATGACGCTCCGCGATCTCGAGCGGGTGCTCTATTTCGAGAACTGGGTGGTGATCGAGCCGGGCCTGACCCCCTTGAAGCAGCACGAGCTCCTCAACGAGGAGCAGGTGATGCGCTACCGCGACGAGTTCGGCGACGATTTCCAGGTGGGGATCGGCGCCGAGGCGGTGCGCGACATGCTCAAGTCGCTCGATCTGCCGCGCGAGCGCGAGCAGATGCGCGCCGATCTCGTCGAGACGACGTCGGAGGCCAAGCGCAAGAAGCTGGTCAAGCGGCTCAAGCTGACGGAAACCTTCCTCGAGAGCGGCAACAAGCCCGAGTGGATGGTGCTCGAGGTCGTGCCGGTGATTCCGCCGGAGCTGCGCCCGCTGGTTCCGCTCGATGGCGGTCGCTTCGCGACGTCCGATCTCAACGATCTCTACCGCCGTGTGATCAACCGCAACAACCGCCTGAAGCGGCTGATCGAGCTCCGCGCCCCTGACATCATCGTGCGCAACGAGAAGCGGATGCTGCAGGAATCGGTGGATGCCCTGTTCGACAACGGCCGCCGTGGCCGGGTGATCACCGGGGCCAACAAGCGTCCGTTGAAGTCGATGTCCGACATGCTCAAGGGCAAGCAGGGCCGCTTCCGGCAGAACCTCCTGGGCAAGCGCGTCGACTATTCGGGCCGCTCGGTGATCGTCGTCGGCCCCGAGCTCAAGCTGCACCAGTGCGGCCTGCCGAAGAAGATGGCCTTGGAGCTCTTCAAGCCCTTCGTCTATGCCAAGCTCGAGCTCTACGGCAAGGCGCAGACGATCAAGGCCGCGAAGCGCATGGTCGAAAAGGAGCGGCCCGAGGTCTGGGACATTCTCGAACAGGTGATCCGCGAGCACCCGGTGATGCTGAACCGGGCACCGACGCTGCACCGGCTGGGGATTCAGGCCTTCGAGCCGACCCTGATCGAGGGCAAGGCGATCCAGCTGCACCCGCTCGTGTGCACCGCCTTCAACGCCGATTTCGACGGCGATCAGATGGCCGTGCACGTGCCGCTCTCGCTCGAGGCGCAGCTCGAGGCCCGCGTCTTGATGATGTCGACCAACAACATCCTGAGCCCGGCCAACGGCAAGCCGATCATCGTGCCGACCCAGGACATCGTCTTGGGTCTCTACTACCTGTCGCTCCTGATCGAGGGCGAGCCCGGCGAGGGCATGGTGTTCTCGGATGTGGGCGAGGTGCAGCACGCCCTGGCGGCTGGCCTCGTCAGCCTGCACGCCAAGATCAAGTGCCGGATCGAGGCCCGGAACGGCGATGGCGAGGTGGCCCCCAAGCTGGTCGAGTCGACCCCGGGGCGGATGCTGCTCGCCGAGATCCTGCCGCAGCACCAGGAGGTCAGTTTCGAGGCCCTGTTGAACCGGGTGCTGACCAAGAAGGAGATCTCCAACGTCATCGACGTCGTCTACCGGCACACCGGACAGAAGGAGACGGTGATCTTCGCGGACCGGCTGATGACGCTCGGCTTCTCCTATGCCTGCAAGGCCGGCATCTCGTTCGGCAAGGACGACATGATCATTCCGGGCGGCAAGCACGAGTTCGTCGCCAGGACCCAGGAGCTGGTCAAGCAGTACGAGCAGCAATATGCCGATGGCCTGATCACCAAGGGTGAGAAGTACAACAAGGTGGTCGACGCTTGGCAGAACTGCTCGGACAAGGTCGCCGACGAGATGATGGAGGCGATCCAGTCGGTCCATCACACCAGATTGTCGGATGGCCGCTACAGGCAGCCGAACTCGGTCTACATGATGGCGCATTCGGGTGCGCGTGGCTCGCCGGCGCAGATGAAGCAGCTGGCCGGGATGCGCGGCCTGATGGCCAAGCCCTCGGGCGAGATCATCGAGACGCCGATCATCTCCAACTTCAAGGAAGGGCTCTCGGTGCTCGAGTACTTCAACTCGACGCACGGGGCCAGGAAGGGTCTGGCCGACACCGCCTTGAAGACGGCGAACTCGGGCTACCTCACCCGCCGGCTGGTCGACGTGGCGCAGGACTGCGTCATCGTCGAGGAAGATTGCGGCACCGAGCAGCACATCACGCTCACGGCCGCGGCGGACGAGGAGCTCGGCGAGCGGGTGCTCGGCCGGACGGTGGCCGAGGACGTGGCGGCACCGCAGACCGGCGAGGTGGTGATCGGCGCGCAAACCCTGGTCGACGAGGTGCTGGCCCGACGCATCGACGCGCTCGGCATCGACACGGTCAAGGTCCGCTCGGTGCTGACTTGCGAGAGCTCGGGTGGTGTCTGTGCCGCCTGTTACGGGCGCGATCTCGCCCGCGGCACGCCGGTCAATATCGGCGAGGCGGTGGGTGTGATCGCCGCCCAGTCGATCGGCGAGCCCGGCACGCAGCTGACCATGCGCACCTTCCACATCGGCGGTGCAGCGCAAGGCCAGGCCGAGCAGTCGGCGATCGAGGCCCCGGTTGGTGGTGAGGTGAAGATCCTCAACCCCAGGCTGGTGACCGACAGCAGCGGCCGGACGGTGGTGCTCGGCCGGAACTCGGAGGTCGTCCTCTACGACGAGGTCGGCCGCGAGAAGCTGCGCGCCAAGCTGCCGAACGGCGCCCGGCTGAAGGTGGCGCCGGACAGCCGGGTCGAGAAGGACGTGTTGATCGCCGAGTGGGACCCGCACACCCTGCCGGTGGTGGCCGAGTCCGCGGGTGTCATCGCCTTGCAGGATCTCGTCGAGGGTCTGAGCTTCCGCGAGGTGCAGGACGAGACGACGGGCAAGGCCTCGAAGGAGGTGATCGACTGGCGGCAGAACGCGCGGTCCGGCAATCTCCGGCCCTCGATCCTGCTGCAGAGCAAGGAGGGCGAGCCGATCATCCTGCCGTCCGGCAACGAGGCGCGGCACTATCTGCCGGTGGGTGCGATCTTCACCATCGAGAACGCGGCCGAGGTGCAGGCCGGCGACGTGCTCGCCCGCTTGCCGAAGGAGGCGTCGCGAACCCGCGACATCACCGGCGGTCTACCCCGGGTGGCGGAGCTGTTCGAGGCGAGAAAGCCCAAGGACCCGGCGATCATGGCCGAGATCGAGGGCAAGGTGGAGTTCGGCAAGGACTACAAGAACAAGCGGCGGCTGAAGCTGATCCCGGCCGACGAGGACATGGAGCCGGTCGAGTACCTGATCCCCAAGGGCCGGCATGTCGCCGTGCAGGAGGGTGATCTGGTCAAGCCCGGCGATCCGCTGGTCGACGGCACCCCGGTGCCGCACGACATCCTGCGCGTCCTGGGGGTCGAGGCCCTGGCCCAGTTCCTCTGCCACGAGATCCAGGAGGTCTATCGCCTGCAGGGTGTGACCATCAACGACAAGCACATCGAGACCATCGTCCGGCAGATGCTGCAGAAGATCGAGGTGGTGGACCCGGGCGACACGACATTCCTGGTCGGCGAGCAGGTCGACCGGATCGAGTTCGATCGGGTCAACCAGCGGGCGATCCTCGAGGATCGCCGGCCGGCAACCTGCTTCGCGGTGCTCCAGGGCATTACCAAGGCGAGCCTGCAGACGCAGAGCTTCGTCTCGGCAGCCTCGTTCCAGGAGACGACGCGAGTGCTGACCGATGCCGCCTTCTCCGGCAAGATCGACCGGCTGCAGGGTCTCAAGGAGAACGTCATCGTTGGCCGGCTGATCCCGGCCGGCACCGGCGGCGTCCTGCAGCGGCTGAAGAAGCTGAAGGCGGGCGACGAGCGGTTCGCGCCGCCGGCCGAGATCGGCCCCGACGAGGATCCGATGCGCATCCCGGCCTTCTCGGAGATGCCGTCGGCCGAGTAGCGGCGCAGCTGTCCGACTGTCGGCGCGAGGTCGCCCCTTTTCGGGGGCGGCCTCGTTGCATTTTGGCGCGAGGATCCCATCTGCGCTCGGCCCCCGAAATACGCTGGCGTCTTGGTGGGGCAGGCGGTCGCGGGCCGCCGCGCCGAATGCACTTGACCGTTTCGGCACTGACGCCTAGAAGGCCCCCACGCGCATCTCGGGTGCTGGTGGTGACCCTCGCGGATCAGACGCTGCACCGGATCAACGGCGACGAACAATCGATCGGACGATAGTGGCCGAGGCCTTCTGGCAGTTGGCCGCTTTTTTGTTCGTGTGGTTCGGGTAACCGGCTCGAGAATTTGCCGGTTGCCCCTGTTTGCGTCGTCAGACGAGGAAAGTTTGGACTATGCCGACGATCAATCAGCTGGTGAATCAGGGGCGTCACGTCCCCGCCAAGCGCAACAAGGTGCCCGCGATGCAGGCCTGTCCGCAAAAGCGGGGGGTGTGCACGCGCGTCTACACGACGACACCGAAGAAGCCGAACTCGGCCCTGCGCA
Source organism: Geminicoccaceae bacterium (assembly GCA_036796215.1). Classification (GTDB taxonomy): domain Bacteria; phylum Pseudomonadota; class Alphaproteobacteria; order Geminicoccales; family Geminicoccaceae; genus SLRI01. The sequence continues at coordinate 12,351 of DAIRDJ010000095.1, forward strand.
AGGTGGCCCGCGTGCGGCTGACCAATGGCTTCGAAGTGACGAGCTACATCCCGGGCGAGGGCCACAACCTGCAGGAGCACTCGGTCGTGCTGATCCGCGGTGGTCGCGTCAAGGACCTGCCCGGTGTGCGCTACCACACCATCCGCGGCACCCTGGATACGCAGGGGGTCAACGGCCGCAAGCAGGGCCGGTCGAAGTACGGCGTGAAGCGCCCGAAGTAAGCCAACCAAGGAAGACGAGCGATGCGGCGTCGTGCGGCCGAGAAGCGGGAAGTCAATCCCGATCCCAAGTTCAACGATCTGGTGGTGACCAAGTTCATCAACTGCCTGATGGAAGACGGCAAGAAGTCGGTGGCCGAGGCCATCTTCTACAGCGCCCTCGACCGGTTGAAGCAGCGCACCGGCCGGGATCCGATCGAGCTGTTCCACGAGGCAGTCGAGAACGTCAAGCCGACCCTCGAGGTCAAGTCGCGCCGCGTCGGTGGTGCGACCTATCAGGTGCCGATCGAGGTCCGCCCGGATCGCCGGCAGGCGCTGGCGCTGCGATGGATCATCGGCACCGCCAAGAAGCGGGCCGAGAAGACGATGACCGACCGGCTCGCCAACGAGCTCCAGGACGCCGCCAACAACCGCGGTGCCGCCTTCAAGAAGCGCGAGGACACGCTCCGGATGGCCGAAGCCAACCGCGCCTTCTCGCATTATCGCTGGTAAGCGGCGGAACGGAACGACAGTCATGGCACGCACCATACCCATCGAGCGCTACCGCAATATCGGCATCATGGCCCATATCGACGCGGGCAAGACGACGACCACCGAGCGCATTCTTTACTACACCGGCAAGTCGCACAAGCTGGGCGAGGTGCACGACGGCGCGGCGACCATGGACTGGATGGAGCAGGAGCAGGAGCGCGGCATCACGATCACGTCCGCTGCCACGACCTGCTTTTGGAACGACCACCGGATCAACATCATCGATACGCCGGGCCACGTCGACTTCACCATCGAGGTCGAGCGCTCGTTGCGGGTGCTCGACGGTGCCGTTGCCGTCTTCGACAGTGTCGCCGGTGTCGAGCCGCAGTCGGAGACCGTCTGGCGCCAGGCCGACAAATACCGCGTGCCGCGGATGTGCTTCGTCAACAAGATGGACCGCACCGGCGCCAACTTCGACCGCTGCATCGCGATGATGCGCGATCGGCTGGGGGCCCATCCGGTGATCATCAACATGCCGATCGGCTCGGAGGCCGAGTTCAAGGGCGTGATCGACCTGGTCGAGAACCGGGCGATCATCTGGCACGACGAGAGCCTCGGTGCCCAGTTCTCCTATACCGAGATCCCCGCCGCGTATGCCGAGGTGGCCGCTGCCCACCGCGCGGCGCTGATCGAGGCCGCGGTCGAGCTCGACGACGACGCCATGGAGGCCTATCTTGAGGGCCAGGAGCCCGATGTCGCGACCTTGAAGGCCTGCATCCGCAAGGGCACGATCGCCAACAAGCTGACCCCGGTGCTGTCCGGCTCCGCCTTCAAGAACAAGGGTGTCCAGCCGCTCTTGGATGCGGTGGTCGACTATTTGCCGTCGCCCAACGACCTGCCGCCGACCGAGGGGCTGAAGCCTGACAGCGAGGAAGTTCTGACCCGGCTGCCGAGGGACGAGGAGCCGTTCTCGGCGCTCGCCTTCAAGATCATGACCGACCCGTTCGTCGGCTCGCTGACCTTCGCGCGGATCTATTCGGGCCAGGTCGAGAGCGGCTCCTACGTGCAGAACACGGTCAAGAACAAGCGCGAGCGCGTCGGCCGTCTGCTCCTCATGCATGCCAACACTCGCGAGGAGATCAAGGACGCCCAGGCCGGCGATATCGTGGCGTTCGTGGGCCTCAAGGACACGACGACCGGCGACACGCTCTCGGACGCTGGCAAGCCGATCACCCTCGAGCGGATGGAATTCCCGGAGCCGGTGATCGAGGTCGCGGTCGAGCCCAAGACCAAGGCCGACCAGGAGAAGATGTCGATCGCCTTGAACAAGCTGGCGCAGGAGGACCCGTCGTTCCGGGTCGGCGTCGATGAGGAGAGCGGGCAGACCGTGATCAAGGGGATGGGCGAGCTCCATCTCGAGATCCTGGTCGACCGGATGAAGCGCGAGTTCAAGGTCGACGCCAATGTCGGCGCGCCGCAGGTGGCCTATCGCGAGACGATCACCAAGTCGTCCGAGATCGACTACACGCACAAGAAGCAGACCGGTGGCTCGGGCCAGTTCGCCCGCATCAAGCTGGTCTTCGAGCCGGGCGAGAAGGGCACGGGCTTCAAGTTCGAGAGCAAGGTCGTCGGCGGTTCGGTGCCCAAGGAGTACATCCCGGGCGTCGCCAAGGGTCTGGAGCAGTCGATGTCGAACGGCATCATCGCGGGCTTTCCGATGACCGATGTGTCGGTGCGGCTGATCGACGGTGCCTATCACGAGGTCGACAGCTCGGTCATGGCCTTCGAGATCGCGGCCCGCGCCGCCTTCAAGGAGGGTACGGCCAAGGCCGGTCCGCAGCTGCTCGAGCCGATCATGCGGGTCGAGGTGGTAACCCCCGACGAGTATATGGGCGACATCATCGGCGACCTGAACAGCCGGCGCGGCCAGGTGACCGGCATGGAGCCTCGCGGCAACGGCCAGGTGGTCAACGCCATGGTGCCGCTCGCCACCATGTTCGGCTATGTCAACACGCTGCGCTCGCTCTCCCAGGGGCGGGCCCAGTACACCATGCATTTCGACCATTACGATGCGGTTCCGCAGATGGTGGCCGAAGAGATTCGCACGAAATACGCCTGATCGTAGCAACGCGAAGCGAAGCAGGCAGAGGACGGAGACGGTAGATGGCGAAGGCGAAATTCGAGCGGACGAAGCCGCATGCGAATATCGGGACGATTG
>DAIRDJ010000096.1:0-15257 GCA_036796215.1 Geminicoccaceae bacterium
AGGTGATCCGCTTCAACCGCGAGACCCAGCGCATCAGCCTCGGCATGAAGCAGCTTGAGGCGGATCCGTGGGAGGGTGTCGAGCTCAAATACCCGGTCGGCACCAAGTTCAAGGGCACGGTTACCAACATCACCGACTACGGCGCCTTCGTCGAGTTGGAGCCCGGCGTGGAAGGCCTGGTCCACGTCTCCGAGATGAGCTGGACCAAGAAGAACGTCCACCCCGGCAAGATCGTCTCGACCAGCCAGGAGGTCGAAGTGATGATCCTCGAGGTCGACCCGGACAAGCGCCGGATCAGCCTCGGCCTGAAGCAGACCCTGCCGAACCCATGGGAGGCCTTCCTGGAGGCACATCCGCTGGGCTCGACCGTCGAGGGCGAGATCCGCAACATCACCGAGTTCGGGCTCTTCATCGGCGTCGACGGCGAGGTCGACGGCATGGTGCATCTCTCCGACATCGACTGGGCCGAGCCCGGCGAGGAGGCGGTCAAGCGCTTCAACAAGGGCGATTTGGTCAAGGCCCAGGTGCTCGACGTCGATGTCGAGAAGGAGCGGATCAGCCTCGGCATCAAGCAGCTCCAGGCCGACCCCTTCAAGGCGGCCACGTCGGGCATCAAGAAGGGCGATCGGGTCACCTGCACGGTCAAGGAGATCACCACGGGCGGCATCGAGGTCGAGACCACGACCGGGGCCACGGGCTTCATCAGGAAGGCCGAGCTCAGCCGCGACCGCGACCAGCAGCGGCCCGAGCGGTTCGCCGTGGGCGAGAAGCTCGATGCCCGCGTCACCAATATCGACGCCAGCAGCCGCCGCCTGACGCTCTCGGTCAAGGCGCTGGAGATCGCCGACGAGAAGCAGGCGATGGCCGAGTACGGCTCGTCCGACAGCGGTGCGAGCCTCGGCGACATCCTGGGTGCAGCCTTGCGGCAGAAGCAGCAGGAAGAGAAGGCCGAAGACGAGACCAGGTGAGCGGGCTCGTCCCTCGCGTGACGTGACGCGCCGTCGGGTACGACCCGGCGGCGCTTTTCGTCGCAGAAGTCAAGGCTTAGCGCCTGAACGCAGGGGTTTGTCTCGCCGCCAACCGACCTCGGTCGAGGCGGCGGCTCGCTTGACGCTAAGGCTCCGCTTTGCCAAGCTTGCGGTGAATAGTGGCCGCGGCGACCGGGTGGAAACGGATATGACGAAGTCGGACCTGATCAAGCGGCTTGCCGAGGCCAATCCGCATTTGTTCCTGCGTGATCTCGAGCGGATCGTTTCGACCGTATTCGACGAGATCGGCGAGGCGCTCGCCAGCGGCAATCGGGTCGAGCTGCGCGGCTTCGGCGCGTTCTCCGTGCGGCCGCGCGGCGAGCGCACGGGCCGCAACCCGCGCACCGGCGACGAGGTGCAGGTGCCGCCCAAGCTCGTCCCCTACTTCAAGACCGGCAAGGAGCTGCGTGAGCGGCTCAACAAGGCCTGAGCGAACCCGACCAACAGCCCGAGCACGCTTAACCGAACCGAGGAGAGCCCTGATGGCGAAACTGTTGCGATCCCTGCTCGCCATCATTGGTCTGATCGTTATCGTCACCTTCTCGGTCGCCAATCGCGGCCGGGTCGATGTCAACTTCTTCCCGCTGCCGCTGCCGGTGATCGAGCTGCCCGTCTTCACCGTGTTTCTGATCGGGATCTCTATCGGTGCCATTCTGGGCGGCCTCTCGCTCTGGCTCTCGGAGAGCGAGATGCGCAGCGAATGGCGCACCCTGCGGCGCAAGGCGCGGGCCGAGGCCTACCGGCAGAAGCAGCAGGAACTGGCCGAGGAGCAGCGCGCCGTAGAGCGCTCGAAGCAGCGCCAGGACGCCCTGGCCCTGGCAGCTCCGCGGCGCTGAGCCGGCCGCCGCCCGCCGGCTGATGCTTCCGGTTCACGATCGCGCCGCCGTTGATGACGCCCTGCCGTTCCCGGCGCTGATCGAGGCGCTACGCCAGGGCTTTGCCGCCGGCTGCGACGCCCCCGTCCGCCACCATCACAGCGTGCCGCGCAGCGGTGCCGACGACGCGACGCTGCTCATCATGCCGGCCTGGCAGCGGGACCGGCGGCTGGGCGTCAAGATCGTCCAGGTCTCACCCGGCAACGAGGCCCGCGGCCTGCCGACTGTCGACGGCCTCTACCTCCTCTTCGATGCGACGACCGGCACCCCGCTCGCCGTCATGGACGGCAAGGCGATCACCGAGCGGCGCACGGCGGCGGCCTCGGCCCTTGCGGCCAGCTATCTGGCCCGGCCCGAGGCCAGCCAACACCTGGTCATCGGCGCCGGGGCGGTGGCTGCCATGGTGGTGCCGGCGATGGCCGCCATCCGCCCGATCGCCCGGGTGACGCTTTGGAACCGGACGATGGCCAAAGCCGACCTGCTGGCCGAGCGCCTCGCGAGCGAGGGCCACACCGTCGCGGTGACGAGCGACCTCGAGGCCGCGCTGGCCGAGGCCGACATCGTCTCGGCCGCCACCATGAGTGCCGCGCCGCTGGTCCGGGGCGATCTGGTCAAACCCGGGGCGCATGTCGATCTGGTCGGTGCCTTCAACCGCACCTTGCGCGAGAGTGACGATGCGCTGATGGCCCGCGCCAGCCTCTTCGTCGACACCCGCGGTGGGGCGCTGGCCGAGGCCGGTGACATCCTGCAGGCGATCGAGAGTGGGGCGATCGATGCTGGCGCCATCCGCGCCGAGCTTGCCGAACTCGCTCGCGGCGAGCACCCGGGCCGTACCACCGCAGACGAGGTCACGGTGTTCAAGTCGGTGGGGGCCGCGATCGAGGACCTGGTCGCGGCCAATCTCGTGCTGGATCGCCGGGCTTGAAGATCATCGTCGTCGGCGGCGGGATCATGGGCCTCTCGGCCGCCCGCTCGCTGATCCACGCCGGGCATGGCGTCACCCTTCTCGAGCGCGGGCCGCTGCCCAATCCCTTGGCCTCGTCGATCGACCACCACCGCCTCATCCGCTTCATGTACGGTGCCGAGCACGGCTATGCCGCGATGGTGGCCCTGGCCTATCCTGCCTGGGAGCGACTCTGGCGCGATCTCGGCCGGATCCACTACGCCCCAACGGGCCAATTCCTCTCTGGCCCCGCGGACGATCCCTGGATCGATGGTAGTCGCCGCTCGATGGACGCCCTGGGTATTGCCTATGCCGAGCTCGACCGTGCCGCCATCCGCCGCCGGTTTTCACTGATCGACGCCGAGCAGGTCGACTACGCCCTTTATTCGCCCACCGCCGGCGCCCTTTTCGCCGACGCGATCGCACAGGATCTGACCCACTGGCTGGCTGACGCCGGCGTCGACCTTCGCCCGGCGACCGAGGTCGTGGCGCTCGGGCCCGAGATGGCCACCGTGCGACTCGCCGGGGGCGAGAAACTCCAAGGCGACCGGCTCGTCGTCACCGCCGGGGTCTGGACCAGCCGCCTCGTTCCGAGCCTCGCCCGGCAGCTCACCCCGTCGCGCCAGGCGGTCCTCTATGTCGACCCGCCCGATGACCTGGCCGCCCATTGGGCGGGCACCACCATGCTCACTGACGTGCTGCAGGGCGACCAGCAGAGTGTTTTTTATGCCGTGCCACCCCTGCGCGGCCTGCCGGTCAAGTTCGGCGACCATTGCTTCTCCAAGGGCGGCGACCCCGACGCCGACCGTACCGCGACCGAGGCCGAGATCGCCCGGGTGCGCGAGGCCGCCCGCCGCCGCCTGAAGGACGCCGACAGCTACCGCGTGCACGAGGCCAAGACCTGCTTCTACACGCTCACCGAGGATGAGCGCTTCATCGCAGAAACCTGCGGCAACGCTCTGATCTTGGCGGGGTTCTCGGGCCACGGCTACAAGTTCGCACCACTGATCGGCGAGCGACTTGCTGCCGTGGTGGGCGAGCGTCTGGCCTTTGCCGACTTTAGGGACTGGCTCGCCGGTACGGTCGGTATCGGCTAGACCCAGGAAATGTTCGGCTTTCTCGGGCGCTTCGGCCGGGCACGCGAGCTGCGCCAGCTCGACGATGCATTGAGGGCCGTGGACCTCCACCCGGCCCTGGTGCCGGACGCCGTGGAGCTCGCGGCCCTGCGCCTGCTCCAGGCCGAAACCGGCACCCCTCAAGCCCCGGACTATGCGGCCGCAGCCGAGCTCATCGGCTATTGCATGATCGGTGGCGAGGCTTTTGCCGGTGCCAATGACGATGCCCTCGCCGAAGCGGTCGAGGCCCGGATCGATGCCGCCATCGCCCGAGGCAACGGTCTCGACGCCCAGCTTCTCCTCCTGCTGCTGCACGCCGGCGTCGTGCAGCCGAGCGTTATCGAACGCTTCGCCCTCGCGATCGACTGACCGTTGCGGCGATCAGCCATGGGGGTCGAGTGGGCTGGTCCAGCCGCATCGGCCAGCCGCGCGGGCGGGGCGGCTTTGCGCCCCGAGCCCGGCGAGGCCCGTTGTACGAGATGAGGTGCCGGCACTTAGCGAATAGGATCGACCGGGTCGCCGGCCCGGCCGCGGATCGCGGCGCTCCCGGTCGTCCCGCTGCCTGATCCGCTTCCTCCACCCGCGCGGCGCGCGGCATGTAGCCTCCCTGTCGAGCGTCCCAGGGGCTGCGACCGCCAAGTCGGACCGGGCGGCAACCGGGTGGTCGCCGCCCGGCTCGATGTGCGCCAGTGTTCAGGCCGTACGGGCCAGGAGGTTGATGCACGCCCGTCTGACGGCGTCGTCAGCCGTGTCGTGGCCCGGCATCACCGCGAACTCGCGGGCAAGCGCCTCGCGCGTCTGGCGGTTCTGGTGCCCGGCGAGGCTCTCCCCGCCCGATTCCAGATGGTGGTCACGGGCGAGTGCGGCACAAATCCGCGCTTGCGTATCGACCGTGACCGAAGTGACCTGATTGTTCAGGGTGCCCGCCGTCACCAGCTGGCCGCCCCAGATGCCGATAATGGGCACCGCCACCGCCCCGATCACCCCCCCCGACCACGTAGGGTTTGGTCGACGTCCACCACTCGCTGATCTGTGCCATTGATTCGACTCCATCACTGAGAACTTCGGGCCACCACGCCCTGCTTAGAGCTATAAATGCGGCACGAAGCAAAGATGATGAAAATGACTTAAGCGTCTAGTTTGCTCATCAACCGTCCATCTCGCCGTCATGTCGGCTGCAAGTCCTGAGCTTTTGCCCGAAAAACGTAGATCGGGCTGGTCCAGGCGCGGGTGCCGTCTTCTTGCGTCAGACGCAAGAAGAGCGGGTTGTCGCCGGTGGGCCGAAGTGCCACGCGGCGGGTTGCCTGCAGGCGACGCGCTGTATTGATCGCTGGCAGTCGGTAGACGCGCAGCAGCCGCGGCAGCGGGCCGTCGACCGCGAGGACCCGGTCCTCGAGGCCGATCTCGGCGAGTGGCAGGTCGAGCTGGACGAGCGGGGTCGCGAGTTCCAGCCGACCCTCCTCGCCGCCGTCGAGCAGCACCTCGAAGCCGCCGAAATTGCCGGTGGTCAGCGCTCGCCAGGCGAGGACGTTGGCACCAACCCGGTCGAGGGTCTTGTCCGGGTTGAGGAAATTGATCGGCCGGGCCTCGCGGATGCCGGTGTCGTGGAAGGTGGCTTGGCCGTCCCAGATCACCTCGCGGGCCCGACCGCGATAGGTCGCCCCCTCCCAGAGGACCCGAATGCGGTTGCCGAGCTCGGCCTCGCCATACGTCCGAAGGGTCAGGATCAGCTCCTTGCCGTTGAAAAGCTCGACCCGCTCGATCCCGCTCGAGGCCAGGACATCCAGGTGAAGCTCGACCTCGCCCTCGGGCAAGTGGACGATGTCGCCCATCAGCGCTTCCCGGGCCAGACCGGCAGGGCTGCCGCCGAGGGCCGGGTCATCGTGGAAGATCCGGGCGTCGCTGCTGAAGCGGGCGTGCAGGTCGATGACCGGCCGGCCCCCGGGCCCGCCCGTGGTGGCGTAGTGGCGACGCCGGCGCAGGCAGTCGAGCAGGGCAGGGCGGCTGAGCTCGGGCATCAGGTAGCAGGTGAGCCCGCCGATGGCGCCGAACTTGCCGGCGCCCGGGTAGCTCGCCCCCGGCCGGCCCTTGTGGCCGTCGGAATTGCCGACGATGCCGACGCGAAAGCCGAGATCGAAAGCGTCGTGGACGAGCCATTCGAAGGTCCCCCATGCCGAATGCACCTCGACCGAGCGCTCGAACCGGCCGTCGTGCCCGCGCCTGAGGTCCGCATGGCGGCCGCCGCAATGGGCGAAGCAGACGACGTCCCACTCCTCGTTGCGGGCGAAGGCCTCGAAGAGGTCGGCCGCAGTCGTGCAGTCCGTCTCGAGGTCATGCTGGTCCTCGATCAAGGCATGGCTGGAGCGGCGGATGGTCCGTCCTTCGGTCGGGAAGTAGACGTTGCGGTCGCCGCCCAGGGCCGTGTTGCCGGACCATTCGTAGCCGGGCAGGGCCACGAAGCGGTTTGGCTCGTCGAACGCCCCGGTGAGCCGGTTCAGCTCCGCCCAGAACGCGGCGGTGATCTGGAAGTCGTTGCCCTGGTGTGCTGCGGCATCGACGAAGGCGAGGTCGCGGGCGAAGCGGAAATAGGCCTCGGCACTGCCCGTGCCGATCGTCTCCTCGGTCTGGCCGTGCAGATCGCCCCAGCAGTGGACGAAAGGGCTCTCGGCCACGACGCGCAACGGGTTGCTCCGGGCGACGACAGCACCCGCGGCATCGAGCAGCTCGACCTCGAGATCGCAAGGCTCGGCGACGCTCAGATCATCGATGCTGAACGCCCGCTCGCCGGGCTCGAGCGTGACGCTCTCCGGCAGGCAATGGATCGGTGCGCTGGCGCGCAGGCGGAACGTTGTGTTGCAGCGGTCGGACGGATTGCCCCAGCGATCCTCGCCCTTGAGCTTCAAGGCAAAGCGCTCGCCCACCCGGCGCAGCGTCGGCAGCACGGCGACGAACCGCACCGGAGCCCCCGGCACCAGGGCGATCATCGGCTGGACCGGCAAGGGCTGGAAATTGAAGGTGGCGATCGGGTCGACCAGGACTCGAAACTCGAACGTGTCCTCGCAAAAGGTCTGCAGCCGCATACCGGGCGAGCCCCCGTCGGTCACGCCGAAGCGGACGGTGATCCGGTCGCCTGCTTCGAGATAGCCCTGCACGACCCTAATGTAGAGTGTCCTGTCCCAGGGGCGGACATTGGCCTTGGGATCGAAGCGGTAGTCGAGGATCGCCCCGTTCGAGGCCTCGATCACCGTGTAGCCCGGGGCCTTCGGATCGGTGAATTGCGGTGGGGTCTGATCGGACGCGAAGCGAAAGCAGATGCGCAAGGCTCCGGTATCGTCGATGCCGTAGGTGCCGGCCGTGTAGGTGAGGGTGAAGGAGGCATAGGATCCCGCCTCGAAGGCGCCCTCGGGCTCGATCACGGCAGTGCCGAGGTCGGCGGGGTCGATGGGCTGGCGAATCACGCCGCTGTTCATGGCGGTCCAGGCCGCTTCGGCCATGTCGTCGTCTCCAGGTGATCGAGCCTCGGGCCCGGCTTGCTTGACGGCAAAACGTGCGACCAGTTAGCTTCCTGCGACAAGGCTGGCAAAAGATAGGCTTGCAACGCCGGTTGCCGACTGCGGGCCGCACCGACAAAGGACGCCCGACCGAGGGGCGACAGCAGAAACAGCAGGAGGCATCATGACGACGTCGACGGCGACTTCAGGGACGGCGACTTCAGGGACAACGCGGCGCACTGGCATCGCGACAGTGCTCGGCCTCGCCATGCTGGCAGGCCTGCCCGGCGCAGCGTCTGCCGAAGGGCTGATCCGCATCGCCGAGCAGTTCGGCATCGGCTACCTGCCGCTGCAGGTGATGCGCGACCAGTCACTGATCGAGAAGCACGGGGCCGAGGCCGGGATCGACATCACCGTCGAATGGGCGCGCTTCTCCGGCGGCCAGGCGATGAACGAGGCGCTGTTGTCCAACAGTGTCGACGTGGGCTCCGGCGGTGTGGGGCCGTTGCTGCTCATCTGGGATCGCACCAACGGTGACGTGAAGGGCATTGCCGCCATCAACGACATGCCGCTCTTCCTCAATTCGAACGATCCCGACCTGCAGAGTCTCGCCGACTTCACCCCCGACCACAAGATCGCCGTGCCCGCCGCCGGGGTCTCGATCCAGTCACGCGTCCTGCAGATGGCCGCGGCCGAGCAGCTTGGTCAGTGGGACGCGCTCGAGGTCAACCAGGTGTCGCTGCCGCACCCTGACGCCACCGCACAGATGATCTCCGGGGTCGCTGGGATCTCGGCGCACCTGACCAGCCCGCCCTTCCAGTACCAGCAGCTGCAGCACGAGAACATCCACAACATCCTGAGCTCCTACGACGTGCTCGGCCGGCACACCTTCAACTCGGTCTGGGCGCGCACCAGCTTTCGCGAGGACAACCCGGTCACCTATGGCGCTTTCCTCGCTGCCCTCGAGGAGGCCATGGAGCTGATTGCGGCCGATCCGGCCGAAGCTGCTGCGACCTATATCCGGGTCACCGGCTCCGGCTTGGAGGAGAATTTCATCTTGAGCATGATCGAGGACCCGGACATCAGCTATACGACCACGCCCAACAACACGATAAAGTTCGCCGCGTTCATGCACGAGATCGGGGTACTCAACACCCTGCCGGCGTCCTGGCAGGACTACTACTTCGAGGACATCCACGATCAGTCGGGCAGCTGATCGTTGGCGACCGAGGCGACGCTCGAGCGGACACAACAAGTGCGGGCGGCGGCACCGGCCGCCGCCCCACTCCTCGAGGTCGACGGGGTGACGCTCCAGTACAAGACCAAGAAGCACCTGGTCACCGCCACCTACCGGGTGAGCTTCGAGGTGTTCGGTGCCGACCGCTTCGTCCTGCTCGGCCCCTCCGGCTGTGGCAAGTCCACGCTCCTGAAGGGGGTCGCCGGCTTCATGAGCCCCGTCGAGGGCACGATGCGGCTGAGAGGCCAGGTCGTCGACGGGCCGGGCCCCGATCGGATGATGGTCTTTCAGGAGTTCGACCAACTGCCGCCCTGGAAGACCGTCAAGGAGAACGTCATGTTCCCACTTCTGGTCACGCGCAAATACGGCAGGCGCGAGGCCGAGGAGCGGGCATTGGCCTATCTCGACAAGGTCAACCTGACGGAGTTCCTCGACGCCCACCCGCACATGCTCTCGGGCGGCATGAAGCAGCGCGTCGCCATCGCCCGCGCCATGGCGATGGAGCCCACGATCCTCCTCATGGACGAGCCCTTCGCCTCGCTCGACGCGCTCACCCGGCGGAAGATGCAGGACGAGCTCCTGCGCCTTTGGGACGATATCCGCTTCACCGTCCTCTTCGTCACCCATTCGATCGAGGAGGCGATGATCGTGGGTACCCGCATCCTCGTCCTGTCGCCGCACCCGGGCCAGGTCAAGGCCGAGCTCAACACCCACCACTACGATCACCGGACGGTCGGTGGCACCGCTTTCCAGACCACCCAGCAGCGCATCCACGACATGCTGTTCGCCGATCGGATCGAGGAAGAGGAGGCCGCCGGCCATGGCTGAGGCGCGCCTCGGCGAATTCGGCAGCGATGCCGGAAGGCGGCAGGCGATCGAGCCGCCGATTCGCGAGGAGTTCGAGGTCCAGGTCGACGACGCTGGCCATGTCGGCGACGTCGCCCGGCCGCTCTCGACCTGGGAGAAGATCCAGAACGTCACGGCCATCCGCCGGGCCGCCATTCTGATCGCGATAGCACTCATCTGGCAGCTCTACGCCAGCTACCTGAACAATCCCTTGATGCTGCCGACCTTCTGGTCGATGGGCAAGGCGCTGGTCGCGTCGTTGACCGCCGACGACCTCCTGCTCAAGGCCTGGGTCTCGATCTCGACCCTGTTCAAGGGCTACGTGATCGGCATCGTCATCGCCATGGTCCTGACCTCGCTCGCGGTCTCGACCCGGCTCGGCAACGATCTCCTCTCGACCCTGACCTCGATGTTCAACCCCTTGCCCGCCATCGCCCTTTTGCCGATCGCCATGCTCTGGTTCGGGCTCGGCGAGGCGAGCCTCATCTTCGTCCTGATCCACGCCGTGCTCTGGCCCTTGGCCTTGAACACGCATTCGGGCTTCATGGCGGTCTCCGAGACGCTGCGCATGGCCGGGCGCAATTACGGCCTCAGCGGCATCCGCTACGTCGTCCACATTCTGATCCCCGCCGCCTTCCCCTCCATCCTCGCCGGCCTCAAGATCGCCTGGGCCTTTGCCTGGCGAACGCTGATCGCAGCCGAACTGGTCTTCGGGGCGAGCTCGGGGTCGGGCGGGCTCGGCTGGTACATCTTCCAGAACCGGAACGAACTCCTGATCGACAAGGTTTTCGCCGGGCTCGCCATGGTCATCATCATCGGCCTCTTGATCGAGAACGTGGTCTTTCGCTGGATCGAGGCCCGAACGGTGCAGAAATGGGGCATGCAACGCCAATGATGACCGATCTCGACGTCCGTGTCTGGCGCGGTGATGCCGCGGGCGAGCTGCAGCGCTTCTTCGTGCCCAGGGGCGAGAAGCAGACTGTGCTCGACGTCGTGACCTACATCCAGCGCCGGCTCGACCCGACGCTCGCCTACCGCTTCGCCTGCCGGGTCGGGATGTGCGGTAGTTGTGCGATGATGGTCAACGGCAAGCCGCGCTGGACCTGCCGGGCCAATATCGACCGGGTCGCCGAGGCCGGCACGCTGGAACTCGGGCCCTTGCGCAGCATGCCGGTGATCAAGGATCTCGTCGTCGACATGACCGGCTTCTTCGAGAAGTGGCAGGAGGCCAAAGGCGGCTTCGTGCCAACCGCCACCCGCGACGACCCGATCGCCGTGGTGCCGCCTGCGAGCCCCGCCCGGCAGGCGGCGGATGCCGGGATCGAGTGCATCAATTGCGGCATCTGCCATGCCGCCTGCGATGTCGTTGCCTGGGATCCGGGCTACCAGGGCCCGGCCGCCCTCAATCGTGCCTGGACGCTCATGAACGACGTGCGTGACGGGGACCATGCCGACCGGCTGCGGGCCGTGACCCGAGGCTCCGGCTGCCTCGCCTGCCACAGCCAGGGCAACTGCGCCCGCTATTGCCCGAACAGCCTGAACCCCACGGGCGCGATCGCGGGTCTCAAGCGCCTGGCGCTGAAGGCGGCGCTGAAGGGGCAGCTTTGAGCAGGATCGCCCTTCGTTTCTACGTCCTCCAGCGCCTGACGGCCCTGGTCATGGCGCCGCTCGTGCTCGTCCATCTCGGCGTCATCGTCTACGCCACCCGCAGCGGGCTCAGTGCCGAGGCCATTTTGGGCCGCACCGAGGGCAGCCTCCTCTGGGCCGGCTTCTACGGCCTGTTCGTGGTGGCGGCCGCCATCCACGGCACGATCGGCCTGCGCACCGTCCTCGCGGAGGTGGCGGGCTGGCGCGGCCGAGCTCTCGACTTCGGTGTGACGGTTTTCGGGCTCCTCGTGCTCGGCCTCGGCCTGCGTGGAGTGGCGATCGTGACATGACCAGCACGACCTCGCAGCGCATGGGGCTGCGCAACCACCCGTCCTACTGGGCCTTCGTCGTGCATCGGGTCTCGGGTGTCGGGCTCGCCCTCTTCCTGCCACTGCATTTCCTGGCGCTGGGCTTGCTGCTCGAGCCCGCCACCGCCGATGCCTTCTTCAGTTGGACCGAACAGCCGCTGGTCAAGCTCGCCGAGACTGTCCTCGTCGTGCTGCTCGCCGTGCACCTGGCGGGCGGTCTCCGCCTTCTCGCACTCGAATTCCTGCCCTGGTCCGATACCCAGAAGACCCGGATCGCCATCGCCTTCGGCTTTGCCATTCTGGCGGGTCTTCTCTTCCTCCTGGCGGCCTGGTGATGCCGGAGGTCATCGACCGCCACGATACCGACATCCTGATCCTGGGTGCGGGCGGGGCCGGGCTTTTTGCCGCCCTCCACGCCAAGCAGGCCGCCCCCGAGCTCGAGATCACCGTCGCGGTCAAGGGTCTCTTGGGCAAATGCGGCTGCACCCGGATGGTGCAGGGCGGCTACAACGTGGCGCTCGCGCCCGAGGACTCGATCGAGCGGCACTTCATGGATACGATCGAGGGCGGCAAGTGGCTTAACCACCAGGAGCTCGCCTGGACGCTGGTGACCCGGGCGGTCGAGCGGGTGCACGAGCTCGAGAACGAGATCGGCTGCTTTTTCGACCGCAATCCGGACGGTACCCTGCACCAAAAGGCGTTTGCCGGCCAAAGCTTCGACCGCACCGTCCACAAAGGCAGCCTGACGGGCATCGAGATCATCGGCCGACTGATGGAGCAGGTGATGGCCCGCGGCATCGCGAGGCTGGAGGAGCACCGTGCGCTGGCCCTCATCCCCGCCAAGGACGGCGAGCGGCTCGCTGGCGTGCTCCTGCTCGAGATGCGCACCGGCGGCTTTCGTCTCGTCCGGGCCAAGGCCGTGCTGCTCGCCACGGGCGGCGGGCCGACCATGTATCTCTACCACACGCCGTCCGGCGACAAATCCGCCGACGGCATGGCGATGGCGCTCAGGGCCGGGCTGCCGCTTCGCGACATGGAGATGGTGCAGTTTCACCCCACGGGCTTGCTCGCCGGCGGGATGGAGACGCGGCTCACCGGCACCATTATCGAGGAGGGCCTGCGCGGGGCAGGGGGGTATCTGCTCGACGGAGCCGGCGAGCGCTTCATGGACCGCTATGACGCGGCGGCCGAACGCGCCACGCGCGACATCGTCTCCCGCGCCATGTTCGGGGAGATGCGCGCCGGGCGGACCGGCGCCAATGGTGGCCTCTTCGTCACCATGCGCCATCTCGATGCCGCCATGGTTCGCCGCGACTTCAAAGGGATGGTCGAGCGTTGCCGCGATGTCGGCTTCGACCTCGTCTCCGGCCTCGTCGAGGTGGTGCCGACCGCCCACTACATGATGGGCGGCGTCGTCTTCCAGCCCGACTGCACGACCGGGCTGCCGGGTCTCTTCGCTGCCGGCGAGGACACCGGCGGTGTGCATGGTGCCAACCGCCTCGGTGGCAACGGGGTCGCCAACTCCACCGTCTTCGGCGGCATCGCCGGCGATGCCATGGCTGCCTGGGTCGGACGCGAGGGCCGGCTCGCCGAGCCCGATCAGGCTGCGATCGACGCAGCCCTGGCCCACGCCCTGCGGCCGTTGGAGCAGGCAGTCGGCGACCTGAACGACATCCGCGAACGGCTCTACCGCCTGATGTGGGACGATGTCGGCATCATCCGTTCGGGCGAGGGGCTGAAAGACGCGCAAGCAGCGCTGCACGAGCTCGAAGTAGAGCTCCAGACGACCGGAATCGCTACGCCCGACCGCCGCTTCAACCTCACCTGGCAGGACTGGCTCAATCTGGAGAGCCAACTCCTGGTCAGCCGGGCGATCTGCGCCGCCGCCATCGCCCGCGACGATTCCCGAGGGGCGCATTTCAATACCGATTTCCCGACGTCTGGGGCGCTCGATCAGTCCGCCAACACCATATGCAGACATGACAACGGCGAGATCGTGGTTTCGACCTCGCCCGTTGCCTTCACCCATGTCCGCCCGGGCCAGTCGCTGATCGATCGGGCCCGCGACGCCGCTGAGTAGGACCATGCTCGTCAAGGACAAGACCCGCGCCATTCCGGCCGAAGCGATCGAGGCGGCCGGGCTCGAGATCATGAAGAAGGCCGCGATCGAGATCCCGCGCGACTATCTCGACGGCATCAAGGGCATGATGGCGACCGAGAAGAACGAGCTCTCCCGCTTCGTGCTCGAGGCCATGGTCGAGAACTGGGAGGTGGCCGAGGAGGACCGTCGGGCGATGTGCGCCGACACGGGGCTCCCCCGCTACTACGTCAAGGCCGGCAACGAGGCCGTGGTCGAAGGTGGATTCGTCGCCCTGGAGAAGGCTCTGCGCCGTGCAACAGCCCGGGCGACGCACGACATCCCCCTCCGCCCCAACCGGGTGCATCCCTTGAGCCGCAAGGACCACGACAACAATGTCGGTATCCTGGCACCCGAGATCGAGTACAGCTTCGAGCCCGAAGCCGACTGGCTCGACATCACGACGGTGCACAAAGGCGGGCTCTTCGGCACCGACTACCGGATGCTCTTTCCGGGCGACGGCCGGGACGGCATCAAGCGCTTCTTCCTGGATGTGCTGATGCAGTTCGGCCGGCGCGGCCTCGCCTGTCAGCCGGCCATCGTCGGCGTGGGTCTCGGCGGTTCCAAGGACACCAGCATGGCCATCGGCAAGCAGGCGGCGTGTCTGCGCCCCGTCGGCGACCGCCACCCCGACCCCGAGGTGGCAGCGCTCGAGGACGAGTTGAAGGCGATCGGCAACAATATCGGCATGGGGCCGATGGGCTTCGTCGGCTCGTCCATGGTCGTCGATTGCCACGTCGAGATCGCCTACACGCATACCGGTGGCATGCCGATGAGCGTGCACACCTTCTGCCTCTCCTCCAGGCGTGCCACCGCCCGGATCCATGCCGACGGCAACATCGCCTACCGCACCGATCCCCAATGGTTCACCGACTACCATCGGCGGGAGGGGATCGAATGAGCACGATGCGCGAGGTTCGCCTGCAAACCCCGGTGCAGCACGAGGACCTGGCGAAGCTGGCGCTCGGTGACGTCGTCTATCTCGACGGTGTGGTCTATACGGGCCGCGAGGGGCTCTACAAGCGGCTGATCGACGACGGCGTCGCACCTCCCGTCGATCTCGCCAGCCTCTCCAACGTCAATTTCCACTGCTCGCCCGCCGCCAGCGTCGAGCCCGACGGGACCTTTCGCGTCGGGGCCGTCACCGCCACCGCCAGCTTCCGCTTCAGCCGCTGGCTCACCCGGTGGTTCGCGCTTTCGGGCTGCAAGGTGATCATCGGCAAGGGCGGCATGTCGGAGGCGGACTACAAGGCGCACTTCGTGCCCAACGCGGCCATCTATCTCACCACGGTCGGCTACGGCACCGGTGCTCTCCTCGGCCGCGGCGTTCGCCGGGTCAAAGACGTCTATTGGCTCGAGGAGATGGGCATCGCCCAGGCACTCTGGGTCTTCGAGGTCGAGCGCTTCGGCCCGTTCCTGGTCGAGAGCGATCGTCAGGGCAACGGCCTTTTCGACCGCGAGGGCCGGCAGATCCGAACGCTCACCGAGCACCTCTACGACGGCCTGCGCCAACCCGCCCTCCGCCGCTACGGCGAAACCACCGACCGCAGCGACGAGGTCATCTAAAGTAACGGAGGGGCGCCGCACCTCTGTATAGACCGCAGACATCGGCAACACCCGTACGCGGCGA
>DAIRDJ010000097.1:0-12440 GCA_036796215.1 Geminicoccaceae bacterium
GGTGGCGGCACCTCGCTGGTCTCGAAGTCGTGGTCGACGCGCAAGCCGGCATTGCCGAAGACGTAAACGGTGCGCGCCACCAGCAGTGTCCAGGGCGGCAGGGTGGTACCCGGGGTGCCGCCCCAGCTCAAATGCTGATCCGGCAGATAGATCGTGCCCTCGATCCGGGTCGTCGTGTTGCCCTGGCCCATCCGGCTCGTGAGGTCGGCCGGCACGCTCGCATCCTGGTAGACGGCGATGCCGGCGAAGGGACCGGTCTTCGGCGCCTTATGATCCATGTCGACCGGGCCGGTGAGGTCGATCACGGCACCCGCACCGGCGAGATGCAGCACGACGCCATCGGCATCGATCTGGACGTTGCCGTTGGCGAGGAACGGTCCGTCCTTGATCACATAGATGCCGGGCGCCATGGTCACCGATTTCTTGATCGTCAGCCCACCGCAATAGACGCCGGGTTGCAGCGTCACCGAGCCGGGCGGGCCGCCCGAGGCCGTGAAACCGAAGTGATCGCAGGTGCCGAAGCTCGGCGGGGTGAACGCGGCGAGCGGGTCGGCGAGCGCGGCACAGCCGGTTCGCGGGGCCGGCGACATGCGCGCACTGTTCTGCGCCCCGCCGGCGACGCAGATGTCGGCGGCCGAGATGTCGCCCGCACCCCCGGTCACCTGGATCGCATTGCCGGCGGTCGAGTTGACGTGGATGCGGCAGTCATTGGCGGAGAGATCGGCATTGCCCTGGACGTGCACCGCCTTGCCGGCCGTCGGCTCGAGGGCGAGGATGCAGAGCCCGCCATACCCGCCACCCTGCGCCTGGGCTACGGCGCTGGCCTCGAAATCCAGCTGCTTGATCCCTAGGGCCGCGAGGAAATACGTGTCGAGCCCGTTTCCCTCGGCGGCGCTGCGGCTGACGTCGAGCGCCACGGCGTTGGGCGTCGGGTCCTCGGTCGTGACCGGGACGACCGTCCGGGTCGCCGGATCCCAGCGGCCGAAGCTGATATTGGTCGGCGATACCCGCTCCTCCACCTCGCCCGCCTCATGTCGCGCCCGGGTCGTCATGGTGTTGTAGTGCTCGTCGAAGGCGCGGATGGCGGCGGCGCGCGCGGCGGCCTCGTCGGGCAGCGCCTGGACGGCGACCAGCGTCGCTTCGTCGACCGCGGTCTGCAACCGGTTCTGCTCGACGAAGCTGTTGCTGACATCGACCGCGAGGCCGGCCATGCCGAAGGCCACCGGCATGAAGACCGCGATCACCGGGGCAAGGGCGCCGCGGCGATCGGCGAGGAACGCGCGGGTGGTCTTTGTTGTGCTGACGGGTGCGATGAGGGTCGATGGCATCGGACCTGCTCCCTTGGGCTGTGGCCGGGTAGCGGGCAATGGTGGCACGGTCGGCCAGCGCGATGCGGCAGCGGTGATCGAGGCGCAATCGACGACGCAGCGGCCCATGCTCCTGCCCTCCGGGCACCGGCGGCCGACACAGCGGCCACCCGAGACAGTTTCACGTATCGGGATGATCGCAGGCCAGCATGAACAAGATGTAAATGCGCCGGGGATGCGGCGCTGGTGCGGGCCGCGAGCCATACCCCGAGGCGCGGTTTGTCCGGTTCCACGCCGTGGCGGCCGGCCGATCCCCCGGTTCGAGCGGGGTTTCCGGCGGCGGCTGCGTGCCTCCAGGGCATCGCCTGCCGGCTGGAGGTGGCGCCGCCAGACTGAGCGGAGCGAGTAGCGGGCCGGCGTCTGCCTCACCAAAGAGGCGACCGGGGTCGTTTGTCGCAAAACTGTCGATAGCTTGCTGGTAAGCAATCACGGGGCAAGCGGTGGACCGCCGCGCCAGCGTGACAAGAGGGGGCGAGGATGACGACGCTCAAGGTGGCGAGCTTCAATGCCTACAATCTCGTTCGAGCCGGCGTCCCGTTCTATAGCTCGAAGGCCTATTCAGAGGCCGAGCTCGCCCTGAAGCTGGCTTGGACCGGGCGGCTGATCGCCGAGACCGGCGCGCAGATCATCGGCTTTCAAGAGGTTTTCCACGAGGCGCCGTTGGCCGAGGCGGTGGCGCTCGCCGGTTTCGGCGCCGCCACCGTCAGGGCACCCGGGGCCACGCCCGAGGAGAACGAGGCGGACGGCAAGGCGCTCGGGCCCAAGGTCGGGATCGCCACGACGCTGCCGGTCGAAGCGCTGGAGACCATCGTCGACTTCCCGGCGCGGGCCGTTCTTCAAGTGCCGGCCATCCATCCGGCAACGCGGGTCGAAAGCGTGCTGGACGTACCGTTCACGAGCTTCAACCGGCCAGTGCTCAAGGCCCGTCTGAGGTTGCCCAATGGTTTCCCCTGCACGGTCTTCGTCGCGCACCTCAAATCGAAGCGGCCGATGCTGCTCGATGGCGAGGATTCGCGAGACCCGCTGGTCCGGGCCAAGGGTGCGATCCGGGCGCTGCTCTTGCGCGGTGCCGAGGCGGCGGCCCTGCGCGCCCTGGTGCTCGACGTGATCCGGGACCCGCTGCCGGGCGAGCGCGGCGAGCCCTGCATCGTGCTCGGTGACCTCAACGATGGCATCGGCGCGGTGAGTACCAATGCGGTATCGGGCGAGCCGCCGTTCTTTCGGCTGCCGGCAGAGCAGAAGCGGCCGATTTGGGACGTGCTGCTCTACAACGTCATGGACATTCAGGCCCGCATCAGCCTGGAGAGCTTCGCCTACACCCACATCTGGAACGGCCGGCACGAGCTGCTCGACCATATCCTGGTGAGCCAGGAGTTCTACCGGCAGTTCCCCAAGCGCATCGGCGAGGTGCTGAACGCCCGGGTCTACAACGACCATCTGGTCGACGAGACCTTGACCCGGGACCGGAAGGACCGCATCCGCTCCGATCACGGGGTGCCGGTGGCCGAGATCCGGCTGGCCGAGACCGTCGCCTGAAGGTCAGCTCGCCGAGGCGAAGCCGCGTTTGCGCAACAGTGCCTCCGGCGCCGGATCGCGGCCGCGGAAACGCCGGTAGGCGGTGACCGGATCGGTGCGGTTGCCGGCGGCATAGACGTGCTCCAGGAGCCGGTCGGCAAGCTCGGGATCGAAGGGGTCGCCCGCCTCCTCGAAGGCGGCGAAGCCGTCGGCGTCGAGCACCTCGGACCACATGTAGCTGTAGTAGCCCGACGCATAGCCGCCGCCCGAGAAGAGATGCGCGAAATGCGGCGGGCGGTGGCGCATGACGATGGCCTCGGGCATGCCGAGCCGGGCGAGGCTCTGCTGCTCGAAGCGGGTGATGTCGAGATCGTCGGGCTCGGGCAAGAGATGCAGATCGAGATCGACCAGCGCGCAAGACGTGTACTCGACCGTGGCGAAGCCCTGATCGGCGTTGCGCGCGGCGGCGAGGCGCTCGATCAGGCTCGCGGGGATCGCCTCGCCGGTCGCGTGGTGGCGGGCAAAGCGCTCGAGCACCGCGGGCTCTTCGAGCCAGTGCTCGAAGAGCTGCGAGGGTAGTTCGACGAAGTCGCGATCGACGCTGGTGCCGGCGAGATAGGGGTAGGTGACGTCCGAGAGCAGCCCGTGCAGGGCGTGGCCGAACTCGTGAAAGAGGGTGCGCGCGTCGTCGAAGCCGAGCAGCGCCGGCTGGCCCGGGGCGGGCTTGGAGAAGTTCATGACATTGGTGACGATCGGCCGGATGTCTGAGGCCAGCTTCTCCTGGCTGCGATAGACGCTCATCCAGGCGCCACTGCGCTTGCTCGGCCTGGCGTAATAGTCGCCGAGGAAGAGCCCGACATGGCGGCCGTTCTGGTCCTTGACCGCGAAGGCGCGGACATCCGGGTGGTAGAGCTCGAGGTCGGGGATTTCCTCGAAGCTGAGGCCGAAGAGCCGTTCGGCCGTATAGAAGGCGGCCTCGATCATCCGATCGAGCGGCAGATAGGGCTCGACCTCGCCGGGCTCCATGGCGAAGCGGGCGGCCCGGCGCTGTTCGGCGAGATAGCGCCAGTCCCAGGGCTGGATCGGCTCGTTCAGGCCCTCTTGCTGGGCGATGGCCTGCAGCTCGGCGGCGTCGGCGAGGGCCCGTTCCCGGGCCGGCTGCCAGACCGAGTGGAGGAGGTCGAGGGCCGCCTCGGGGGTTCGCGCCATGCTGTCGGCGAGGCGGTAGTGGGCAAAGCTCGGATGGCCCAGGAGCCGTGCCCGTTCGGCCCGCAGGGCGATGGTCTCCTGGATGATCGCCCGGTTGTCGGTCTCACCACCATTCTCGCCGCGGGCGATCCACGCCTTGAACGCGGTCTCGCGGAGATCGCGGCGGGCGGAGAAGTTGAGAAAGGGCTCGATGCTGGAGCGGCCGAGCGTGATGACGTGCTTGCCCTCGAGGCCGCGCGACGCTGCGGCACTGGCTGCTGCATCGCGGACGAAGGGCGGCAGGCCCTCGAGATCGGCCTCGCCGTCGAGGACGAGGGCGTAGGCCTGCTCGTCGGCGAGCATGTTCTGGGCGAACTGCGTGCCGAGGGTCGCGAGCCGCTCGGCGATGGCACCCAACCGGGTCCGCGACGCCTCGTCCAAGGCAGCACCGTTGCGCACAAAGGCGGTATGGTAGCGGTCGAGCACGCGGGCCTGCTCGGCCGAAAGATCCAGCGTGTTCCGGCGCTCGACCAGCGACGCGATCCGGGCGAAGAGGCGGCTGTCCTGGTAGATGGCGTTCTGGTGCCGGGCGAGGACCGGGGCGATCTTTCGCTCGATCGCCTGGATCTCGGGATTGGTGTCGGTGCCGGCGAGATTGAAGAAGGTCAGCGCCACCCGCCGCAGCGTCCGCCCGGCGAGCTCCAGCGCCTCGATGGTATTCGCAAAGCCCGGCTGGTCCGAAGCTGTCGCAATCGCCTCGAGCTCCGCCCGATGCTCGGCCAGGGCCGCCTCGAAGGCGGGCTGGAAATGATCGGGCTCGATGGCGCCGAAAGGCGGCAGGCCGAACGGCGCGTTCCAGTCGGCAAGGAGGGGGTTCGTGCTGTCGACAGGCATGCGGCGGACTCCGGTCATTGGGGGCGGCGCGTCGGGCCGAGACTTAGGGAGCAGACCCGGTGCCGTCAGCACGGTCGCTGCCGCTTCTGCTCTTTGCTGTCGGGGCGGGCGTCCCGCTGCGCTGCTTCGGCCGCAACACGTGGGTGTGGTCGGTGGCATAAAGGCGACTGTCGCTGAAGGCCTCGGCGTCCAGGACCTTGCCGATCAGGACGAGGGCCGTGCGAGTGATGCCCGCGGCCTTCACCTGGTCGCGGATGGTGGCGAGCGTGCCCTTGATGATCTGCTGGTCCGGCCAGGAGACCCGATAGACGACGACCACGGGGGCATCGGGGCCGAGGATCGGCTCGAGGCGGCGGCGGATCTCGGTGAGGTTGTTGATGGCGAGGTGGATGGCCAGCGTCGCCCCGGTCTTGGCGAAGGCCTCGAGCGTCTCGCCCTCGGGCATCGCCGAGGCGCGCACGGCGGTCCGGGTCAGGACCACGCTCTGGGCGATGCCGGGCAGGGTGAATTCCCGGCCGAGGGCGGCAGCGGCCGCGGCGAAGGCCGGCACGCCCGGGGTGATGGTCCAGGCGATGCCGAGCGCATCGAGCCTTCGGGTCTGCTCGGCGATCGCCCCATAGAGCGAGGGGTCGCCGGAATGCACCCGGGCGACGTCCTGGCCCCGGGCGTCGGCGTCCTTGATGTGGGCGATGATGGCGTCGAGGTCCAAGGGTGCGGTGTCGATCACCGTGGCATCCTCGCGCGCTTCGGCGATGACCGCCTCGGGCACCAGCGAGCCGGCATAAAGGACCATTGGGCAGGCCCGGATCAGGTTGAGGCCGCGCACGGTGATGAGGTCGGCGGCACCGGGGCCGGCGCCGATGAAGTGGACGGTCATGCGCCCTCCGGGTTGCGGCCGACGGCGTAGCCGCGCGGCGTGTAGGTGCAGATGCCGCCGTCGATCCGCCTGAAGCTCCGGGTCTGGCTCGACCCGATGAGCACGATCGAGAGCATGTCGACCTGGTCGACCGCGAGGGCCTCGAGCGTGGTCGTGGTCACCGTCTCGCTCTCGCGGCCGAGATTGCGGGCGATGACGACGGGTGTGGTCGGTGGCCGATGGGCAAGGAGGATGCGCCTGGCGGTGGCGAGTGCTGTCCGCCGACGCAGCGAGACGGGGTTGTAGAGGGCGAGCGCGAAGTCGCCCCGGGCAGCGGCCTCGAGGCGCTCTTCGATCACCGCCATCGGCGTCAGGAGGTCGGAGAGCGAGATGACCGCGAAGTCGTGGCCGAGCGGTGCGCCCGCCCGTGCCGCCGCCACCTGGAGGGCGGACACACCGGGCAGGACGGTGACGGCGATCCGCGCCGCGGCCTCGTCCTCGGTCTTGTCGAGGATCTCCATCACCAGGGCTGCCATGGCGTAGATGCCGGGATCGCCGGAGCACACCAGCGCCACGCTGCGGCCCCGGGATGCGGCCGCAATGGCCACGGCACAGCGCTCGCGTTCCTCGCCCAGGGGATAGCGCTGCTGTTCGGCATGGCCGGTGAGGTCGGCCACGAGGTCGAGATAGAGGCCGTAGCCGATGACGAGGTCGGCCTCGCGCAAGACGGTGGCGACGGCGGGCGTGCGCGTTGCGGCATCCCCCGGGCCGAAGCCGACGACAGCGAGGCTGCCCTGCGGCCGCCCGACGGTCGCGGGGTCGATCGGGGCCGCTGCCAGGGCCACCGCCACGGTGCAGCGCCGGCTCTTGCGCTTGGGCACAAGGAGGCAGCCCTCGGGTCCGGCAGCGGCAAGGGCTGCCGCCTCGGCGACGCCGGGGATGCCGATCTCGGCCTCGACCACGGCCGACGGGGTGGCGAGGCGCGGTGTTTCCGCCGCGAGGCTCTCGCGGTCGAGAAACCGCGCGGGCACGGCCATGCTTCGGGCCAGTGCCTGGATCGCGGGCTCGGCGGCCTTGAGCGTGAGCGAGGCGACGCAGGCGACGGATGCAGCCGCGAGGCCGGCTTCGGCCAGGGTCAGGGTGACGAGATCGGCGAGCTCCACTGGCGCGGCATCCCGCTCGCAGCCGACGCCGAGGGCGAGGGTCTGCGGGTGATAGATCAGGTGATCCGCGGCGGGCGGGCGCGCCGCGTGGGTCACCTCGATGGTCAGTGGCCCGTCGGCAGCGAGTGGCAGCCGGCTCTCGGCAAGCCACCGGGCGAGGCCGGCCGGGTCCTCGAGCCTGCAAGCTTGCCCCTCGAGGAGCGCTGCCATGAACGGCTTGGCGGCCTCGGGATGGGCCAGGCGAAAGCCCAGGGGTGGGGCGTCGAGGGCGAGGCCGAACCGGGCGTCGCCGGCGGTGGTGATGACGGGCTCGGCGCCGATCGCGCGGGCGAGGCGGCGGGCGAGGTCGTTGGCACCGCGATGCCCGCCCAGAAGCGGGATCACGAAGCGGCAGGATTCGTCGACGACGACCACGGGCGGTTCCTGCCACTTGTCGGCGAGCAGCGGGGCGAGACTGCGCACGACGATGCCGGCAGCGGCAATGGCGACGATTGGCCGGCCCGCGCTGAAGGCGGCGACCAGGGCGGCAACCGCCGGGCCCGCGATGTCGGCTGTGCCCAAAGCCATGGCGAGGCGCTCGGCGAGGGGTGCCGAGCGGGGCCCCAGATGCCAGACCAGGGGTGTGCTGCTCACGGCCGCGGGCCCGCCAGCACCAGGGCGAAATAGGGCGCCTCCTCGCCGTCCGGCCAGTCGGCGAGCGGCACGATCCGTTCCTCGGGCCAGCCGACCCAGGCGACCAGCACCGCGGTCTCGAGCAGTCCCTGGCGGGCGAGGATCGCCTTGAGCCGTGGCAGGCGCTTGCCGACCTTGAGGATGGTGACGGCGTCGCTGGCTCCGATCAGCGCCTCGAGCCGGTCCTCTGGCAGGAGCGAGGAAAGAATGGTGTAGCTGTCGCGGCGCCGGGCGAGCACCCGGCCGAGCCTGCAGGCTGCAGCGCCGAAGGACATGATGCCGGGCACCACCGAGCAGGCGAAGC
Organism: Geminicoccaceae bacterium; assembly: GCA_036796215.1. GTDB lineage: Bacteria > Pseudomonadota > Alphaproteobacteria > Geminicoccales > Geminicoccaceae > SLRI01. The sequence continues at coordinate 7,960 of DAIRDJ010000097.1, forward strand.
GGTCGCGCAGGCGATCGAGGAGGTAGACGAAGCTGCCGTAGAGCAGCGGATCGCCGAGGCACAAGAGGGCGACGTCGCGGCCGGCCTCGAGGTCGCGGGCGATGTCGGCCGCGGCCCGGTCGTAGAAGCCGGCCACGATCTCGGGCTCGGCGCGCATCGGGGCCTCGAGCAGGCGCTCCTCGTGGTCCGGCCGGAGATGCGCCTCGACGATGGCTCGCGCCAGGCTCGCGGCCCCCTCGGCCGAGAGATAGGCGACCACGGGGGCAGCCCGGATCGCGGCCACGGCGTTCAGGGTCAAGAGCCCCGGATCGCCTGGGCCGACGCCGACCCCGATCAGCCGGCCGCTCATGCCGGCCGCCCCTTGGTCAGCAGCCATTGCGTCACCGGCACCATCGATTTCCAGCCCACCGTCCGGCCGATCGGCTCGGCCCGGCTGATCGCGAGCCGCGAGAGGTCGCCGCCGTGCCGGCGCTGCAGGTCGAGCAGCCGGGCCTCGCCACCCAGGGTCACGGCGTTGACGACGAGGCGGCCGCCGGGCTTGAGCCGGGCGAGGCAGGCCTCGATCAGGCGGGGCGTGCCGACGCCACCGCCGATGAAGATCGCATCCGGGTCCGGTGCGTCGGGCAGGGTCGTCGGGGCCTGGCCCTGGATTACCTGCAACTCCGGGACGCCGTGGCGATGCGCATTCTCGATGATCACGGGCACCCGCTCGGCCGCGGCCTCGACGGCAACGGCGGTCGTGGGGTGGTCGGGGGTGGCCGCCCCGGCGAGCAGCCATTCGATCCCGATCGACCCGGACCCGGCGCCGATGTCCCAGAGATGCTGGCCGGGGCGGGGGGCGAGCCGGGCGAGCGTGATGGCCCGAACCTCGCACTTGGTCAGCTGGCCGTCGTGGAGAAAGGCCGCATCGGGCAGGCCCGGGGTCAGGCTGCGGCCGATCCGCTCGCCCGCCGAATCGTCCGCCTCGAGCAGGACGGCCAGCGTGTTCAGATCACCGAACCGGCGTTTTGCCGCCTCATCAGCGCGAAAGCTCGCCCGGCGCTCGTCCGCCCCGCCGAGATCCTCGAGCACCACGAGCATCGAGCGGCCGAAGCCCGCCTTGGCCAGGCGCTCGCCGATGGCGGCCGGTGCCTCGCCGTCGCTGGTCAGGAGCAGGAGCCTTCGGCCATGCGCCAGATGCCGGCCGAGGCGATCGAGGCTGCGGCCGTGCAGGCTGAGGCACGCGGTTTCGGCGAGCGGCCAGCCGAGCCGTGCTGCGGCGACCTGGAAGGCCGAGACGTGCGGGTGAAAGCGGAGCTCGGCCGCCCGGAACTGCTCGAGCAGGAGCCTGCCGACGCCGAACCACAAGGGATCGCCCGAGGCCAGCACCACGGCGGGCGGCCGGCCGCGCTGTGCGATCAGGCGGGCCATCGTGGCCTGCATCGGGGAGGACCAGGCGACCGTCTCGCCGCTGGTGAGACCGGCCACCATGGCGAGATGCCGCTCGCCGCCGACGACCAGATGGGCATCGCGGAGCAACGCCCGACAGGCGGCGGAAAGGTTCTCCGGGCCCTCGCCGCCGATGCCGATCACATCGAGCCAGTGGCCGCTCAAGCGGCGACGTCCGCGAGGGCATTGACGGCGGCGGCCGCCATCGCACTGCCACCACGCCGGCCGCGCAGCGTCAGGTAGGGAACCTCGAGCCCGGCTGTGATCAACGCTTCCTTCGATTCGACAGCACCCACGAAGCCGACCGGCAGGGCCAAAATCGCCGCCGGCCGCTCCGGCCAGTCCCGCAGCCGCTCGAGCAGATGGAAAAGGGCGGTGGGGGCGTTGCCGATGACGACCACGGCACCCGCGAGATCCGGCCGCCAGAGCTCGACCGCGGCCGCACTCCGCGTCGTCTCGAGCCGTGCCGCCAGGGCCGCAACGGCGGGATCGCCGAGCGTGCAGCGGACGGCCACGCCCTGGGGCAGCCGCTTCTCGATGATCCCGGCCTTGACCATCTCGACATCGACGAGGATCGGCCGGCCCTTGGCCAGTGCAGCCCGTGCCGCCTCGGCTACCGGTCCCGACCAGGCGAGATCCTGGACGATGTCGGTCATCCCGCAACTGTGGATCAGCCGTCGGGCGAGCGGGCGCAACTCGGGCGGCAGGGTTCGAAGGGTGGCTCCCGCCTCGGCCTCGATGATCGCGAAGGAGCGGTCATAGATGGCCTCGGGCTCGCGCAGATAGTCGCTCGGGGTCAGGGGGGTGGTTGCGGGCATGGACCTCTGGCAGCGCCGGTGCCGGGTGCTGCTTGGGCGAACCGGCTGGGTGCCGTGGGTACCAGCCGGCAAGGCCGGTTACAAGCCGGCTGGCTGCCGCCCCCTGACGTCCTGCCCGGCCCTCGGGGCGCCGCTTTGCCGCGCTGGCGCTTGCACCCGAGGCAGCGCGTGCTATGGGCGAGCCATGCTCGCCACTGCCCTCGTCTTTCCGGCGCTCCTGGTTGCCCTGCTGCTCGATCGTGCGGTGGGTGAGCCCGAGCGGCTGTGGCGGCGGCTGCCGCACCCGGTCGTGCTCATCGGCCGGGCGATCAGCCGGCTCGAGGCGGGGCTGTTGCGCGCCGACGACGACGCCGAGCGCAAGCGCCGCCAGGGGCAGGTGCTGATCGGCAGCCTCGTGGCCGGCGCCCTTGTCCTCGGCGGGCTCCTGCAGCTGGCCCTTCTCGCGCTGCCGTTCGGCTGGCTCTGGCTCGGCATCGTCATGAGCACGCTCATCGCGCAAAAGAGCCTGATCGATCACGTCCGGGCGGTGGCGACCGGGCTTGCCATCGATGTCGAGGCGGGAAGGGCGGCGGTCGCCCGGATCGTCGGCCGCGACACGACAGCACTCGATGCCGCCGGGATCGGCCGGGCGGCCACGGAATCCTTGGCCGAAAACCTCTCGGACGGGGTGATCGCACCCCTCTTCTGGGCCCTGCTGCTCGGTCTGCCGGGCCTCTTGGCCTATAAGGTGATCAACACGGCCGACAGCATGATCGGCTATCTGAACGAGCGCTACGCCGATTTCGGCCGGGCGACGGCGAGACTGGATGATCTGGTCAATCTTGTGCCGGCCCGGCTCACCGCCCTTTTCTGCATCGTGACGGCGCCGCGGCTCGGATCGATGGTGGAGGGCATGCGGATCATGTGGCGCGACAGTCGGCTGCACCGCTCGCCCAACGCCGGCTGGCCCGAGGCCGCGATGGCGGGCGTCCTCGATCTCAGCCTCTCGGGCCCGCGCGTCTACCACGGCAAGGAAAGCGACGAGCCCTGGGTCGGCGACGGCACGCCCGAGGTCGGCAGCGAGGAGATCGCCAAGGCCCTCCGGCTCGCCGACCGCGTCTGGGCACTGGCCGTGCTGCTGGTCGTGCTCCTCTGGATGGTCACCTGAGCCCGGCGATCGCTCCGATCCGGACCGCGTCGAGATGGGATGCGAGATGGGCCGCCAGATCGTCGAGCACGCGCTCGATCCGGGCGGCATAGGCGAGGTCGCTCGCTGCACCGGACCTGATCCGCTCGAGAAAGGCCCGGCGGAAGGGATCGCTGGCGAAGAGCCCGTGCAGATAGGCACCCATGACCCGGCCGTCGGGGGCGATGGCACCGCAGGCTTGGCTCTCGAGCCGCAGCATCGGCCGGGCGGTGGCGGGGCCGGTGGTCAGGCCCTGGTGGATCTCGTAGCCCTCGACCGAGAGGTTCGTGGTGAGCTCGGTGGCCCGGGTCTGCCGCACGGTCTTTAAGGGTGCCAGCGTGGTTTCGACATCGAGGAGGCCGAGCCCCTCGCTCGAGCCCGGCGGCCCTTCGAGGCCCAAGGGATCGTGGACCAGCCGGCCGAGCATCTGGTAGCCGCCGCAGAGCCCGACCACCCAGCCGCCGCGGCGGTGATGCGCCTTGATGTCGATGTCCCAGCCGGCGGCCACAAGCGCCTCGAGGTCAGAGCGCGTGGCCTTGCTGCCGGGCAGGAGGACGAGGTCGACATCGCCCGGGATGGCCTGGCCCGGCTCGAGGACGAGAAGGTCGATGGCGGGTTCGAGCCGGAGCGGGTCGAGATCGTCGAAATTGCTGATCCGCGGCAGCCTGGGAACAACTACCCTGAGCCCGCCCGCCTGCCGTTTGCCGACGAGACCGAGGACGTCCTCGGCCGGCAGGTCGGCGGCGGCTTGGAACCAGGGCACGACCCCGAGATTGGCGAGGCCGGTGCGGCTCTCGATGATCGGGTGGGCGTTGTCGAAGAGCGAGGGATCGCCCCTGAACTTGTTGACGATATAGCCCTGGACGAGGTGCCGCTCGGCCGGCTCCAGCAGTGCCATGGTGCCGACGATCTGGGCGATCACCCCGCCGCGCTCGATGTCGCCGGCGAGGATGACGGGGACCTCGGCGGCAAGCGCAAAGCCCATATTGGCGATGTCGCCGGTGCGCAGGTTGACCTCGGCGGGGCTGCCCGCGCCTTCGACGATGACGAGATCGGCGCATCCTCGAAGC
>DAIRDJ010000097.1:12540-15074 GCA_036796215.1 Geminicoccaceae bacterium
TTGTTGCTCATGTTCTGCGGCTTGAACGGGCGGACGGCGAGGCCCTGGTTGGCGAAGTGGCGGCAAAGGCCAGCCACCAGCAGCGACTTGCCGGCATTGGATGCCGTGCCCTGGAGCATGAGGGCGCCGGTCATGCGGCGGCGAGCGCCGCCCGGCGGCGGCGCTGCTCCTCGAGCCCGAGCCAAGCGTTCGTGGCGAGTGTCAGGATGATCACGGCACCACCGACGAGGCTGGCGGTGGCCGGTGCCTCGAGCAGCACGAGCCAGACCCAAAGCGGGCCCAAAATGGTCTCGAGCAGCATCAAGAGCCCGACCTCGGGTGCCGGCAGGTAGCGGGGTCCGGTCGAGATCAGGATGAAGGAGACGGGCACCACCAGGAGGACCAAAAGCGGCAGATAGAGGAGGTCGGCACCGCCGACGCTGATGCTGGGCGCCATGACGAAGGCGATGCCGGCGGTGATCAGCCCGCCAAAGGCCAAAGCCGGCAGCATGTCCCGGCCCCTGGCCTTCCTGAGCAGGACGAAGACGAGGGCGAGGACCAGCATGACGCCGAGGGCGGCGAGATCGCCCCAGAAGCCGCCCACCTGCAAGCCGCCCTGCACGGTGAGGCCGACGGCGGCGAGTGCCACGAGGCCTGCCACCAGCGTGCGGGGGGCGGTGCGCTCGGCCAGGATCAGCCGGGCGAGGAGGGCCGCAGCCAGGGGGGCAGCCGCGATGATCACCAGCGTGTTGGCGGCCGTCGTGTTGTGGATCGAGAAGACGAAGAGCAGCTGGCCCATGGCGTGCAGGCCGGTGATCGCGAGGCCGATCGTTCCTGTGGCCCGGATGACGCGGCCGATGTCGGCGCCGTGCCGGAGCACCGAGACAAGGCCGATGACCAGCAGAAAGCCGAGGCCGCGCCAGACGAGGATGGTCCAGGGATCGGCCTCGATCAGCTTCAAGAGCAGGGCATCGGGGGTGAGGATCAGGACGCCCGTGGCGGTAATCAGGAGCCCCCTGGCGTGCTCCGAGAGCCCGGCCCAGCCGGCCGCGAGTGTCACCATTCGACACCCAGCTGACCCTTCACGCCCTCGCGGAACGGGTGCTTGACGAGCGTCATCTCGGTGACGAGGTCGGCGGCCTCGATCAGCTCGGGCTTGGCGTTGCGGCCCGTCACCACGACGTGCAGGTCGGGGCGCTTGTTCTTGAGCGCGTCCAGCACCCGGTCGAGCGGCAGGTAGTCGTAGCGGAGCACGATGTTGAGCTCATCCAGGATCAGCATGTGCAGCTCCGGGGCCTGCAGCAGCTTTTCCGTCTCGGCCCAGGCGGCCTCGGCGGCCTCGATGTCGCGCTTTTTGTCCTGCGTCTCCCAGGTGAAGCCCTCGCCCATCACCTTGATGGTGACGAGCTCCGGGAACCGCTCGAGCAGCTTGCGCTCGCCGGTCTCGCGCCTGCCCTTGACGAACTGCACGACGCCGAGCTTGAGGCCGTGGCCGAGGCAGCGCATGGCGAGCCCCCAGGCGGCCGTGCTCTTGCCCTTGCCGGTGCCGGTGTGGACGATCAGCAGGCCCTTCTCGATGGTCTTGGTGGCGTAGAGCTTGTCCTTGGCGGCCTTGATCCGCGCCTTCTTGGCGGCGTGGTCGGCGTCGGTCTCGGTCATCGGGCAGTCCCTAGCGGTTGGTCGGCAACAGCAGCACCTCGCCCACGGTGACGTGGGCCGGCTGCTCGAGGGTGTAGAGGACGGCGCGGGCCACGTCCTCGGCCTTGAGCTTGTCGGGCTTGGCGGTGTCGAAGAAGGGGGTGTCGGTCATGCCCGGGGCGATCACCGTGCAGCGGCCGCCCCATTCCTGCATCTCGTCGCGGAGATTGGCGGCAAAGCCGTGCACGAACCACTTGGTCGCCCCGTAGATCGAGCCCTTGAGCGCAATGTGGCCGGCGCGGCTGCCGGTGAGCAGGATCTGGCCCTTGGTCTTGCGCAGCTCGGGCAGGCAGACCTTGCAGGTGACCAGCGGACCCCAGATGTTGGCATCGAGCATCGAGCGCCAGTCGTCGAGATCACCGGTCTCGACCCCAGGCTGCCGCGACCCCCGGCCGGCATTGGCGAAGGCGGCATCGAGCCTGCCGAACCGCGCGACGAGGGCGGCCACGGCTTTGCCCTGGGCCGCGGCATCGGCGACGTCGCAGGCGAGCGGCAAGGCCCGGTCGGGGCCTAGCTCCTGGGCGAGGGCGTCGAGCTTTTCCGCCGAGCGGGCGATCAGAGCGACGGACCAGCCAGCGGCAGCGGCGGCGCGTGCGGTCGCAGCCCCGATGCCCGACGAGGCGCCGGTGATCAACAGAACCTTCGGCATGGCTGGTCGTTCCTCCCGTTTTGTCGGCTGCACGCATCGCCTTGTCCTGGCGTCTTAGCGGAGGCGGTTGGCGCTGAACAGGCGCGGCACCTCCGTCAACCTTACCCGAAAAGTCACGCTATGCTATGGTTTGGCGCTGTCGGGCGTAGTATTGCCGCGAGCCTTGCCGGAGAACGGTGGCACGTCTCTGGCGGTGGATGGGGAGCCG
>DAIRDJ010000098.1:0-15068 GCA_036796215.1 Geminicoccaceae bacterium
GGGCGATGAAGTTGTTGATGAACTTGATCAGGAACTTGAGCTTGTAGATGTCGAAACGGATGTCGAACACCCGGCCGAGCTCGCGCGAGAAGGTCGCCCGCTCGTACTGGGTGGCATCATTGGCGCGGATGTCGCGGACCCCGCCGGCGGTCTCGCTGATCCGCTCGGCGAGCCGGCGCATCCGCCGCACCCGACGCTTGCCGAGCGCGTTGACCCGGCGCTGCAGCTTGGGGATCAGATAGATCTGCACAGGGTAGAGGGCGATCGCAGCAAGGCCGAGGATCGGGTCCTGGACGAACATGAAGGTCAGGATGGTGAGCAGCGTGCCGCCCTGGAACGCCGGCGTGGCCAAGGCCTCGCCGACATAGCCGCCCAAGGGCTCGACCTCGGCATTGATCAATTGCACCAGCTCGCCCTGGCTCAGCCGGCGGAACTGCGGCAGCGGAAAACGCATCGTCTGGCTGTAGAGCATGTAGCGAAAGCGGCGCAGCATCCGCTCGGCCACCACCCCTTTGTAGACATTGATGAAATATTTGAAGCCGCCGTTGATCAGCACGAGCAGCAGAAAGGCGGTGCACAGCACCATCAGGTAGTCGAGCTGCTTGAGCTCGTAGCCCATGATGACGCCACCATCGGGCTGGCCGAGCGCGTCGTTGATGATCTGCTTGGGCAGATCGAGCGAGGCGTAGAGGAACGGGAACGACAGCACCGTCGCCACGAGGATGACGAGCTGCTGGCGCCAGCTGTAGCGCCTGATGAAGCCGAAAATCGTTGGTTGCATGAACCTCGCGGCTCGCCCGCTCATCCTCTGTCGCGGACGATACTACTGCCCCCGACTGCCCCGCACCAGTAGCGGTTGTCACGAACCCGACACCGGCTCAGCGCTGTTTCGCCACGTTGGCCCGCCGCCGGCGATCTTGATAAAGTGCAGGGAAAGTCGGCGCCGGCCCGAGACCGGGGCTGGCAAAGCCAGAGGGGAGCGACGATGCAGGGTCTTTATCGCCAGATCTACGAGCGCAGCCTGAGCCAGCCCGAGGTTTTCTGGGGCGAGGCGGCCGAGGCACTGCACTGGGACCGGAAATGGGACCGCGTCGTCGACGACAGCCGCGCGCCGTTCTATTCCTGGTTCAAGGGTGGCATGCTCAACACCTGCTACAATGCCGTCGACCGCCACGTCGAGGCCGGCCGCGGCAGCCAGCCGGCCATCATCCACGACAGCCCGGTCACCGGCACGACGCGCACGCTCACCTATGGCGAGCTCAAGGACGAGGTCGCGCGTTTCGCCGGTGCCCTCGTCCAGCACGGCGTCCGCCACGGCGACCGCGTCATCATCTACATGCCGATGGTCCCCGAAGCCCTGGTCGCCATGCTCGCCTGCGCCCGGATCGGGGCCGTCCACTCGGTCGTCTTCGGCGGCTTCGCCGCACACGAGCTCGCCACCCGGCTCGACGACGCCAGGCCCGTGCTGATCGTCTCGGCCAGCTGCGGCATCGAGCCCGGCCGGGTCATCGCCTACAAGCCGCTGCTGGATCGCGCCATCGAGCAGGCGAGCCACAAGCCGAAGCACTGCATCATCCTGCATCGCGAGCAGTGCCGGGCCGAGCTCCAGGCGCCCCGCGACCTCGACTGGGCCGCGGCCATGGCAGCCGCGCACCCCGTCGACTGCGTGCCGGTGGAGGCGACCGACCCGCTCTACATCCTCTACACCTCCGGCACCACGGGCCAGCCCAAGGGCGTGGTCCGCGACAATGGCGGCCACGCCACGGCCCTCCTCTGGTCGATGAAGCACATCTACGGGGTCGAGCCCGGCGAGGTCTACTGGGCCGCCTCCGATGTCGGCTGGGTCGTCGGTCACAGCTACATCTGCTACGCGCCGCTGCTCAACGGCAACACCACGATCGTCTACGAAGGCAAGCCCGTCGGCACCCCCGATGCCGGCGCCTTCTGGCGGGTGATCGCGGAGCACAAGGTGAGCGTCATGTTCACCGCACCCACCGCCTTCCGTGCGATCAGGAAGGAGGATCCCGAGGGCGAGTTCGTTCGCACATACGACCTCGGCCGCTTTCGCACCCTCTTTCTCGCCGGCGAGCGTTGCGACCCCAACACGCTGCTCTGGGCCGAGGCCCAGCTCGGCGTTCCGGTCATCGACCACTGGTGGCAGACCGAGACCGGCTGGGCCATCGCCGCCAACCCGCTCGGCATCGAGAAGCTGCCCGTAAAGCCCGGCTCACCCACCGTGCCGATGCCCGGCTACGACGTCCAGATCCTCGACGAGGAAGGCCAGCGCATCGGCAAGCCCGGCACCATCGGCGCCATCGTCGTCAAGCTGCCCCTGCCCCCCTCCTGCCTGCCGACCTTGTGGAACGCCGACGACCGCTTCCGCCAGGCCTACCTCACCCGCTTTCCCGGCTACTACCTGACCGGTGACGCAGGCTATATCGACGAGGACGGCTATCTCTTCATCATGAGCCGCATCGACGACATCATCAATGTCGCCGGCCACCGGCTCTCGACCGGCGGCATGGAGGAGGTCCTGGCCTCCCACCCCGCCGTCGCCGAATGCGCCGTCATCGGCGTCGCCGATGAGCTCAAGGGCGAGCTGCCGATGGGCTTCGTCGTGCTGCAGGGCGGCGTCACCCAATCCGAGGAGGAGATCAAGAAGGAGCTCGTCGCCAAGGTCCGCGACGAGATCGGCCCGGTCGCCGCCTTCAAGCTCGTCGCCGTCGTCAAGCGCCTGCCCAAGACCCGCTCCGGCAAGATCCTCAGAGGCACGATGAAGAGCATCGCCGACGACAGGACGTGGAAGATGCCCGCCACCATCGACGACCCCGCCATCCTCGACGAGATCGCGGGCGACCTCAAGGACCTCGGCTACGCCAAGAGCTTCAAGCCGGAATAGAGAAAGCAAGAAGATGTGGGGAGGCAACGCCTCCCCACGCCGCACCGGCATTTCGGGCAGGGGACGATCCCGCAAGGCAGCGCTGGGTCGATGACGCGGCGGGAATCGGGCGGGAGCTGTGCTCGACTGGCAGATCGCGCTCCGCACTCAATCGAGGTGCGCGTTCCTCGTACGTGGTCGCAGATCCACGCCTTCCGGCGGCCCGGCCTTGTCTGTGGCGCAAAGCGCCCCGCGGGTCTCTGATGCGGGACCGAGACCGTGGAACGGTGGATCTTGACGACCTCGGACCGACAGCCGCGTGCCGGCCGCCAGTGCGGCGCGGACGAAACACACAGCCTGTGCTCAGGAAAAGGTGTCCGAGGAAAAGGTGTCCGACACCTTTTTTCACGACACCTTTTTTCATGTGCTCAGCGAGGGAAAAGATGCCGCACACCTCTTTCGGGCGCCCAGCGGGCGGGGGGACGATAGGCGGCGGTGACCTTCTGGCCCTGGCGCATCGCTTCCATGCCCTCGGCCGCGGTCATCAGGATGGTGGTGCGCGAATCGGTCACCGTGCCGGTGGTGGCGACCGCCATGGCGATACCGGCCATGCTGACATTGTCCGGCACCTCGGCGATGATCGCGATGTCGTACTCGCCGAAGCTGAAGAAATAATGGTGCAGCTTGCCGCCGACGGCTTCGATCGCCGTGGCCGCCCCCTTGGCGCGATCCTGGGGCTTCTCGATCAGGGTGGCCAGCGCCTCGATGGCGGCAAGTCGATCGATCCCCTCGCCCTCGCTGTTCTTCACCGACATTGCCGTCGACGCGGTCACGGCCCCCACGCCCCCGCCGCAAAGTACCGGAGGGGCCCACGGGGAGGCGCTGCCTCGCCGTGACCCTTCTCGCATCGACCTCGCCTGGACCGGTGGCGCCGGCAGCGAGGCGCGATCGGTCAGCGTGCCGCCAGCACCGCTGCAGCGCCGATCGTCGTGGCCATGAGGCGTCGACGGCTGCTCGCGAGATGGCGCTGTGCTGCCAGGATCGGGGCTATTGGCTCAGGAGGATGGTCGCGGGCATCGCCCGCTGCATCAGGACCGCGAGGGCCAAAGTCTCGCCACCGGCGCTGACCACGGCGGACTGGATGCCGACGACGACCAGGCGGCCGTCGCGCTCGACGACGATGGGCGAGCCCGAGGAGCCGGCGCGGGAATCGCAGTCGTGCAGCAGCAGGCGACCGCTCTCGATGATGCCGAGGGCCTGGCAAGGCTGGACCTTCTCCGGCAGATGCGGACGGTCGCGGTTGTAGCCGCCGCTCGCGATCGTCTGGCCGACGAGCTCCGGCCGTTGCGCACCGTCGATCAGCAGCATGGGCTCGATCCCGGCACCTGCCTCGAGATCGAGGGTGAGCTCCAGCACCGCCCAGTCGTCGAGCAGGCTTTCCGGGTGACCGCGCTCGTCGATGCTGATGCCCTCGGCGAGCCGGTAGCGGGCAACCCGGGCGTGGCCGAGATAGGTGCCGCGCCGATAGCCGGGGACGAAATGCAGGCTTTGCGGATCGACCCAGTGGCGGCGCCTCTGGTCCCAGAGGCAGTGGGCGGCGGTCAGCGCCTCCTTGGGTGCGATCAGGACGGCGGTGCAAAAGCCACCGGTCTCGCGGTTGAGGCGGCCCACGGCATGCCAGCGACGATCCTCGGCGTCGATGATCACCCGGTTGTCCTGGCCGACGATACCCATGGCCTCGCCGGCAGCGGCCGCCGGACCGGCGACGAGGCCGAGGACCATCGTCCCCAGCGCCGCTGCCCGGACGAGCCCGGTGCCGATACCGAAGGCATTGACAATGGAATGGAAACCAGCCTGCACTCACGCTCTCCTTCGACCCCTAACATATACCGCAGCGCCAAGGGCGATGCTAGTCGCAGCACATCACGACCACCTGACATTCGGGCCGGGTACTAAAATTCATGGTTGATCTGGATCTTTTAGAGACACGCCTTCTGATGGCAGCTCGCGCCGGCGAGCCCGTGACCTATGGGGCGCTGCTCGCCTTCTTCGAGCGCCGGGTGACGCCTGTCACCGTGCGCGCCCTCTGCCGCGATCTCGGCCGGGTCTGCGCGCGAATCGAGGCGGCCGGCGGCCCCGATCTCGCCTGTCTCGTGGTGCGGGCGAGCGACGGCCTGCCGGGTGCCGGCTATTTCCAGAGCCTGCGCACGGCCGGGCGCTATAGCGGCCCGGACGGGGGCGAGGCGGCGCAGCGGTTCGTCGCAGCCGAGCAGGCGCGGGCCCGGAGCTATGCCCGGACCCGCGCCGCCCTCTTGTCCTAGACCGCCGGGGCGCCGGTCATCTGGTGCAGCCGCTGGACGGTGCCGGCATCGAGACCAATCGCCCGGGCGAGATTGCGCAGATATTGGCGCTCGGCCTCGGTGTCGATGGCGATGGCGAGGATCGAGGCGGCATAGACCTCGGCGGCCACGGCCGGGCTTTTCACCTCGGCGGCGAGTGCTTGGACGTCAAGCGGCCGGGTCATCTCGTCGATCACGAACTGCCGTTCGGCCTCGGTCACGCCGTCGCCGCCGATATGGCCGGCGATCGCCTGAATCTCGGTCTTGTCGATCTGCCCGTCGGCCTTGGCGGCACTGATCATCGCCCGAAGGATCAGCCGCTCGGTGGCCGGATCGGTGACCGCCAGGGTCTCCTCGGGTGCCACCGGGACGGACCCGCCCATCGATGCCGCGGCCGGGCTTGCCGACGCCCCACCCTGGTAGTTCTTGAGGGCCGTCAGCGCCAGCGTGCCGAGGATCGCCATGGCCCCACCACCGACGGCTCCCTTGACCGCCCCGCCGCCACCGCCGAGCACGGCGCCGACCAGCGCCCCGAGCCCGCCGGCCTGGGCCCCGGTCATCCCGCCGACCTGCTTGCCGCCGAGAAACTGCTGGGCGAGACCGGCAAGATCGCCGAGCCCGCCGGTCGATCCGCTGGCCCCGCCGCCGCCGCCACCGCCGAGCAGCGAGCCCAGCATCTGCTCCATGCCGCCGCCGGACTGGTTCGCCGCGTGTTGCAGCCGATCCCGCGTCTGGGTCTGCCCGGCCATGCCCTGCTGCAGCAGCTGGCCGATGATATTGCCGAAGCTCATGACGTTGTCCCTCCCGGTCTTCCCCACGGATGCTCGCTTCTAGCGGCGCCATGGTCCGGCGTCGAGCCGGGAAAGCAGCGGCCGCCGGACGGTGTCGGCCGGCCTGGAGAGTTTCGCAGTGTTGCAATACACTGATGCGCCGGGTGACAGCGCAAAGAGGCGGCTGGCGAGCCGATCCCGCCGCTACAGTCGTCGAATGGGCGGACGAGCGGCATGATGAGCTGGCTGATCGACTGGGCGAAGGGAGAGGCGGCGCCGGCCGTGGCCCCCGCCCCGCCGGCCACCCAAGACCCGCCGGCCGCCCGAGCGCCGACGCTGGCCGAGCTCGAGCCGCTGGTGCCGACGGACCATCCGCTCAGAAGCGCACGGACGGCGCTCGACGCGGCGCTGGCTTCGGCAGCGGGCGAGGTGACAGCGGCAGCCGGACGGCTCGGGACGGAGCTGACGCCGCGCGAGGCCACGGCATTGCTGCTGCTCGAGACCCTCTACGACGCCGAAGGGCCGACGGCGGTGCGCGAACTTTTGAGCTTCGATCTGGCGGCACGCTGGTTCGTCGGCTGGCCCACGGGATCCGCGGGGCTGCGTCCGGACGAGCTCGCCCAAGCACTCAAGGCGGCGGCGAGCGATCCCGCGATCGCCATGCTGCAGGGCCGCGTGCTCAAGGCGGGTGCGGTCGCGACGCGGCTCGACGACCGCCACTGGCGGGTGCGGCCGGGGCGGCTCAAGGCGGCCTTGAAGCGGGCGCGCTGGGGCGAGCGGCGGCTGCGGCCAGGCACCGCGCGGCGGCAGCTGTGGCGACTGGCGCGGACGGCCGGCGCCGTTCTCGTCGCGGTTGTTCTCGGGCTCAGTGCCTACGCCGCCCTGGCGCTGCCGAGTGGCGCCGAGATCCGGGCCCTGCTCGGCCGGCCGACCATGGCGGTGGAGGTCACGTCTCCCGCCGTGGACCGCGGCCGCCTCGTCATGCCCGTCCCGGTCGAGCGCAGCACCCTGCCCGAGACCTTCGTCGCCATGCTGCTGACCGCCGAGGATCGCCGCTTCTACTGGCATCCGGGCTTCGATCCCGTAGGCCTGGCCCGGGCCGTCATTGCTCTTGGCGAGCACCGGCTCGGCAGCGGCGAGGGGCGGATCCAGGGGGCGAGCACGCTGACCCAGCAGCTGGTCAAGAACGCGCTCCTGCACAGCCGGCAGACCTTCCGCCGCAAGTTCGACGAGCTGCTCTTGGCGATCAAGCTCGAGGTGATGTTCAAGAAGGACGAACTCCTGGAGCTCTACCTCGCCAATGCCTATTTCGGTGCCGGGGTGAACGGGCTCGAGCTCGCCGCCCGGCACTATTTCGGCAGGCGCGCCCGGGAGCTGCGGCCGCACGAGGCGGCACTCCTCGTCAGCCTGCTGCCAGCACCCGAGACCTACCGCCCGGATCGTAATTGGGCGATCGCCCGCAAGCGGGCCGCAGGACTGCTCGAGCGCACCGCCGCCCGCTACCCGGCGCTCGCCCCGGCACTGGCTGCGGCCGGGCGCCACCTCGCCCAGACCGACCGCTTCGCCGCCCTCGAGCGCGGCCCGCGCGCCTTTCGGCCGATCCAGCACCGCTACTTCCGCGACTGGGCGCTCGCCGATCTGGCGACACGGTTTCCAGGGGCTACAGGCGCGCATCGGCTCGTTCTCACCCTCGATCCCCTGGCCCAGATCTATGCCCAGCTCACTGTCGAGCGGCTGACCCGGGAAGGGCGGAGCGCCGGGTTCGACGAGGCGGCCGTCGTCGTCATGGCGCCCGACGGCACCGTCCTGGCGCTCGCCGGCGGGCGGGATTATGCGCAAAGCCAGTTCAGCCGTGCCACCCAGGCAGAGCGGCAGCCGGGCTCGGCCTTCAAGCCGCTCGTCTATCTGGCGGCGATCGAGGCGGGCCTCGAGCCCTCGAGCATCCTCGACGACAAGCCGTTCGGGGCCGACGGCTGGCCGCGCAACTACCGCGGCGGCCACCAGGGCAAGGTCACCCTGGCCGATGCCCTGCGCCAGTCGCTCAACGGGGCGACGGTGCAGCTGACCGAGACGATCGGCCGGTCCCGGGTGATCGCGACGGCGCGCCGGCTCGGGCTGCAGGGGCCTTTGCCGGACGAGCCGAGCCTGGCGCTCGGCGTGGGCGAGGTGACGCTGCTCGAGCTCGTCAGCGTTTATGCGGTCTTCGCCAATGGCGGTCACGCGGTCATCCCGCGCGGGGTCCTGGCCTTGCGCCGCGACGACGGCAGCACGGTCGCCTGGGCCGCGCCGCCGCAACCGGCCCGCCTGGTCGCACCTGCGCATGTGGCGTCGCTCAACCGGCTGTTGCGGGCCGTGGTGGCCCCTGGCGGCAGCGGCAATGCCGCCAATATCGACGCCAACGTGGCGGGCAAGACCGGCACCACCCAGCACCACCGCGATGCCTGGTTTCTGGGCTTCACCGGCGATCTCGTGATCGGCATCTGGGTCGGCAACGACGAGCGAAGGCCGATGGCGGCGAGCGTCTCGGGCGGCACGCTGCCGGCCCGGGCGTTCGCCAACCTTTTGGCCAATCTGCGCGACGACGTGCTCGCCGGCCGAACCACACCACCGCCGGGTCTTTGAGCCATCACTGCCCAGTTTGGAGCTATAACAAGTTCGAACTGGCCCGCTTTGCATTGCCGCCTGTTGCGCTGCCATGGCAGGGGAGGCGCATCGTTCTTGCCCAGCAAGGGAGCAGCGTCTTGTTCAACCCACGCCACCTCTTGGCCGCCACGAGCCTGATCGGGCTCTGTGCCGCCGGCGTCGCCTCGGCCGCCGAGGTCAACGTCTACTCGTCCCGGCACTACGACACGGACCAGCAGCTCTACGACGACTTCACCGAGGCGACGGGCATCACGATCAATCTGATCGAGGGCAATGCCGAGGAGCTGATCGAGCGAATCAGGGCCGAAGGTGCCAACAGCCCGGCCGACGTCCTGGTCACGGTCGATGCTGGCCGGCTCTTCCGTGCGGACGAGATGGGCCTCTTCCAGCCGGTCTCCTCCGACGTGCTCGAGGAGAGCATCCCGGCCGAGTTCCGCCATCCGGATGGCCACTGGTTCGGCTACACCACCCGTATGCGGATCATGTTCTACAACAAGGAGACCTTCGATCCGTCGCTGGTGAGCGCCTACGAGGATCTGACCAAGCCCGAGGTCGAAGGTGAGCTCTGCATCCGCAGCGGCACCAACATCTACAATCTCTCGCTCATGGGCAGCCTGATCGAGCATCATGGCGAAGAGGCGGCAAGCGAGTGGGCCGAGGGTGTGGTGGCGAATCTCGCCCGGCCGCCGGAGGGTGGCGACACCGACCAGATCCGCGCCGTCGCCAACGGCGAATGCGGCATCGCGGTCGCCAACCACTACTACTTCGCCCGGTTGATGGGCTCGAGCGACCCGGCAGACCAGGAAGTGGTCGAGAAGGTCGGCATCATCTACCCGAACCAGGACGATCGGGGGGCGCACGTCAACATCTCGGGTGCCGGTGTGCTCGCCACCGCCCCCAACGCCGAGAACGCCGTGGCCTTCCTCGACTACTTGGCCTCGCCCGCGGCCCAGGCCTATTTCAGCCTCGGCAACAACGAGATGCCGACCGGTTCGGGCGTCGAGGTCGACAACCCGGTGCTGGTCGAGATGGGGGTCCTCGACGCCAAGCGCGACGAGGTATCCGTTGCGGTCTTTGGTGGGCACCAGGCGCTCGCCCAGATCATCATGGACGAGGTCGGCTGGAAGTAGCCGGCACCAGCCACCCCTGAGCGGCGCCCGGCTCACCGGGCGCCGTTTTTTTGAGGGGGGTGGCAGCGCGCCGCGCGGGTCGGTCAGGTGCTCCGATCGTGGAGCCTTCGGGTCAGGATGTAGACCGGGATCAGGCCGACCAGCACGAGGATGAGCGCCGGCAGCGCTGCCTCGGCGTGGCGCTCGTCCCGGGCGAGGTCGTAGACGCGCACGGCCAGGGTGTCGAAATTGAACGGCCGGAGCACCAGCGTTGCCGGCAGCTCCTTCATCGTATCGACGAAGACGATGATCGCGGCCGAGGCCATGGCCGGCAGCAGCAGCGGGATGTGCACCCGTCGGAGCCGGGCCCAGACCGAGCTGCCGAGCACCGAGGCCGCGTCGTCGAGGCTCGGGCGGATCTTGGCGAAGCCGGCATCGATATTGCCGAGCGAGATCGCCATGAAGCGGACGAGATAGGCAAAGACCAGAGCGGCGATGCTGCCGGTCAGGATGAGGCCGGTCGAGATGCCGAAGGTCGCGCGAAACCAGGCGTCGACCGCGTTGTCGAAGGCGGCGAGCGGCAAGAGGGTGCCGATCGCGATGATCGGCCCGGGCAGCGCGTAGCCCATGCCGGCGAGCACGGCGGCGAGGGCCACCGTACGGCTCTGCGCCACCCGCTTGCCGTAGACGACGAGGAGGCCGACCGCAACGGCGAGCACGGCGGTGATCGCCGCCACGGTCACGCTGTTCTGGATCAGCTCGAGAAAGGCTGCGACCCCGATGCCGCTCGGCACGTCCACGGTCATCCAGAGGAGCCTTCCGGCCGGCAACAGAAAGCCGAGGCCGAGCGGCACGAGGCAGGCGAGGAGGGCGAGGGCCGCCGGCCAGCCGGTCAGGGTCTCGCGGCTGTCGAGGTGGTGGTCGCCCAAGGGATTGAAGGTCTCGCCGCGCCGCATCACCCGCTCGAGCAGGACCAAGAGCAGGACGAAGCCGATCAGCATGCTGCCGAGCTGGGCCGCCGCCACCCGGTCCCCGAGCGAGAACCAGGCACGATAGATGCCGGTCGTGAAGGTCTGCACGCCCAGGAGCGACATCGCCCCGAAATCGGCGAGCGTCTCCATGAGGACGAGAATCAGGCCGACGGCGATCGCCGGGCGGGCGAGCGGCAGCACGACCCGGCGAAAGGCCTCGCCCCGGCTGCAGCCGAGCGTGCGGCTCGCCTGGACGAGGCTGCCCGCCTGGCGGAGGAAGGCCGCCCGGGCGGCGAGATAGACATAAGGGTAGAGGGCAAGCCCGAGAACGAAGATGGCACCACCAACATTGGTCACGCGCGGGAACCAGTACTCCCGGGCACCGAGGCCGGTCAGTGCGCGAAACGCCGATTGCAGCGGCCCCTGGAAGGTGAAGAGGTCGTAATAGACATAGGCGAGGATGAAGCCCGGGATGGCGAGCGGCAGGATCAGCGCCCACTCGAGCAGCCGCGACCCCCAAAAGCGGTAGCTCACGACGAGCCAGGCGCTGCCGATGCCGAAGACGAGGCTGAGGCTGCCGACGCCGAGCATCAGCCAGAAGGTGTTGCCGATGAAGCGCGGCAGCAGCCGCTCGACGACGTGCGCCCAGGCGTCGCCGGTCGGCTGCAGCAGCGAGGTCAGCACGCTCAGCACGGGCAGGCAGACGAGCACCGCCATGAACAGTGCCGCACCGACCAGGACGATCGTGCCCCGTCGCGGGGCCGCCGGGTCGATCGGCTCCGACCCGCTGGCCCATCCGTAGCGCTGACCTGTCAAAACATTGTTCCGGCTGTCGAGGTCGTAAAGGCGTTGGCGCTTCGGCGTCCGGCCGACCACCCGCTCGTGCGCGGCCCGGGGTCGAGCTCGCCGCGGTCGGGATGTGTCGCTTGCCACGGCACCGCTCCAGCCCGAAGCCGTCGTCCTTGTAACGGTTCTAACACAACGCACCCCGAGGCCGCCTTTTCCGGCCATTCGATATTCCCTAGGTTGGCATTGACAGATAAAGTGTTCGGCGTGGGTGTCGAGCGATCGTCGGCAGGTGCCAGGCCGCGGGATCCGGCGGCGACCGTCGGAAAATCGAGCAGGTGCGTCGCCGAGGTGTCGTGCCACATGGGATGATGGGCGAGATCGAAAACGTGATGAGCAACGGCGAGCAGGGCCGACCCTCTGCGGACGAACCAGCCACTGGGGGGCTCGGTGACCTCGTGGTCTCGGCCGTCACCCACCGCTATGGGGCGACGCTTGCCGTCGACGACGTGTCGCTTACCGTGCCGCGTGGCGAGGTGCATTGCCTCATGGGCCCCTCGGGCTGTGGCAAGTCGACCATATTGCGCCTGGTGGCCGGGCTCGAGACCCTGCAGGCGGGCTCGATCAGCCTCGGCGGTCGGATCCTCGCCGACGGCCAGGTCAACGTGCCGCCCGAGGCCCGCGGCATCGGGCTGATGTTCCAGGATCTGGCGCTGTTCCCGCATTTGACCGTGGCCGAGAACGTGGTCTTCGGGTTGCGCCGGCTCTCGACCGCTGCCCGCTCGGCCCGTGTCAATGCCCTGCTCGACATGGTCGGCATGCAGCGCCACGCCGCCAAATACCCGCATCAGCTCTCGGGCGGCGAGCAGCAGCGCATCGCACTCGCCCGGGCCCTGGCACCGCAACCGCGGCTGATGCTGCTGGACGAGGCCTTCTCGGCGCTCGATGCGAGCTTGCGCGCCGAGGTGCGGGCCGAGACGCTGCGCATCCTCGAGGACGCCGGTGTGCCGACGCTGCTCGTCACCCACGATCCCGAGGAGGCGATCGTCGCGGGCGACCGGGTGCACGTCATGCAGGCCGGCAAAGTGCTGCAGAGCGGCCCGCCGGACGCGCTCTACAAGCACCCGGTCAACGAATTCGTCGCCAACTTCTTCGGCCCCACCGTCCGCTTTTCGGCCAGGATCAGGGGTGGCCTCGCCTGGACGCCGCTCGGCATGATCGCAGCCCCGGCGCAGCCCGACGGCACGCCGGTCAACGTCGTCTTCCGGGCCGAAGCGCTCAAGCTCCGCCCCGACTACAACGGCACGGGCCAGGCGGGCCAGGTCGTCGCCTGCCGGCGGATGGGGCCCGCCTGCGATCTCAGCCTGAAGCTCGAGACCGGCAGCACGATCAAGGTCAGAAAGCCGGTCGAGACGCCGCACCACATCGGCATGCGCATGGGCGTCGAGATCGACCAGCGCTACACTTTCGTCTTCCCGCAGGAGGACGCACAGGCGCTCGAAACCGCCGCAGCCTGAAAGGCGTGCGTTCGACCTGACTGCGAACGCGTGATGCGCACGATGATCCTTGACCTCGAGGCAGTCGATGGTCACATCCGAGCTTGCTCGTGACCACTTGGGCTCGGGCCTTCCAGAACTCGAGGTGATCGCGTCATGTCTGGCATCGAGGTGAATGTGCGCGAGGCCAAGGCCCGGCTCTCTGAATTGCTCGACCGCGTGGCCGCTGGCGAGCAGGTAACGATCCGGCGGCGCAACGACATCGTCGCTCGACTGGTGCCGCCGCCAGCCCGGCGGCAGCCCGGGCGGCTCAAGGGCAAAGTCTGGATCGCACCCGATTTCGACGAGACACCCGAAGACGTCATCGAGATGATGGAGGGCGGCCAGCCCTCGTGACACTGCTCTTGGATACGTGCACCATTCTATGGTGGGTGAGCGATAGCCCGCGCCTCGGGGACTCGCGGACGTTAGTTGCCAACGCCGAACACGTTCACGTCAGCGTCGTCTCGTTGTTCGAGATCACGATCAAGATCGGGATCGGCAAGCTGACGATCGATCTGGCGGCGCTGACCGACGCGTTGCGCGCCGACGGTTTCCAGACATTGCCGATCAAAGAGCATCATCTGCTGGCGCAGCTCACGCTACCGCTCTTGCACCGCGACCCCTTCGATCGACTGCTGATTGCCCAGGCGATGACCGAGAACCTGGCAATCGTTTCGGACGATCGGCGCCTGGCCGCCTATCCGATCGGCATGATCCGCTGCGGCTGAGCCCGGACCGACCAGACGCCCACCCCGCCTCGGATCGCTCAGCCCGCGACGCCCAGCCGGGCGAGGCTCTTGCGCCAGAGGAAGCGGACGAGAAAGCCCTTCGAGAGGCTGTCCGGGAAGCGCCAGAGGCCGATCAGCAGCAGCTGGGCGAAGCGGCGCTTGTTGCCGCCATAGAGGGCAGCCCTGGCCGTCGCCCAGAAATAGTCGATGGCGGCGTTGCGCTGCAGCCGGGCGCGGGTGCGCGGTGCCACCCGGGCCTTGACCTCGGGGAGGTTGAAGACCTTGTCGATCGCCTTGGCGTCGAGATCGGCCGAGGCCAGGCCATGCTGCGTGAAGGCGCTGCGCCGGCGCTGGCGGTAGAGCAGCACCGGCCGCTGGCCGAGCGTGGCGAAGTCGCCGAGCAGCGCCAGGCGGCACCAGAAATCCCAGTCCTCGGCGATGCTGATGACGGGATCGTAGCCGCCGGCCGTGCGCGCCGCGTCGCTGCGGATGGCGATGGCACCACCATTGACGATCATGTTGCGGGCCAAGAGCTGGCCGAGCGCGTCGGTGGCGCCGAAGGCTGGCCGGTCGGCGGCGGTCTCGCCCTCGATCAACTGCCCCGCCTCGTCGATCTTGCTGTGCCCGCCGACCACGGCGATGGCCTCGGGGTGGCGGCGGAACCTCGCGAGAAAGGCATCGAGCGCATCGGCGGCCAAAAGATCGTCGCCGTCGAGAAAGAGCACATAGGGGCTTTTCACCGCCTCCAGCCCGATATTGCGCGCCCGGCTCACGCCTCCCGCCTCGGCCTCGATGAGCAAGAGCCGCGGATCGTCGGCGAAGCTCTGGGCGACCGCGAGCGAGCCGTCGGTGCAGCGGTCGAGCACCACGATCAGCGCCAGATCGGGCATCGTCTGGCCGAGCACGCTTTCGATCGTGGCCCCCAGATACCCATCGACATTGTGGGCCGCGATGACGATGCTGATCGTCGACGTCGTCAGCTGGCGCAGCTCAGCCATCGCACCACTCTGCGGCTCCAAGGTGGCGTCGGGCGCCGGGTCGGGCATGCTCTCGTTCCTCGGGCAATTTGGCCTGATCGGCTCGGCGGCACCGCCAGCGACCAACCGCACGGCAACCGCCGTTCACCTCGGCGGCACCCATGGCGCCACGGCCGGCGGGAGCGTCGGCTGACGCCCAGGCTTATGCCAAAAACCGGTTCGCCGGTTCGCCCTCGCTGGCCCCGATGCCTACCGGAGTGACGCAGGCCGTTAACAGCGTGTTGTGGAATTGCGGATTTCAGCGCTCTGCGATTCTAATGACGATGCAA
>DAIRDJ010000099.1:0-14972 GCA_036796215.1 Geminicoccaceae bacterium
AGGAAAAATTCTCGCTTGCATCCGACGGGGCGTCCACACATGTCCCCCTAAGCCCCATCACGGGGAGGCAGCGCCTCCCCGTGGGCCCCTCCGGTCCTTTCGGCTGGCGGCAGCTCGGGCGGACTTGTTAACGGGTCGTTAGGGGTACCTGGTACGCTTTCCGCCCGGGTCGTGGCGGGACAGTGCGAAGGGACGCCGAATCGCAAAAAAAGGGGAGGCGTCCCCAAAAAGCGCTCTGGTACAGTTAACCGTGTGGATGCGTCAAGAATCCGCTTCGTCGACCGTGGTTGCAATGGCAGCTTTGAGAGCTATAGCATCACGGTCTTGCGAGTTGATCATCAATACGTAATTGGCCAGCCCAGACAAATGAAGGTACGCATTCTTGCGGAATCCGCCCCTTGCTTGCAAGTGCGCTTCAAGGCCGTATTTTTTTATATAGTACGCTTGCTGCCTAACATCTCTTCTTATTTCTCTGGGGACTTGCAATTTCTCATTGACAACTAGCCCTGTAACTTGCTTGCGTTGCCCATCGGTCATTTGGCGAGTTTTGGCCTCGTTGAGGCAAAAAGAGAACCGTGAAAGCATTTTCTCAAAAGTCGGAAGATACGGCCTTATGTCATGATTTCCCGAAAAAGTCAAGTCGTCAGAGTATCTCGTATAGCGCAGTCCCTTAGACCTTGCGAAATCAAAAAAACATTTGTCCATCCAGAAGCAAACTATATTAGAAATCGCAGGACTCGTAGGCGACCCCTGGGGAATACATTCACCAAAGGTGCAAATGCGGCTCAACATTACACATACTGGCTTGGAGTAACCAATCCGCCTGAAAATTGAATAAACTTGCGGAAAGCCGATGGAAGGAAAGAAATCTTTTATATCTATGCAGAAAACATAACTCTGTTTTCGATGGAATCGGCCATTATCTTTTATAGATTTTTTCGCCCTGTACGCCTTTGCTGCGGGGTGAATTTCGATTTTTCGCAGAATATTTTCTAGGATCCAGCGCTGTATTTCTTTCAAGCTCGGAAGCGGCTCGGAAATTAATCTACGCCTGCCGCTCCTTTTAGCAATTTCAAATTGTCGGTAGTATCCGTGTGGAGCGTTTGTCACCCCAAAAATATACCTTGCGTCGTACCCACACAAATGAGAAAAATGCGCGGCGTCAAAAATGATTGGGAAATTCTCAATGAAAATCGGCCTTGCGTAATCTAAACACCTTGCTATTTCATCTTCCGTTAATCGCTCCGCTCTTGCGCGAACAGTGAACTTATGGGCATATTCGTCCCACCTAATGTCCGTCTTACGGCGATCGCGTGGCATCATGATTTACCGTCGCTACTTCTTCTTCCATCTGCTACGTGCGGCGCTGAGAGTAACAGCGTCGCGCGTAGCACCTCCCAACGGGAGGTGAGCGTAGGCCGCTTTGCAGCGCATTCTATGCGCTGAGAATTGGCCTACGCTAGGCTCGAAAGCACGTTCACTCCAGAGCGGCGACTCGCCGCTCAACTGACCGAAGCCAGCCGGCTCTAGCGACTGTGGAGACATCAAAGATGCCGGCGCGATCGCCGCGGAGGAACATATACATGATCAATCGACCACTGCTCAACCCTAGCTTCATCGCAGGGCCTAATCCGAGCCATACGCCGAGGCATATGACCATCGGCAGCCGCCCTAAGGACTCTCTGCCCCTTATTGGTCAACTCAAGCTTTGGGTCGGCGACGAGCAACCTTTTTTCTATCGCTTCACTCAGCAATATTGCAATATCACTATATGTTAAATCATATTCCAACAGACGCTCCACCGACGCCCCTGAAAAAACTGTGTTTAGAAGAAGAATAAGCATCGGATGAATAGTGCCTTCTCTCATCGCTTGAATGGCGCAGGCCAGCGTGATCCATTATTTGCTTTCTTGCACCAAAATACTGGGAACGTGTTATTTGGTGTTCTTACAAGAGAAAACAAAGCTTCGGAAGATCCGTACCCAAATGAGTACATGGTATTGATCCTTAGCTGACCTTCGATATTGAGCATAACCTGTTTAGCGAACGCTTTATCATCGAAGCAATCCGACTCGGTTATACCCTTGCGTCCAACCACTGAAGAGTACGAAGTCACTCCACGCCCAGCAAGTCGCGATCGTCCCGACAGAAGACTTGCCACCGTCACCACAACCAATCGCTCACTATTCACCTTATATATGTCAATCGCCTCGTCACAGAACCGTGTTGCGGTATCTCCTGTCCCAAGAAAGTCGTCAATAGCTACAACTAGGGAGTTTCTAGTTTGGGAAATTTTCTTGGCCGCATAGTTTATCGAATTGAAATCATAAACAGCAATATTTTCAAATTCTTGCATATTCGCCAAGACAACATTCTTAACTAGATACGGCATACCGGTGCAGCTTTTTGATTTGTTTGCCTCGTCGCTTGGCACAAGCGGCACCAAAAAAATTGAAGAGACTGAAGGATGGATGTTGAGATATAATTGGCGAAATGCACCACGCAGATGAGCGACATAATCATCATAGATAATCCAGCAAAAATTTGATGCCAACTTATAAATTAATTCTCTTTCGTCAAACGAGAGAAGTGAAAGCATGTCACAGAAATTATTGAAAACACTTCTGACATTCACATATTTCGGTTCAGTCCATTGATTGCGCTGAAACAACTGTTTTACATATTCGATCTCGTCAGGATTGAGAGGCATTTTACGAATTTTTTTGAGGTAGCTAGGATTGCCATTTCACAGTCGGCCACATAGCACGCCCGTCCCGTCTTGACCAGTGACGGCAATTTCTCTCTGACACACTTCATGTGAAAAGCGCTTCCCCGCATCGTCCTTCCCAAAGGAACGGAGGGGCGTGGGGAGGCTAGCCTCCCCACATCCTCGCTTCCTCTTGGACCGCCGTGGGGTCAGCCGCGGATCAGCGGGTGGGCGGGCATGGTGAGGGTGGTGTGGAGGAGGCTTGCGCCCATGGCGAGGAGGGCGAGGCCGCCGAGGAGGGCGATGGTGTCGGCCATGCGGGTGAGGCGGGTTTGGTCGGTGTCGAGGTGGGTGGCGAGGCGGGCGGCCTGGTCGCGGGCGAGGGTGGCGAGGGTGGCCAGCGCTGCGGTGGTGAGGGCGGTGCCGGCTGACATGGCGATGACGGCGGCGATGCCGGCGGTTCGGAGGTCGAGGGCGATGGCGAGGACGAGCACCAGGATGGCGCCGGTGCAGGGGCGCAGGCCGATGGAGAGGATGGCGGCGAGGAGGGCTGTGGGGCCGGCCTTGTCCGGGGGTGGAGCGTGGTGGTGGTGGTGGCCGCAGGTGCTGCAGGGGGTGGTGGTTTTGGAGTGGTAGAGGCGGCGGGCGTGGCGGAAGACTAGGAAGGCGCCGAGGGCGGCCACCAGCGCGAAGCTGACGAGCTCGACATTGCTGGCGAGGCGTTGGCTCTGGCGGGTGGTTTGCTCGAGGAGGAGGACCGTCGTGAAGACGGCGGCGATGGCGGTGAGGCCCTGGAGGAGGGAGGATGTGGCGGCCAGGGCGATGCCGCGGCCGAGGGTTTCTTTTTGGGTGGCCAGGTATGTCGTGATGACGATCTTGCCGTGGCCGGGGCCGGCGGCGTGGAAGACGCCGTAGAGGAAGCCGAGCCAGATCAGGGCTGGGGCGGCGATGCTGCCTTCGGCCTGGACGGCGCCGAGGGCGGCGGCGAGGCCGTCGTGGAGCTGGCGCTGGGTGGTGATGATCCAGGCGATGGCCTGGGCCCAGGCCTGGCCGGGGTCGAAGCCGGTGGTGGTGAGCGCCCAGAGGCCGGCGGCGAGGAGGCTTGCGGCGAGGAGGCTTGCGACGACAAGGCCGGGGGGCAGGCTCCTACCGTTCATGCCGGATCGTCAGCCGCGGCAGTCGATCTGGGCGATCTCGGCGAAGAAGCGGCCGAGGCCGTTCTCGCCGGTCTGGTTGAGGTCGAGGGCGAAGGCCTGGGCGATCTGCTCCGGCGTGGGCGTGGGCGGCATGACGAAGACGGTGCAGCTGGAATCGTCGATGCCGTCGAGGGTGGGGGAACGGCCCGGGTGGTAGAGGACCTCGATGTAGTAGGTGGGGTCGTAGACGGCGAGGTCGATGCGGCCGTGGGTGGGGTCGGCGGGCTCGGCCAGGGCGACCTCGAACTCGAGCCAGAGGCGTTCGCCGTCGAGGCCGGTGGCGAAGCGGCGGACCTCGCCGAGCGGCAGCCTGGTGCCGTCCTGGCGGAGGTCGGTGAAGTAGCCGTACTCTTCGAGATTGGCGAGGTTCTCGGCGGCGACGTCCTCGAGGAAGGCGGAGGGGGCCTGGTCGGCGGTGGTGAACTCCTCGGCGATGAAGGCCGTGTAGAATTCGTCGAAGAGCCAGTGCAGCTCGACCGCCTCGAGCCTGCCCGCGTCGTTGAAGACGAGGCGGGTGTCGAGGTCGATCCAGCTGTGCGGGTGGGCCCCGGGGGTGGCCGGCTGTAGCACGAGGGCCAGGGACAGGGCGGCGAGGGACAGGGCGGCGAGGCCGGGGCGGATGGCGGGCATGGGGCTCCCGGGGCGAGTGTGATCGTGAGATATGCCATCGGGGCTTCGAGTTCAACGTGCACCTAGGGTGCGCCGGGGGTTGTCGGGGTGCGTGATCCTGGCTAGAGCCGGCCGGGTGCCTTTTCGTTGGATGGTCATGACAGCTCAGCCGGCCGCGTCGCCGACGCTTTTGGAGATCGTCGACGTCCACAAGACGTTCGGCGGGGTGCGGGCGGTGAGCGGCTGCAGCTTCGCGCTCGAGCGGGGGACGATCACCGGCTTGATCGGCCCGAACGGGGCGGGCAAGACCACGCTTTTCAACATGGCAGCAGGTGCTTTTGCGCCGACCTCGGGGTCGATCCGGTATTGCGGGGCCGAGATTGCGGGGCTGCCGGCGCATCGGTTGTTTCACAAGGGGATCGTGCGGACGTTTCAGATTCCGCACGAGTTCGGGCGCATGACCTGTCTCGAGAACCTGATGCTGGTGCCGCCGGGGCAGCGGGGCGAGGGGCTGTTCGGCAGCTGGCTCGGCTGGGGGCGGGTGGTCGAGGAGGAGACGCTGATCCGCGACCGGGCGCTCGAGGTGCTCGATTTTCTCAAGATGTCGCATCTGAGGGACACGCTGGCGAGCCGGGTCTCGGGCGGGCAGAAGAAGCTGCTCGAGATCGGCCGGACGATGATGACCGAGGCGACGCTGGTCCTGCTCGACGAGCCCGGGGCCGGGGTGAACCGAACGCTCTTGGCGGACATCGCGCAGACGATCCGCAGTCTCAACGAAAAGCGGGGCTATACGTTCTGCATCATCGAGCACGACATGGGGTTCATCGCCGAGCTTTGTGATCCTGTGGTCTGCATGGCCGAGGGGCGGGTGTTGACGATCGGCTCGATGGACGAGGTGAAGAGCGATCCTCGGGTGCTCGAGGCCTATCTCGGCCATCGGGCGGTCGGGGAGGCGGCGGCTTGAGCCTGCTCTCCCTTCAGGACGTGCGGGGCGGCTATGGCGAGGTCGACATCCTGCAGGGGGTGTCGCTCGAGGTGGCGGCGGGCGAGATCGTGGTCATCGTCGGGCCCAACGGCGCCGGCAAGTCCAC
Organism: Geminicoccaceae bacterium; assembly: GCA_036796215.1. Taxonomy (GTDB): domain Bacteria; phylum Pseudomonadota; class Alphaproteobacteria; order Geminicoccales; family Geminicoccaceae; genus SLRI01. The sequence goes on from DAIRDJ010000099.1 coordinate 5,604, forward strand.
GGCCTTGAAGTCGGTGTTCGGGCTCGTCCAGATCCGCGGCGGCCGGGTGGTGTTCGACGGCCGGGACCTCACCGGCCAGCGCCCCGACCAGATCGTCCGGGCGGGGATCTCCTTCGTGCCGCAGACCGAGAACGTCTTTCCGACGCTCACCGTCGAGGAGAATCTCGACATGGGGGCGTATCTGCGGGACGACGATACAAGGCAGCAGAAGGCCAAGGTCTACGAGCTCTTCCCGCCACTCCTGGAGAAGCGGCGGCAGGCGGCGGGCACGCTTTCGGGCGGCCAGCGGCAGATGGTGGCGATGGGCCGCGCCCTGATGCTCGATCCCAAGCTGCTCCTGGTCGACGAGCCGACGGCCGGCCTCTCGCCGCTCTTCATGGACCAGATCTTCGAGATTTTGCGGGCGATCAACCGGACGGGGGTGGCGATCTTGATGGTCGAGCAGAACGCCAAGCAGGCGCTGGCGATCGCGGATCGGGGGTATGTCTTGGCGATCGGGCAGAACCGGCACACTGGCACGGGGCGGGAGTTGTTGGAGGACCCGGCGGTGGCGGAGATGTTCTTGGGGGGGTGAGTGGGGGCGCGCCCTCTCTTTCGGTGGGAAAGGACGATTGGCGTTACCAGCTGTCGGCCTTAGGCTTATCCTGCAATGAACCATGAGGCGAGCGGGTGATCACCAGGATCGAGATCGACGGCTTCAAGAGCTTCGAGGGGTTCAGTCTGAACCTGCCACCATTCGCCGTGATCCTCGGTCCGAATGCCGCTGGCAAGTCGAATCTCTTCGATGCGCTGCGTCTCTTGTCGCGGCTCGCCACGAACGACGTGCGAACTGCGATGAAGGAGCTGCGCGGCGAGCCTTTGGAGCTGTTTCGACGGCTACCGGACGGCCGAATCGCCAGCCGGATGGCGTTCGCGATCGAGACGCTGCTCGAGCCGACCATTCGCGACGATTTCGGCGAAGAGAAATCGCTGACCACCACGCGCTTGCGCTACGAGATCACCATCGTCCGCCGAGAAGAGGACAGTATCGAGCGTTTTTTCGTCGAGCACGAGCGCGCCACTCCAATTCTCAAGAAGGATGATCATTGGCGTCCCTACGGACGTCCGATATCGAGGCGATTCCGAGCGGAGTTCTTCCCCCAAAAGAGGCGAGGCTCCGATTATCTGGACACGGTCCCCGAAGGCGATCAGCGCTTCTTCGCGCTTGGCCAGGACGGTGTTCAAGGGCGCTTGCGCAAGCTGCCGGCGCATCGCGCGCATGCCTCAGTCTTGTCGAGCATCTCGCTGGTGCAGGAGTTCCCCCATCTCTACGCGTTGCGTAGGGAGTTGGCGGGGCTTCGCTATTTGCAGCTCGATGCGGCGGCAGAACGGCTGCCGAGCCCGACCGATGCGTCGGAGGTGCTGGAGCGTGACGGTCGCAACGTGGCAGCTGTCCTTTATCGGGTGCGTGCCGAGACGGCGACGGCGGAAAGCCCTGACGGTGCGCTCAGCGACATTCGCGCCGACCTCGTGGCCTTGGTGCCCGGGGTCACCGATCTCGCCGTGGTGCGAGACGAAGAGAAGCGCGAGTATCGCCTCGAAATCATGATGCGCGATGGGCAGATCTTCAATTCAAGGGTCTTGTCCGATGGGACGTTGCGAATCCTCGCCCTGCTCACACTGCTGCACGACCCGCGGCATCAGGGCGTGCTTTGCTTCGAGGAGCCGGAGAACGGGGTCCACCAGACCCGCTTGCAGAAATTGATGGCGTTTTTGGAGGAGGCCTGCACCGATCCGACCAGCGAGGTGGTCGAGCCCGACCGACCCTTCCGGCAGATCATCGTGAATACCCACTCGTCGATCGCCGCGAGCGCCGTTCGGCGGTCGGTAATCCTCGCCAGCAGGTCCGAGGTCGTGGAGCCCGGTTTAGCGGGCGCCTTACGCAGCCGTACGACCATGGACCCGTACGAGTTGATGGCGCAGGAAGAGCTGTTCGAGGATGGTCTAAAGGCGCACCGGGCAACCCGACTCCGGATCGAGCAGTTCCTCGCCGCGAGCGAGTTGGCCGAACGCGCCGCATGAAATACCTCGTGGCGGCGTATTTCCGCGATGTCGAGGGCCCGAGTGACTGGCTCTTTCTCGAGCCGGTTTGCCGTCGTCTGCTGCAAGATCTTTTGCGTCATGGAACGATAGCCGTCGAGATTCAACAGCCCTTCTTGCAACTAGGGCGTGGAGAACGCGACGTCGAAGCGCAGCAGCAGCATGCGCGGCAGCATTGCCGCGAGTTCCACATCGCGTTGCTCCACACCGACGGAAAGGGTGACCCGGAGCGGGCCTATCGAGAGCGAATCGTTCCGGTGGCTGGTTGCCTGCAAGAAGAAACTGGTGCGCGCGTTGTGGGGGTAATTCCGGTACATGAGACAGAGGCCTGGATGCTGTGTGACGGCGATGCGCTACGGGCCTCGCTCGGCACTCGACTGCAAGATCACGATCTGGAGCTGCAACCGGCCGGTCAGCTCGAGAGCTGTGATGATCCGAAAGCCCTCCTCGATGCAGCATGCGCCAAGGCCTATAGTGGACGACGCGGTCGGCGGGGGCGCAAGCCGCCGCGCGAGGATCTGGGTGAGCGCGTCGATCTCGAGGCCTTGCGCCGCCTTCAGGCATTTCGGCGGTTCGAGGGTCGCTTGCGTCAGGCCTTGATCGAGCTGGGTTTCCTGCCGGCCTAATGCTGGCGGCGACATCTTGCACCCGGTCTGCGAATTCGTGAAATAACGGTGGGGTCCAAGGGGAGGCGCTGCCTACCCTTGCCTCTTTCCTTCCTCGTGCCCCTTATCCTTGCCCGGTGCTCACCGCCTCGGTAAGTCGGGTTCGTGCTTGGTTTTCGGGCGTGAGGTTGTGTTGGTCGAGATTTTGCAGCTGTTGCTTTATGGGACGCTTTTGGGGTCGATCATTGCCTTGGGCGCGGTGGGTGTCACGTTGACGTTCGGGATTCTGGGATTTGCGAATTTTGCGCATGGCGATTTGATGACGTTGGGGGCTTATGTTTGCTTCTTGATCTATACGCAGCTGGCGTTGCCGTTCTGGCTGGGTGTGGTGGTGGCTGTTCCGGCGACGATTTTTGCGGCGATGGTGATCGATCGGGTGTTGTTTCGGCGGTTTCGCAATAGTCGGCCGATCATCAGCTTGATTTCGTCGTTCGGGGCGGCGTTGATCCTGCGCTCGCTCGTTCAGATCGTCTGGGGGACCGGGACCTACATGTATTCGAGCCAGATCGTCGTCGCGCAGCGTTTTGCCGGCCTGCGCTACAAGTGGGATCAGCTCGGCATCATCTTGACGACGCTCGGGGTCGTCTTGGGCCTGCATTTGTTCCTGCAGCGGACCAAGGTCGGCAAGGCGATGCGGGCGATGGCGGACAATCCGACCTTGGCGCGGCTCTCGGGGATCGACACGGAGCGGGTGATCGTTTGGACCTGGGTGATCGGCGGTGGGCTCGCGGCGCTGGCGGGGTTGTTCCTGGCGATGGACACGCGGTTGCAGCCGGAGATGGGCTGGTTCCTGCTGCTCGCCTGCTTCGCCGCGGCCATTCTGGGGGGGATCGGCAAGCCGATGGGGGCGATCGCCGGCGGCTACATCATCGGCATCATGATGGAGCTTTCGACCCTGGTCCTGCCGACCGAGTACAGCCCGGTGGTGCCGTTCGCCATTCTGGTGGTCCTCTTGCTCTTTCGCCCGACTGGGCTTTTTGCCGGCAGGAGCAGCTGAGATGACCGGGGCCGGGCTCTTCAGCTATTTCGTCTTCTTTCTCACCTTTGCCGGCATCTATGCGCTTTTGGCGCAGGGGCTGAACGTGCAGTGGGGGTTTGCCGGCATGCTCAATGTCGGCGTCGCCGCCTTCTTCGCGATCGGCGCCTACACGAGTGCCATCCTGACGACGGCTGTGTCCACCGGGCATGTCGGCGGCTTCGCCCTGCCCTGGCCCCTGGGATTTCTGGGGGCCATGGTGATCGCGGCCCTGCTCGGGCTCCTGATCGGTATTGTCACCCTCAATCTGCGCTCGGACTATCTCGCCATCGCGTCCATCGGGATCGCCGAGATCGTCCGTCTCGTGCTCAAGAACGAGGAGTGGCTGACCGGTGGGGTGCGGGGCATCGCCGGCATCCCGCGGCCGCTCGACGGCCTCTTGCCCGGACAGGATGCGCTGGTGCTGCTCGGCCTCGTCGTCGTCCTGATCGGCATCGTCTATTGGGGGCTCGAGCGGATCTACCGGGCACCCTGGGGGCGGGTGCAGCGGGGGATTCGGGACAACGAGGCGGCGGCACGCGCCATGGGCAAGGACAGCCTGGTTTTTCGCTTGCAGGCCTTCGTCATCGGCTGTGCCTTGATGGGGCTCGCCGGGGCCGTCTATGCGCATTTCGTGGGCTTCATCAGCCCCGAGGCGTTCGACCCGGTGTTCGCCACCTTCATCGTCTGGGTGATGCTGATCGCCGGCGGCAGCGGCAATAATCGCGGCGCCATTCTCGGCGCCTTCGCCATCTGGGGGGTCTGGTCCGGCACCCAGTTCGTCACCAACCAGCTGCCGGCGGAGTATGTGACGCAGGCGAGTGCCTTGCGGGTGCTGTTGATCGGGGTCTTGTTGCAGGTGATCCTGGTCTTCCGGCCCGAGGGTCTCTTGCCGGAGCGGCCGCCGAAGCCGATCTGGCGCGACGGGTGACGCTGCCGGCCGAAGGGACACTGAGCTTTCGCCTGCGGGTGCCCGAGGGCTATTGGCAGGCACGGGGCGAGCCCTGTCGCTTCCCGCCCTTGGCCGGCGACGGGCTTTATCTCGAGGTGGTGATCACCGAAACGGCCACGCTGGAGGTCTTCGTCGACGGGCCGCTCGGGCGCGCCTGGTCGCTCGAGACGGCACCCCTGGTCCACCAGCCGCCGGCGCTGGCCCTGGCGCTCATCTGGGATGCGGCGGGGGTGGTGCTCTATCTGGACGGGGCCCGGGTGGCGGAAGCGTTGGTCTGAGGGTCGGTTGCGGGAGTATGGGAGGCTGGTCTATACTCGCCACTGGCAGCGTGTAGACGGAGCCACCCGATGGCGTTTCACATCAAGGATCCGGCGACGGACGCGGCAGTGCGCAAGCTTGCGGCCGAGCGCGGGATCAGCCTGACCGCGGCGGTACGGGAGGCGGTCGAGAACGAGTTGCAGCGGCGCCGGCGGCCGTTGATCGAGGTTATCGACGAGATCACCGCGGAGTATCGCAGCTATCCGTTGAGCGGGCTGAAAGCGGACAAGGCATTTTTCGACGAACTCTCTGGCGACGAGTGATGTTTCTCGACGCCTCGGCACTCATCGCCGTCATGGTCCCCGAGTCCGACGGCGACGAGATTGCCGCCAAGCTCGCAGCGGCGGATCAGGTTGTCGTCTCCCCGCTCGTTATCTGGGAAAGCGTCGTTGCAATGGCCCGCATTCGCCGATCCCCCGCCCTGGTCGCGCAGCACAGCGTCGAGATGTTTCTCATCCGGATCGGCGCCGAGATCATGCCCATCGACACGGCGGTCGGGGACGCTGCCATCGCCGCCTTCACGCGGTTCGGCAAGGGCCGCCATCCGGCGGCGCTCAACATGGGGGATTGCTTTGCCTATGCTTGTGCTGGCTAGCGGGGCTTGCCGCTGGTCTGCAAGGGGGACGATTTCGCCCGGACGGATGCGCTCTTGGCCTGAACGGCTCCGGCGATTACTCGCAAAAGGCCAAAGTAACGGAGGGGCGTGGGGAGGCGCTGCCTCCCCACATTTCTTGTTCTTGCTCGCCGACTATTGGAGCATTTCGACTGTGGTGATGGCACCATCGACGACGGCCCAGTGCTCGAAGGTGCCGGTGACGTCGCCGTTCTCGTCGAAGTCGTGGGAGCCGGCGGCACCCTCGTAGTTGATGGCCGTGCCGGCGGCGATCAGCTCCTTGGCCCGGGCGAACTCGCCGGGGCCGACGATCTCGCCCGGGGCGTTGGCGACCTCGCGGAGCGCGTCGCGGATGGCGGTGCCGTCGGTCGAGCCCGCCTGCTCGATGGCGAGCGCCATGATCATCGCCGCGTCGTAGGCGTTGTCGATGTAGGGCAAGGGCGGCAGTTCGCCGAACTCGGCCTCGTAGGCGGCGGCGAAGGTGGCGCTGGCGTCGCTCTCGACGCTGGCGGCCGCCGTGCCGAACATGCCGTTCATGAACTCGGCCCCGATATCGTCGACGAGCTGGGCAGTCTTCATGCCGTCGGTGAAGACGAACTTGTCGAAGAAGCCTTCCTCGAGCGACTGGCGCAGGATCAGGAGGCCGCCATCGTCCGGGTAGGCGATGAGCAGGAGCGCCTCGGGGCCGCCGCTGGCCACGCTCTGCAGCTCGCCACGATAGGAGGCCTTGTTGGGCTCGAAGGCGGCCGAGCTTGTCACCGTGCCGCCGTAGTTCGCGGCGAACGCCTCGGCGAGGCCGACGCCGTAGTCGTTGTTGACGTAGAGGACGGCGACGCTGTCGATCCCCGCACTCTGGACGAGATCGGCCAGGACGACGCCCTGGTAGGCATCGGAGGGGGCGGTGCGGAAGAGGAAGTCGTCGTCGTCGAGGGTGGTGATCGCCGGGGCCGTCGAGGCGTTGGAGATCTGCGGGATCTGGTTGGGCTTGGCGACGGTGGTGGCGACGGGGATGGTGTTGCCCGAGGAGAGGGCGCCGAGGATGCCCGCCACGCCGTCGACCGAGACCAGCCGCATGGCGGCATCGATCGCCGGCTGGGCTCGCGTCTGGGTGTCGCCGACCACGAGCTCGAGCTCGCCGCCGAGCACGCCGCCGGCCTCGTTGATCTCCTTGACCGCGAGGCGCATGCCGTTGAGCGAGCCCTCGCCGTAGGCCTGCAGCCCGCCGGTGAGCGGGATGAGCGCCCCGACGCGCGCCCCCTCGGCCAGGGCCGTTGTCGTCACGAGCCCGGTGGCGAGCGCCGCGACGCCCACCATCGTCAAACCCGACCTGATCATCGCCAGTCTCCTTGCCTCGATTGCGTTGCCTGGATTCTTCGGTAGCGACGCGGGGGGTGGCTTGCCAGATGCCGCCCGCGACCGCACATTCGGCTTACCTCTTAAGAAGTCGCCGCTTTCGGCGCAACCGGGACCGCTCATGCCGATCATCAACCGCATCGCCGACTACAAGTCCGAGCTCACCGCCTGGCGCCGGCATCTGCACATGCACCCCGAGCTCGCCTACGAGGAGGTCGAGACGGCGGCCTTCGTCGCCGCGACGCTGCGCGAGGTGGGCTGCGACGAGGTGCACGAGCGGATCGGCAAGACCGGGGTCGTGGGCGTCATCCGGGCGGGCACGAGCGACCGGCGGATCGGTCTCAGGGCCGACATGGACGCCTTGCCGATCCAGGAGGCGACGGGTGCGCCGCACGCCTCGAAACACCCCGGCAAGATGCATGCCTGCGGCCATGACGGGCACACCGCGATGCTCTTGGGCGCCGCCAAGTATCTGGCCGAGACCCGCAATTTCGACGGCACGGTCTATCTCGTCTTCCAGCCCGCCGAGGAGGGGCGTGCGGGGGCCAAGGCGATGATGGAGGACGGCCTCTTCGAGCGGTTTCCGGTCGCCGACATCTATGGGCTGCACAACTGGCCGGCCATCCCGGCTGGCACGTTTGCGATGTGCGAGGGCCCGGCGATGGCGGCCTCGGACGAATTCCGGATCACCGTCAAGGGCCGCGGCTGCCATGCGGCGATGCCGCATCTGGGGCTCGATCCCGTGGTGGTGACGGCCCAGATCGTCCTCGGCCTGCAATGCATCGTCAGCCGCGAGACGGATCCCTTGGACAACGCCGTGCTCTCGGTCACGCAGATCCACACCGGCCACACCTTCAATGTGGTGCCCGAGGAGGCGCTCATCGTCGGCACGGTGCGCTCCTTCAAGCCCGAGACCCGCGACCGGGTGCAGGCACGGCTGGCCGAGGTCGCCTCGGGCATCGCCAGGAGCTTCGGGCTCGAGGCGACCGTCCAGTACCGTCGCGGCTACCCGCCCACGGTCAATCACGTGCGCGAGGCCGCGATCGGTGCGGCGGCGGCGGCGCTGGTGGTCGGTGACGACAAGGTGGATCGCAACCCCGACCCGGTCATGGGGGCCGAGGATTTCGCCTTCATGCTCGAGGCCGTGCCCGGCAGCTACATCTGGATGGGGACCGGCGAGGGCGGCAACCCGGCCCTGCTGCACAGCCAGCACTATGATTTCAACGACGAGGCGCTGCCCTTGGGCGTCAGCTACTGGGCGAAGCTGGTCGAGACCCGGCTCGCCCGGCCGGCCTGACCCGGTGCCTGAACCAAAAAAGCGAGCCTGACCATGACCGATGACGCATTGTTGCTGCGCGAGGAGACCGATGGCGTGGTGCGCCTGACGCTCAACCGCCCGGCCGCCTTCAACAGCCTGAGCAAGGCGCTGCTCGACGCCCTGCATGCGGCCCTCGACGACATCGCTGCCTCGCCCACCGCCCGGGTCGTGGTCCTCGCCGGCAGCGGCAAGGCGTTCTGCGCCGGCCACGACCTCAAGGAGATGGGCGACGAGCGGACCGCACCCGCCGTCCAGGCGCTCTTCGCCCACTGCTCGGCGATGATGCTGAAGCTGCAGGCCCTGCCGCAGCCGGTGATCGCCGAGGTCGACGGCATCGCCACGGCCGCCGGCTGCCAGCTGGTCGCCGCCTGCGATCTCGCGATCTGCACCGAATCGAGCCGGTTCGCCACCTCGGGGATCAAGTACGGGCTCTTCTGCTCGACACCGATGGTAGCACTCGCCCGCAACATCCCGCAAAAGGCGGCGATGGAGATGCTGCTGACCGGTGATTTCATCGATGCCGCCGAGGCGCACCGCCTGGGGCTGGTCAACCGGGTGGTCGCGAAGGAGGCCCTCGGCGATGCGGTGGCGGCCCTCGTCGCCCGGCTGGTCGACAAGCCCAAGACCGCCCTTGCGCTCGGCAAGCGGGCCTTCTATCGCCAGCAATCGATGCCGACGGCCGAGGCCTATGGCTTCACCACCGAGGTCATCGTCGAGAATGCCATCAGCGACGACTTCGCCGAGGGCTTGGCCGCCTTCGTCGAGAAACGCCGCCCTGTGTGGCCGGGCTGAGAGACCGACCGAACTGAACCTCTGGCCGAGCCGAGAGCACGCCATGAAGCAGACCTTCAAGACGATCATCCACCCGACAGACTACGACAAGGCCGGGGTCAGCGCCTTCGCCCACGGCCTCAAGCTGGCGGTCGCGAGCAAGGGCCGCTTCACCATCCTCCACAACGAGGAGGACGAGCTCGAGGACGAGGCCCGGCACGAGGCCTTCCCCGGGGTGCGCGACACGCTCGCGAGCTGGGGTCTGCTCGATCTCGGTGCCGCACC
>DAIRDJ010000100.1:0-14922 GCA_036796215.1 Geminicoccaceae bacterium
CCGCACTGAGCGACCCGTTCAGCCGAATTTCCAGACCTCAGGATGCACTACCTGTGCCAACTGCCGGATAGCCCCGCGTCTGCAGGGCAGGAGGACATCTGTGGAGGCGCCGTTAGATGCAACCGAGCGCTGATTTTTCAGGTTAGGATGCTGATCGGGTGCTGCCATCTATCCTGCCTCTGGCTGCAGATTTCGGCATGGGGCGAGGCTCGCCCCGCCACCGACTGGCCTCGACGACCGGGAATGGGTCGTCGAGCCCTCGGGAGGGGTACGTCCGCCCACTCTGACGCTAGGCCCATCTCCGGGTCCTCCAGAACCCTTTGACACAGGCGCCACTGCCAACGAACGGATAGCCGTGGGAAGGCGTGCCTTCCCGCATCCTCCTCTCGCCCTTCGCCCCTGCCCGCCCCTTGACTTGGACGGGGTTGGCGCACCGTATTCGTGAAATTTGTCAATAGTGAAGAGCAAATGCGCAGGGAGTCGTGGGTCGGTCGGGGTTGGTGGCCTCGGCGGGCGGGCGGTGCGGCTGAGCGCGGCCCTTGCGCTTGAGGGTGGGCGCTGGCGGTTGCTGCCGCGCTGGCTGACCGGGGATCATCCGCTGCCGTGGTTGGCGCCGAGCTTCGGATCATGGCGTTCGGGCTTTTCCGTTGGGCTATTCGGTCTGGCTGAGCCTGCACCGGCGCAACCGGTTCACGCGGGCGGACGAGTTTGCCGGGCTGGCCAGCTGGGTGCAGGCGTTCAACGATCCGCGCTTTCTCGACGCGCTCCGGGTGACGCTGGAGGACACGCTGGTCTGCCTCGTCATCCAGGTGGTGCTGGGCATGGCCATCGCGTTGCTGCTCGACTGTGAGCGGCGGGGCTGCGGGGGCCTGCAGGCGCTGATGACCTTGTCGCTGGTGGTGCCGCCGGCGGCCAGGGTGCTAATGTTCCGCTCGTACCAGTTCGTCAGCTCGAGCCGATGGCGCATTGGTCGCCGGCACCGGGCCCAGCACCATCGGCATGGTCCCGTTGGGGTCCGGGGAAGATCATCTTCCCCGGTCTTCTTTTTCTTCAGAACAGATCCTGGCCGCCGTTGACGGGGATCTCCGCGCCAGTGATGTAGGAACTCTGGTCAGTGGCGAGGTAGTAGATGACGGCGGCGACTTCGGTGGGGGAGCCGAGGCGGCGCAGCGGGATGCGTTCGACCAGCTTGTCGGTGCCGGGACTTAGGATCGCCGTGTTGATCTCGCCGGGGCAGACGGCGTTGACGCGGATGCCGAGATGGGCGAGGTCGGCGGCGAGCTCGCGGGTGAGCGCGGTCAGCGCCGCCTTGGAGGTGGCGTAGGCACTGCCGGCGAAGGGGTGGACGCGGTGGCCGGCGATCGAGGTGATGTTGACGATGTTGCCGCCGGTCTGGGCGAGCTTCGGCGCCATCGCGCGGCTGAAGAAGACCGGGGCCAAAAAGTTGATGGCGAAGGTCTTGTTCCAGACCGCCATGTCGCCGTCGAGGCAGCCGAGCCGGGCGCCGCCCTCGCCTTTGGGCGAGTAGCCGGCATTGTTGATCAGGGCATGGATCGGCCGGCCTTCGAGGATCTCCTCGAGGCGCTCGGCGGCTTCGGGCAGGTTGGCGGTGTGCGCGAGGTCGGCGGTGATGTGGGCGTGGCGCTCGTCGCGCGGGCATTGCGGCGGCACCTCGTCGCGCGAGCAGGTGATCGCCCGCCAGCCATGGCGGACGAAATAGGCAGCGGTGGCATGCCCGATGCCGCGGCTGGCGCCGGTGATGAAGACGATCCTGCGGTCGCTCGTGGCTGGCTGATTGGTGCGCTCGCGCATGGCCGGGTCCTCTTCGCTGCATCCGAAGAGAGGTGTAGCATAATCCGGCCGGTTGGTCTCTTAGTTCTCTGCTAAGGTGCGAGCCGCTCGACCCGCCAGCTCTGGCCGTCCGGGGCGTAGACGAGGCGGTCGTGCAGGCGGCTTTCGCGGCCCTGCCAGAACTCGAACCGGTCGGGGACGACGCGATAGCCGCCCCAGTTCGGCGGCCGGGGCGGGCTCTCGGGGTGCTCGGCCTCGATGATCCGAAAGCGCTGTTCGAGCTCGGCTCTCGACGCGATGACGCGGCTCTGCGGCGAGGCGGCAGCGCCGATCCGGCTGCCGTAGGGCCGGGAGTGGAAGTAGCTGTCGGCCTCCTCGGCGGCGACCGTCTCGACGCTGCCGTCGATCCTGACCTGGCGGTGCAGCTTGTCCCACCAGAAGAGCAGCGAGGCCCGGGGGTTGGCGGTGAGGTCCCGGCCCTTGCGGCTCTCGAAATTGGTGAAGAAGGTGAAGCCCCTGGCGTCGGCGCCCTTCAAGAGGACCATGCGGCTCGACGGCCGGCCTTGGGCATCGGCCGTGGCCAGGGCCATGGCGTTGGGCTCGGTGATGTCGGCGGATCGTGCCGCCTCGAACCAGGCGGCGAACTGGCGGAGCGGGTCTGGATCGACATCCGCCTCGTCGAGGGCGCCGTTGTCGTAGTTCTGGCGGAGATGGGCAGGATCGAGCAGCATGGGTCGTCTCCCGGAAGTGGCCCCATAGATATCGCCGTTCGTGGCGCTGGCAAGGGCCACTTTACCCGGCTCAGTTCGGGCCGGCAGGAGTCGAGGACAGCTTGCCGGGCAGAGGTAGGGCGATGCAGGACGGTATCATCTCGATCCAGTCGCATGTGGCGTTCGGCCATGTGGGCAACAGTGCGGCGGTCTTTCCCCTGCAACGGCTGGGGCACGAGGTCTGGCCGGTCAACACGGTGCTGTTCAGCAACCACACCGGCTACGGGGTCTGGCGCGGCAAGGTGCTGCCGGTCGAGACGGTGCGCGAGGTTCTGGCCGGGGTCGAGGAGCGGGGCGGCTTCGACCGGGCGAAGGCGGTGCTGTCGGGCTATCTCGGCAGTGCGGATCTGGGCGAGGCGGTGCTCGAGACGGTGGCACTGGTTCGGGCGCGCCGGTCGGATGCGCTTTATGTCTGCGATCCGGTGATGGGCGATCTCGGGCGGGGCTTCTTCGTCGCCGAAGGGATTCCGGCCTTCTTCAAGCACGAGGCGGTGCCGAGGGCCGACATCATCACGCCCAACCAGTTCGAGCTGGCCTATCTGGCGGCAGCCGAGCTCGTGTCGCTGGCCGACGTGCTGGCGGCGGCGCGCAAGGTACGGGAGACGGGGCCGAGGCTCGTGATGGTCACCAGTCTCGAGCTCGCGGAGCGGGCGGGCGAGCTCGGCATTCTGGCGGAGACGGCGGGCGGGACCTGGGTGGTCTGGACGCCCAAGCTCGACATCCAGCTCAACGGCACGGGCGATGCGTTCACCGCGCTCACCCTGGCCTGGTGGCTCGCGACCGGGGGCGATGCGGCCAGAACACTGGAGGCCGTGGCGAGTGCGATGTTTGCCCTTGTGCAGGCGACCCAGGCGGCCGGCGAGCGGGAGTTGGTGCTGGTTGCGGCACAGGACCAGCTGCTCGCCCCGGGACGGCGGTTTTCGGCGCAGCGCCTCAGGTGACCCCCGACCGCCGGCGGGTCCTCGGGGGCAACCTCGCGTCGACCGCCTCGATGCTCTGCTGGGCCACGACATTTCCGGCGACCGAGCTGTTGCTCACGGGCTGGGACCCGGTTCTTTTGGCCGCGGCCCGGCTGACCGTGGCAGCGGGCTTTGCCCTTCTCCTGCTCGCGGTTTTCGGCAGGCCGGGAGAGCTCTTGACCGCGCCCTGGGCCTCGATCCTGCGGATCGGCGGGCTCGGGCTCGGCACCGGGGTGCTGCTCCTGACCTTGGGCCAGGCGCATGCCGATCTCGTGATCGTCGCCATCATCGGCACGGCGGTGCCCCTGGTCTCCGCCCTTTTCGGCATCGTCCAGGGCAGCGAGCGGATCGATCTTCGCCTCGGCGTTGCGATTGCCCTTGCCGTCGCCGGTGGCATCGTGGCGACCGGGGCCTTCTCGGAGCGGATCGCATTTCGCGGCGGCGAGCTTCTGGCGCTGGTCTCGGTCGTCCTCTGGACGTGGTATTCGCGGGCCTCGGTCGACAAGCTCGCGATGCTGTCCGATCTCACCAAGTCCACGGTCAATATGCTCGCGGGTGCCGCCGTGATCACGCTCGCGGCCACTCTTGCCGTCGGGCTCGGCGTGGTACCGGTGCGGGTCGATCTCGGCCCGGCCGCGCTCGTCCAGCTCGGTTGGCTCGGGGCGATCGCGGTTTGTCTCTCGATGCTGCTCTGGCTCAAGGCAGCAAGGCTGATCGGCGTGACGATCGCCGCCATGCACCAGAACATGGTGCCGTTCTACGTCATGGCGATGGCGCTTGCGATCGGCGCGCAGGTGGAGACGGCGCAGCTCGTGGGCGGGATGATGGTGGTGACGGCGGCGGTTCTGGCGCAGTGGCCGGTGCGGCGGCGGGGGGAGGTACCGTCGGGGTCCTGAGGGTTCGGTGGCCGAGGTGTGGTGGTGGCAGCTTATGCTCCGTGCCGATGCGGTCTAGTCACCCGGCGACCGTATAGTGGTCGCGGGTCCTGCTGATGCGCCGGTCGGGCGGCCAGCGGGGTTGACCGTTGCGGCGTTCGCCCATGATGCCTGCGGCGCAGTTCCCGAACTTCTGGGTCGCCTTTTCCCTGGAGCCTCCGGCGACGTTCGGCGTCTGGCGGAAAGGCGAGTGTCTGGCTGATCATCGTTCGCGACCGACTGGTCGGGGTGCCGTTCGGTGACCGGTCGCGGGCGGGACCTGCCCACGTTGAGTGTTGGTTGCCGCGCCGAGCCAACAGTCAACGTGGGCAGGGGGTGGGTTGCTGGACAGCTGCCGCCGCCGGCGGGGATGGTGGTGACGGCGGCGGTACCGGCGAAGGGGCCGGTGCGGCGGCGGGGAGAGGTGACGGCCTCCTGACGGTTCACAGGGCGCGGTGCGGCGGTGGCAGAGGTGTCGCTGCCGATCGTGTTGGGGCAAACGGCGACAGCGTCGTAGCCGATCGCCTCGCCAGTGCGCAGATACCGCTGGAAGCGGACCTCGATGTCATCGCGTTCGCGCTCGACGGCTGCCTGGCGCTCCACATGGGCTGTTCTCGCCTCGATCAGCTGGGCGCGGGGCGTTGTCGGGCGTCCGCCGGCGACGGCGGTGTCTAGTTGTCGCGTGACGGCCATTTGCTGCCGACTTCTCGTGGCTTAACTGGGTGATCGGCCAGGAGTGGAACCTGCCCACGTCAATCGTTGGCTGCCGGCCAAAGCCAACAGCTAACGTGGGCGGGTATGATCAGGTGGGTGGGAGGGTGCTGCCGATCGCCCGGGCGCGGGCGAGGATGATGGCGGTGGTGGTGGTGGTGGTGGTGGTGATGGTGCCGGTGAGCGCCTGCAGGCGGGTGACGTCGAGGGTGAAGGCGTCGTGGTGGCGAGGGTCGGTGACGAGCAGGCGGCCGCTTCCCCTGCCCTCGATCAGCGCCAAGGCCAGGCGGCCGACCTCGAGCGGGGCGCCCGAGCCGATATTGACGATGCCGCCGGGTGGTTTCCGGGCGAGTGCTGCGATGGCTCGGGCGGTCGTCTCGACCGGCAGGAAGTCGCGGGCGACGAAGGGGCTCATGTCGAAGGTGATGGTGTCGGCCGTTGCCAAGCCTTGCAGCATCAGGCCCATGAAGCTTGTTCGGCCGCGCTCGGCGCCGAAGATGTTGGCGAGGCGGAGACGGGTCAGGCGTTCGCCGAGGATGGCCATGAGCGCTTCCTCGACCGCCAGCTTCTGCTCGCCGTAGCGGTCGGTGGGGCCAAGGGGTGCCTCCTCGGCGTGTGGCTGGTTCGAAGATGCGTAGACCTTGCGGGTGCCGAGGCTGAGGAACGGCAGGTCATGGGCCGCGGCGAACCGGGCGATCTCGAGCTCGACGTCGTGCTCCAGGCGGTAGTCGGGCTTGCCGAGCCGCGGGTCCCGACCGGCATGTACGACCGCCCGGATGCCCCCTTTGGTTGTCGGTTCGGCGGCTGTTGGTGCATCGAACGCCCGGTGGCTCGCGGCTATCGCCGCCGGACCGAGGGCCTCGACGACGGCCCGGCCGATGAAGCCGCCGGCACCAGTGACGAGGATCATCGGCCCGTCAGTCCTCGTCCTCGAGTTCGGGCTCGAGCTCGGGCTTGAGCTCGAGGATCACCACCTGCTGGTTCTCCAGCGCGAGTGCGATGCGGCCGGCCTTGAGCTCGAGCGCCCGGTTGCCGAAGAGCTCGCGGCGCCAACCGTGCAGCGCCGGGATGTCGGCAGCGTCGTCCTGGGCCAGCGCCTCGAGCTCCGCCGTGGTTGCGATCAAGCGCTGCGCCACGTCGCTCTCGTCGGCGCATTGCTTGAGCAGGACGCGCAACAGATCGACCGTGGGGCCGAGCCCCTTGACCGGCGGGGGCGGGGCGGTCAGCTGCGGCAGGTCGGCTTCGGGAATCTTGAACACCTGCTCGATGATGCCCAGCACCTCGCGCATGCTCTCCTTGTCGAGACTGATGCGGTCGAGGCGGCGCAGCGCCTCGTCGTCGCGCGGCCGCTGCGCGGCGAGCTCGAGCAGCAGGTCGTCGCGGATGACACGGTTCCTCGGCAGGTCGCGAGCTTGTGCCTTGCGCTCGCGCCAGGCGGCGAGGTGCTGGACGAGGGCGATGAAGCGCCGCTCGCGCGAGCGGACCTTGAGGCGCTGCCAGGCATCCTCGGGCCGGGTGACGTAGAGCTCGGGGTCGAGCAGGTAGCGGGTCTCCTCCTCGACCCATTCGCGCCGCCCGGCGGCTTCGATCCGCTTTTTGAGCTTTTCGTAGATCACCCGGAGATGGGTGACGTCGGCGAGCGCGTAGGCGAGCTGGGCCGAGGACAGCGGCCGCCGGCTCCAGTCGGTGAAACGAGAGCTCTTGTCCAGCTTGGCCTTGGCCAGGCGGTTGACCAGGGTCTCGTAGGCGACCTCCTCGCCGAAGCCGCAGACCATGGCGGCGATCTGGGTGTCGAAGACGGGCTCGGGCAGGCGGCCGCCCATGAGCTTTTGGAAGATCTCGAGGTCCTGGCGGCAGGCGTGGAAGACCTTCAGCACGGTCTGGTCGGCGAGCAGGTCGAGCAGCGGGCCGAGGTCGATGCCCGGGGCCAGTGTGTCGACCGCGACGGCCTCCCTGGCCCCGGCGAGCTGGACGAGGCAGAGCTTTGCCCAGTAGGTGCGCTCGCGCATGAACTCGGTGTCGATGGTGATATAGGGTTCGTGGCGCAGCCGGTCGGCCACCGCTTCGAGCTCTGCTGTCGTGCTGATCACTGTCATGATCGCGGCGGGGTCCTGGGCATGTCGCGGCCACGGTTTGGCCGCTTGACAGGCCAGTGGCGTTGGTGACCTTTACGCGCGGCCGTGAGCCCCGAATTCCTTTCCTTCAGTCGAGAGTGACGGCATGCACCTTTATCGTACGCATCGCTGCGGCGAGCTGACCGAGGGCCTCGCCCTGAACACCGCCCGTCTTTCCGGTTGGGTACACCGAAAGCGCGATCACGGCCAGTTGCTGTTTATCGACCTCAGGGATCACACCGGCCTCACCCAGGTGGTGTTTCAGCCGGAGGTGCCGTTCTTCACCGAGGCCGAGGCGCTCAGGCTGGAGAGCGTGATCACGGTGACCGGCAAGGTGGTGGCGCGGACACCGGAGACGGTCAATCCGGATCTGCCGACCGGCGGGATCGAGCTCGTCGCCGAGGCCATGGAGGTGGATTCGGTCGCCGACATCCTGCCGTTGCAGGTCAATGCCGAGCGCGACTATCCGGAGGAGACCCGCCTCACCTATCGCTTTTTGGATCTCCGGCGGGAGAAGATGCAGCGGCAGATCCGCCTGCGCTCGGCAATCACCGCGAGCATCCGCAGGCGGATGACGGAGCAGGGCTTCATCGAGATCCAGACCCCGATCCTGACCGCCTCCTCGCCCGAGGGGGCACGTGACTTTCTCGTGCCCTCGCGGCTGCACCCCGGCCGCTTCTACGCGCTGCCGCAGGCGCCGCAGCAATACAAGCAGCTCTTGATGATGTCGGGCTTCGATCGCTACTTCCAGATCGCCCCCTGCTTTCGGGACGAGGATGCGCGGGCGGATCGCAGCCCCGGCGAGTTCTACCAGCTCGATCTCGAGATGGCGTTCGCGACCCAGGAGGATGTGTTCGCGGCGGTCGAGCCCGTCATGCACGGCCTCTTCGAGGAGTTCTCAAACTGGGCCGTGACACCGATGCCGTTCCCGCACATCACCTACAGGGATGCGATCCGGCTTTACGGCACCGACAAGCCGGATCTCAGGAACCCGATCATGATGCGGGATGTGAGCGAGCTGTTCCGCGGTTCCGGCTTCAAGATCTTCGCCTCCATCCTGGCCAGGGACCCGCGCCATGAAGTCTGGGCGATCCCTGCCCCGGGTGGCGGCTCGCGAGCCTTCTGCGACCGGATGAACGCCTGGGCGCGAGATGAGGGCCAGCCGGGTCTCGGCTACATCTTCTTCAAGGATGGTGAGGGCTCCGGTCCGCTCGCCAAGAACATCGGAGCCGAGCGCACGGACCGGATCCGCCAGGACTGCGGCCTGGTCGACGGTGATGCCGTCTTCTTCGTCGCCGGCGATCCGGGTGTCTTCTACAAGTTCGCGGGGGCCGCCCGTGACAAGGTCGGCCGCGACCTCGATCTCGTCGACAAGGACTGCTTCCGCTTCTGCTGGATCGTCGATTTTCCGATGTTCGAGTGGGACGAGGAGACCAAAAGCGTCGGCTTCTCGCACAATCCCTTCTCGATGCCGCAGGGCGGGATGGTGGCGCTCGAGACCAAGGATCCCCTGGAGATCCTGGCCTTCCAGTACGACATCGTCTGCAACGGCGTGGAGCTGTCGTCGGGGGCCATCCGGAACCACCGGCCGGACATCATGGAGAAGGCGTTCGCGATCGCGGGCTACGACCGGCAGGTGCTCGAGGAGCGGTTCGGCGGGATGTGGCGGGCCTTGCACTACGGGGCGCCGCCGCATGGCGGCATCGCACCGGGGTTGGATCGGATCGTCATGCTGCTCGCGGATACCGAGAACCTGCGCGAGGTGATCGCCTTTCCGATGAACCAGCAGGCCCAGGAGCTGCTGCTCGGCGCCCCGGCCCCGGTGAGCGAGAAGCAGCTCAAAGAGCTGAACCTGCAGCTGTCGCTCACCGCGCGCGAGAAGCTCAAGGAGGCCGCGGACACCCTCGTCAACGAGCCGGGCTAGCCACCGCCCCAGGCCCGGCCGCCATCCGACCGCCGTCGCCCGGCCCATGCGCCAGCCTGCCCACGTTCGCTGTTGGCGGCCGGGCGACCGCGAGGCGGAGCCAGCTCAACGGGTCGTGGCCCGGTGCACCCTGCTCGAGCAGCCGCCGCCAGCCCAGATAGTGCGTCAGGTAGCGGGTCGAGACGCCGCTGAACCGCTGCATCCACGCGGCCAGCCGATCGCTATAGCCGCGCAGCGTCGCCAGATCGCCGCTCTGCGGATCGTCCGGCTGGCTGCGGCAAGGCCGGTGGCGCAGCCCGATCGCCCGGGCGGCCGCTGCAAAGGCCGGTGCATCATCGCTAGAGAGGAGCGTCGATCCGCCAGCCACCAGCGGCTCGAGCACGGCAGCGATCGTGGCACCCTCGAGCCCAGGCAGCAACGCATCGACCCTCCCCGCCGCGCCGTCGCGGAGAATCAATGCCTGCACCAGTGGCGGGCGCGCGGCCTGCCGTGAGTCTTCGCGGCTCGCAGGTGGCGACAACGGGCCCACCTCGATCGCGACGCGGCGGCCCGTGGACCAGCCGGCACCGCGCTCGTGAAACGGCACGGCATCGACGGCGACCGTCCCCCGAAGCGTCGGCGCCTGGCGCCGCGCCGGCCAGGCGAGCCAACGATGCCGCCAGCGAAAGGTGGTGTGGTGGTGCACGCCCAGGCGACGGGCGGCCGTCCGCAGGCTCGCCCCCTGGCACAGCGCCCCGGCATGGTCGAGCCAGAGATCGCGGCGCCGCAGCCGGGCAAGCGGTGTTCCGGTGAGCGGGTTGCAGGTACGGTGACAATCACGGCAGCGATAGCGCTGCAGCCCACCGGCCAGCCCCCAGCGCTGCAGCCTCGGACCCAGGCAATGCGGGCAGGCCGCGGGCCGGCATTCGGGTCCGTTGAGGACATCGAGCACCAGACGCTCCGCCGCAGTCCGCACGAGTTCCCGGCGCGGCATCGCCTGTTGCCGATCGCTCAGGCGATCGATCGCTGCCCAAATGCGTTCGAATGGGATGCGCGCCATCTGCCACTCCCGTCGCAGCGCCGCGCCCCAGTCGCAGCACGGTACCGAGGATAGCCTGCCGCGGTTAAGGAAGGGTTAAGCCAACACCGAACGTGGGCAGAGGTGGTGGGCGCTGGCGGTGAGGAGTAAGGGCCGGTCGGCGGCAGTGCTGTCGGCGGCGGGTGACTGGCGGCGGGTGGGGATGGCGACGCGGATGGTGCCTGTTCGGCTGGGGGCTCGATCGACGACTTCTTGTGGGGGCTGAGCCGCCGGGACCTCCTGGCGCCGGCTCCACGCTCGGCGAAGGTGACAGCGGCAGACCACCTTCGGTGCTTCCCGCCTTGCTGCAGAGCCTGGCGCAGCCGGGTTGCGGTGCAATGCCTGACCGCGCCTCGATGGTCGCGTAGCGGCGGCCCGCCGGCTTGGCGCCGCTGGAGCGGTGGCCGCCCGGCCGTCCGCAGTCCATGCCGGCCACACGCCGCAGCAGACGAGCCAGGGCGTTGCTCTCGGCGCCGATGCTGAAGCCGACGAACTGCGGTCAACCAGCAGGCGGAGGACGCATTGCCGTGAGCACCTGCTCAGCCGGGCGGGTCGAGCGGTTGCCTCAACCCCGCCACGCCGTCTCCTTTCAGCCAGGCGAGGCCACCGGTTGCGCGTTCGGACCCAGGTCGCGTGCCGGGAGGTGGGCCATCGGAGAGGGGTATGGCTCGAGCGGCGCTGGCGGCCCGCCTTCCCCTCGCTCCGCAAGCGCCTGGGCGATTGCGGTGGGCGGCGGGCTGTCTCGTCGCATGTGCCCGCCCGCCCCGCGGATCGGCTCCCGACCGACGGGGCGATCCGGCGGGTGATGACGGAGGTTTGCAAAGGACCGATCGAGGAAGAGGCCCGCCGGCGGCCGGCGATATCCTGGCGCATCGGACGGCGCATGCGACGGCTTTTCGACAGCTGCGACGCAATCGCCGCTTGAGTTCGCGTCTCGATTATTGTAATATTCGCATTGTCGGTATTGGCCATGTGGTGGCGCGGATGAAGTGTCGTCTTGTCGGTTGAAGTCCGGCGCGCGTCGAGGTGATGTCCACCTGGAGCGGACGATGTCACCTTGAGCCCAGCCGGGGGAGCCAGGGCCCGATGCCGGATGCCAGCCAACAGCTGGTGTGACCTTCAGCCTGGGAGGGTGCGAGAGGCGCATGGAAGTTCCACCCACGCAGCGATAACGATCCCATCGCGCGAGCCATGGGGTCACGGTTCGACCGCCCTTCGGGATCCCGGTGGACGAGTCGCCCGACAATTTGCTGGACTTGCGGGTCGACGATGGTCGGCCCGATGAACTCTCGGCTCGATGCCGAAACGCGGTTCTGACCGCAAAATGAGGCCCCGTGCGCTGAAGCGACGGGGCCTTGTGCGTTTGCAGCCAATGCCACGTCATTCGATCTCTCGACCTGCCGGGCTGCCGAGCGTACCTGTCGCAGCGCGGTCGTGGCGCAGAGCTGCAGTGATGTGAAGGTCGGGGATGGTTTGTCGCCGTGGCACTTGGAGGCTCGAGCCGCTGGTCGCCGTGGCGACCCTGGCAACGTTGTTCGGCGTCGATGCCGGGCCGTCCGCCGCACCGGACCTGGCAACGCCGGCAACCTATCGCGCGCTCAGTCTCGCGGCCGACTTCTGGCCGGACCCCGAGGCGGTCTCCGTCGTGGCCGGCGGCGCCGACCCGGCGATCGGCCTCGGCGGCCGCTGCACCGGCTTCATCCACGCGGCGGCGGCCGACATCAGCCTCACCCTGGACGATGACCTCGAGGCACTCTTCATCAGCGCGCACTCTCCGGTCGACACGACGCTGCTCGTCCACGCCCCCGACGATACCTGGCACTGCAACGACGACACGCTTGGGATCGACCCTTTGGTGGCCCTCACCTCGGCCGGCGCCGGTCGCTATCACGTGTGGGTCGGCACTATCGAGCCCGAAGCGGCAACGGCCGTGGTCTTTTTCTCGGAAAGCGATCCGCGCGACGGGACGGAGGTCGTTGGCGAGAGTGCTGGCCACCATGGCAGCGGCTTTTTCGTCACCCCCAGCGGCCATCTGGTGACCAATGCGCACGTCGTCGAGGGCTGCGCCAGCATCACGGCGGTCGGCCATGGGCCGGCCGAGCTCGTTGCCACCGACGCAGGCGCCGATCTGGCAGTCCTGCGCGTCGAAGGCTATGCCGGACCGGCCGCCACCTTCCAGGTCGACCCGCCGCAGCTCGCCAGCGACATCCTGCTGTTCGGCTTCCCGCTCGCCGGCCTGCTCGACGGGCTCACCGTCACCGCCGGTGTCGTCAGCAGCCTGACCGGCCTGCAGGGCGATCGGCAAACCTTCGTCTTCTCTGCCCCACTGCAGCAGGGCAGCTCGGGTGGCCCGCTCTTCGACAGAAGCGGCCTCGTGGTCGGTATCGCCGCGGGCAAGCTCGACGAGATCGTCGAGATCGGCCGGTCGGGATCGATGCCGCAGAACATCAATTTCGCTGTCCAGGGCGGACTCGTCATGGCCTTCCTGGCCGCCAACGGGGTCATGGCGAACCACGCCCGCGGTGACGACGAACTGCCCCGGCCCGAGATCGCCGCACGGGGTGCCGCCGTCACCGTCCTGCTCGATTGCAGCACCTGAACCTGCTCGATGGCCCTGGTGCGCCGCGCTGCGATCGACCCGGCCGGCGCCCGGCCGAGGTGACGAGGAGAGGAAAGCTCTTCGGGGCCAGCGCGGCGCGGGTTTTTCGTTTGTCGCATGGGTCCGGCACTCTTATACTTTTGAGCGAAAACTTAGACACCGATACAATTAAAAGTTGGAACAGGGCGCTCAGTCGATGCCGGACACCATCCTCGATCACGAGCCGGCTTCGCACGCCGCCGTTGTTTGCCGCCAAGACATCTGGAGCACCACGGTCGATCCGGTCGTGGACGCCCTGTCGGCACAGGTCGCGGTTCTCGACGGGGAGGGCTGGGTCCGCGCCTGCAATCGCGCCTGGCGCGCGCGGGCCGCGGCCGGGCGTCTGGGCGAGCCGGGCGACGGCCGCTGGAACCACCTCGATGTCCGCCGGGCGGCGGCCCGCGCCGGCTGCGCCAAGTCGGCGAAGGTGGTCGACGGGCTGACGCAGCTCCTCGGCGGCGAGCGCGCCGACTTCGTCATGACCTGTCACTGCCCGCTCGGTGCGCGGCACGACTGGTACCAGTTGACCGCGACCGCCACCGAGCTCGCCGGCCAGCGGTGTGCGGTCGTCATGTACACCGACGTCACCAGCCTGCAACGCGACGCGCTGACCGGCCTCGCCAACCGGGCGGCGCTCGGGGCCCGCCTGCAGCACAGCCTGGCGGCGGCGCGGCGCGGCAGCCGGCCCACCGGCCTCCTGGTGCTCGATCTCGACCGCTTCAAGCCGGTCAATGACCAGCTCGGCCATCTCGCCGGCGACGCGCTGCTGCGCGACGTGGCAGGCCGGCTGCGGGACGTCACCCAGGGTGACCACCTCGTCGCCCGCCTCGGCGGCGACGCGTTCGCCGTGGTCCCGGTCGCACCCGTCGGCCGCGGGGCGCTGACCGAGCTCGGCGAAACCCTCTGCGCCGTCCTGGCCGAGCCCTTCGAGGTCGCCGGCAGCGCGCCGTTCGAGATCGGGGCGAGCATCGGCATCGCCCTCTACCCGGACCATGAAGCGGACGTCGCGTCCCTGATCGAGGCCGCGGACCGAGCGCTCTATGCCGCCAAGCGCGCCGGTCGCAACGGGGTGGCCGTCGCCCGCGCGGTGCCCCCGTGCCGGACCGGCGACGCGCGGAAGATTGCCCTCGATCGCATCGCCTCCTAGCATTCGCCGGTGACGAACAGGGAGGGTCTTCATGCAGGTCAAGGCGGCGGTGGCGTTCGGGGCGGGCAAGCCCTTGGAGGTGACGACGGTCGAGCTCGAGGGCCCGAAGGCCGGCGAGGTCTTGATCGAGGTGATGGCGACCGGGCTCTGCCATACCGACGAGTTCACCCGCTCCGGCGGCGATCCGGAAGGTATTTTTCCCTCGATCCTCGGCCACGAGGGGGCCGGGATCGTGCGCGAGGTGGGCCCGGGCGTGACCTCGGTGAAGCCAGGCGACCACGTGATCCCGCTCTATACGCCCGAATGCCGGGAATGCGAGTACTGCCTCAATCCCAAGACAAATCTCTGCCAGGCGATCAGGACGACCCAGGGACAAGGCCTGATGCCGGACGGCACGTCGCGCTTCCGTATCGGCAAGGACGTCGTCTACCACTACATGGGCTGCTCGACCTTCGCCAACTTCACCGTCCTGCCCGAGATCGCGGTCGCCAAGGTCAGGGCGGACGCGCCCTTCGACAAGATCTGCTATATCGGCTGCGGGGTCACCACCGGCATCGGGGCGGTGATCAACACGGCGAAAGTGGAGCCGCGCAGCAATGTCGTGGTGTTCGGCCTCGGCGGCATCGGCCTCAATGTCATCCAGGGCGCCCGGCTGGTGGGCGCCGACATGATCGTCGGCGTCGACCTCAACCCGGCGCGCGAAGCAGTGGCGCGCAAGTTCGGCATGACCCACTTCGTCAACCCCAAGGACCTGGGCGACAAGGATGTCGTGGCGCACCTCGTCGAGCTGACCAAGGGCGGTGCGGACTACAGCTTCGAGTGCATCGGCAACGTCAACGTCATGCGCCAGGCGCTCGAATGCTGCCACAAGGGCTGGGGCGAGAGCATCATCATCGG
>DAIRDJ010000101.1:0-14913 GCA_036796215.1 Geminicoccaceae bacterium
CCGTCTACGAGATGCTGCAGGACGCCGATTCCGTGGGCGTCTTTCAGGTCGAATCGCGCGCCCAGATGTCGATGCTGCCGCGCCTCAAGCCCCGCTGCTTCTACGACCTCGTCATCGAGGTGGCGATCGTCCGCCCGGGCCCCATCCAGGGCGACATGGTCCACCCCTATCTGCGCCGGCGGGAGGGCAAGGAGCCCGTGGTCTTCCCCTCGGCCGCTCTCGAGGAAGTGCTCGGCAAGACCATGGGCGTACCGCTCTTCCAGGAACAGGCGATGCGCATCGCCATCGTCGCCGCCGGCTTCACCCCGGCCCAGGCCGACGGGCTCAGGCGTGCCATGGCCACCTTCAAGAAACGCGGCCAGCTCGACCGCTACCAGACGATGCTGATCGAGGGCATGGGCGCGCGGGGCTACGACGCCGACTTCGCCCTTCGCTGCTTCAAGCAGATCGAGGGCTTCGGCTATTACGGCTTCCCGGAGAGCCACGCCGCCAGCTTCGCGCTTCTCGTCTACGTCTCGGCCTGGCTCAAATGCCACTATCCCGACGTCTTCTGTGCCGCCATCCTCAACAGCCAGCCCATGGGCTTCTACGCCCCGGCGCAGCTGGTCCGCGACGCCACCGACCACGGCGTCGAGGTCCGCCCACCCGACGTCAACTGGAGCTGGTGGGACAACACCCTCGAGCCACTTCCCCGCCGCCGCGGCCCCCTGAAGACCGCCGTCCGCCTCGGTTTTCGCCAGATCAAAGGCATGCCCGAGGAGGCCGCCACCCGGATCGTCACCGCCCGGCAGCGGGCCTATGACAGCCCCGCCGACCTCAAGCGCCGCGCCGGCCTGGATCGCGCCATCCTGGTCCGCCTCGCCGAGGCCGACGCCTTCCGCTCGATCGCCATGGACCGCCGCCAGGCCCTCTGGAGCGTGCAGGCACTCAAGGACGGCGAGCTGCCGCTCTTCGCCGCCGCCGAAGCGCTACCCGGCAGCAACCTGCCGCCGCTCGAAGGCCCGAGCGAGCCCTGGGCCGAGCTGCCGGCCATGGGCATGGGCGAGCACGTCATCGAGGACTATACCAGCCTCCGGCTGTCGTTGAAGGCGCATCCTTTGGCACTGCTGCGCGAGCCCCTGCGCCACCGCCGCCTCGTCACCGCGAAAGACCTCTGGACGATCCCCCCCGGCCGCCGCGTCGCCATCGCCGGCCTGGTCATCGTCCGCCAGCGCCCGGGCAGCGCCAAAGGCGTGATCTTCGCCACCCTCGAGGACGAGACCGGCTTCGCCAATATCATCGTCTGGCCCAAGATCTTCGAGCAGTTCCGCGCCATCATCATGCGCACCCGCCTCTTGGAAGCCAAAGGCCGCCTGCAACGCGAAGGCCGCGTCATCCACCTCGTCGCCGACCACCTCACCGACCTCACCCCCGAACTCGCCCACCTCCGCCACGCCACCACCGACGCCAGGGGCTTCACCCACATCCTCGACCAGGCGATGAGCCCCGCCGACGAGTTCAAGCGCGCCGTGCCGGACGCCCGGGATGCGATGCCCAAGGGGCGGAATTTTCATTGAGGTGGGTGCAAAACGCCCCGCTCAGGCGGCGATGACCTCGTCGCGCACGAAGTGCAGTCGGATCAGCTTCGGCGCCTCAGGCTCGTCCGCGAAATGGCAGCGAACGGCATCGCGTACCATGGCGTGCAGCTCTTCGACGGTATCAGCTTGCGTGAAGATGCTCTGCCCGACGGCCCTGGCAACGAAGCCGCCTTCCGGGTCTTCTTCCACGAGAAATACGATCTCTGTCATGCTCTAGAGCATAAGCACGCAGTCGCCCGTTGTCGATACTCAGCGGTTCGTTCTGGTGCCGAATAATATGCCCAACAGCTCTTTGCGCGAAAGTCTATGGTGCGCCTCAATGTCGTGTAGAATGCCGCTCAGCGTTCCAATCTTCAACGGTGTGTGATCAGGTATGGAAATCGGTTTGCGGCCATCCCGCTCAGTGCGAAGTCTAATGTGACTACCTTCCTGGCGAACGATCTCATAGCCGAGTTTCCTTAGACGTCGTGCAAGTTGGCGACCCGTCAAATTCCGCGGCAGCTTCATTACGAGAACAATGCTCCCGGCTCTTTCGGCAAATCAGCCCGTCCCGTAGCTTCTGCCGAAACTTGCCGACGATCCGAGATATCAGGCGACGAGAAAAGCCTGGCACCTTCACCGGTTGCGCGCCAAACCCCTGTCGCAATCGACTCGACAAGGCCTCGCTTGGCAAAGTTGCCCATCTGCGATCGCAAAACATTTCGGCTCAGCTCAATGCCTCGATCGCTCGCGGCGTCAATGATCTCATTGTACGATGCCCCCGTCTCGCCATGCGCGGCAACGATCTCGAGAACGGCGGTCCATAGCGCCGACAATGCGCGTGGCCCGCTTCGCGTTCGATGAGGGACCTCCGCGCCGCGCTGCTCGCGTTGTGGCGATCGATCCTCGTAAAACGCCACAAGGTCACGCAATTTTGCTGCTTCGCGCTCGATCTCTGCCAGACGAGCCTTTGCGGCAACGAGCAATTCTGGTGACTGTCGCGGCATGACGGATTCCCAATCAGCAGTCGGTGCAGACAAGGTATCTAGGTCAGCGGCAAGCGCAGGATTTTTGTTGAATTCTGCACGACAAAACTTGCTATGCCGAACGGCGTGCTATTGCGGCAAGTGAGTGCTGCTGGCGTTTTGCTGCGATTTGCATGCGACTCTGTGGCACCGCATGAGCCACGATTGGCTCCGACGAATGCCGGGGGCGCATCCCGAAGCAGATAAACCAGGCGCGTCGTCAAAGGATTTCGGAGGCAAATGCCATTCGCGCAAACATCATTAAGCGCCTGGAAGGATATTTGAATTCGCCCAACAATTAACGTGTATCAATGCCGGCCTTCGGGTTCTAGCGTACGCGCAAAGATGCTGTAGTACGGAAGAGAGCATGGCGGACCGGGCGAGTACGACCCTTCGCGAGGCGGTGGCGGTGTTCGACGACGAGCAGGCGCTGGAAGCCGCCATCGACGAGCTCTTCAGCACCGGCTTCGACCGGGCGGAGATCGGCCTGCTCGCCGATGTGGCCAAGGTGGAGGCCAAGCTCGGCCACCGCTTTACCAAGGTGGCCGACCTCGAGGGCGACGCGGCGGTGCCGCGGGCCTTCTACGTCGCCAGGGAAGCGTTCGGCTACGGCGAGGGGGCGCTGCTCGGTGGGCTTTTCTATGTCGGTGCGGCTGCGGCCGCGAGCGCTGCCGTTGCCGCGGGTGCGACACTGGCAGCTGCGATCACCGCCGCCGGCCTCGCCGGCGGGACCAGCGGGTCGATCGGGGTGGCCCTCGCCAGACTGCTCGGCGATCAGCAAGGGCGGCAGCTGCTGGAACAGCTCGATCGCGGCGTCCTCTTGCTCCGGGTCCACCTGCGCGACCAGGCGCACGAGGACCGTGCCCTGCCGATCCTGCGCCGCCACTCGGGCCGCGACGTCCACGTCCACGACCTGCCGCCCGGCTGAACGATCACGCTCTTGCCGCGCCCGACGGGGCGGCAGCAGCCCCGGCGCTCAAGAGGGCGTGGCCGCCAGAACCTTCCCCGGATTGAGAATCCCCATCGGATCCAAGGCCGCCTTGAGCCGCCGCATCAGCGCGATCTCGGCCTCGCTTCGGCAATGGCCGAGATAGGGTGCTTTCAGCGTGCCGAGGCCGTGCTCGGCGGTCACGGTGCCGCCGTGCTCGCGCATGATGGCATAGACGAGATCCTCGATGGCGTGGCCGGGATGCGGCCTGGTGCCGGGGGTGGCGACCTGAAGGTGGATGTTGCCGTCGCCGAGATGGCCGTAGAAGACGATCACGGCAGCGGGCCAACGCTCCTCGAGCGCCGCTTTTAGCGCCGCGGTGCAGGCGCCGATCCGGGCGATCGGCAGGCCGAGGTCGAACTCGGTGCGCACGCCCAGCAGGGCCGAAAACTCGGCCGTGGCATCGCGCACCGCCCAGAACGCCCGGGCGTCCTCCGACGACTGCGCCAGGGCCGCATCCTCGAGGATCCCGGCCTCGAGGCAAGCCTCCATGCAGCGCTCGAAGCGCTGCGCATCGGTCTCGGGGTCCGCCCCCTGGGTCTCGATCAGCACGTACATGCCGTGCCGGCCGGCGAGCGGCGTTCGGATGCCGGCTGCGCCGGGCCTACCCGGGGTGCCGACGATCAGGTCGTAATAGGCGGGCCACATGATCTCGAAGCTCGAGAGCAGGCCCGAAAGCTCGGCCCGGGCCCGCTGCAGGAAGGCAAGCGCCGCGTCGAAGCCCTGAAGGCCGCAATAGGCGGTGGCCGAGGAGACCGGCAGGGGCTCGAGCTTCAAGACCGCGCGGGTGATCACACCGAGCTGCCCCTCGCTGCCGACAAAGAGCTGCTTCAGGTCGAACCCGGCGTTGTTCTTGAGCATGGTGTTCAGCATCTCGAGCACCGTGCCGTCGGCGGTGACCACCTCGAGGCCGAGCACCATCTGACGCGTCATGCCGTAGCGGACCACCCGGTTGCCGCCGGCATTGGTCGCGATATTGCCGCCGATCGCACAACTGCCGCGGGCGCCCAGGTCGAGCGGGCAGAGAAAGCCCGCCTCCCGGGCGGCGTCCTGCACGGTCTCGAGCGGGGTGCCGGCCTTGACCGTCATGGTGGCGGCGGCGGGATCGATCGCCTCGACGCCGACCAGGCGGTCGAGCGAGAGGGCGACGTCACCCGGACCCGGCACGGCGCCGCCCGAGACCCCGGTGCGCCCGCCTTGGGTCGTCACGCTCTGCCCGTGCGCGTGGCAGATCGCCAGTGCCCTGGCGACCTCGGCCGTGCTGCGTGGCCGGATCAGCGCCGAGGGCGGCCGCGGCGGGACCACGCTCCAATCCTGGCCGTGCCGCTCGAGCAGTGCCGGCTCCAGCGTCACCACCGCATCGCCCAAATCGGCCAGGAGCGCTTCGAGCGCCGTCGTCATCCAGTCACTCCGCTCGCCCGGCAGACCGTCGCCTGGCGCCGCATCGGCACCTCGAGCCAGAGTGACGCGTCACGTCCCCGACCCCAGGGCATCGCGGTGGCGCTGCAAGTGGTCCATGATCATCCGCGCGGTCTCGTCGATCGAGCGGGAGGTGACGTCGATCACCGGCCAGCCCTGGCGGACGATCATTCGGCGGATTCCTCGGACCTCCTCGGCGACGGCGTCGAGATCGGCATAAGCCGTCCCACCCTTCGCCACCGGCACGTTGAAGCGCTTCTGGCGGATCTCCGCCAGCTGCCGGGGGGCTACGGTCAGCCCGACCTTCAAGGGCTTCTTGGCGTCGAGCACCGCCTCGGGCAGCGGCATGCCGGCGACCAGCGAGACGTTGGCCGCCTTGATGCCGCGATGCGCGAGATACATGCAGGTCGGGGTCTTGGTCACCCGCGAGGCACCCAGCAGCACGACGTCGGCCTGCTCGAGATCCTGCTGGCCGATGCCGTCGTCATGGTTGAGGGTATAGCGCATCGCCTCGATGCGGCGTCGGAACGCCTCGTCCATGACCACGCGCGGGCTCGCGTTCTCGCGCAGCGCCACGCCGAAATGCCCGGTGATGGCACTGAGGAACGGCTCGTAGAGGAAGAGACACGGCGTGCCGAGGCGGCGGCAACCCTCCTCCAGCATCAGCCGATGATCCGGGTCGATCAGCGAGTGCAGCACCAGCCCGCCCTCGTCGCCGACGCCGGCAAGCACCGCTTCCACGTCCTTGGGCTTGCGCACCATCTGCCAGAGATGACGGACCGGAATCACGTCGGCGAGCTGTGCCACCAGGACACGCGCCATCGCCTCGACGACCTCACCCGAGGCCGGCGACACGAGATGCAGAAGGACCCGCGTGCGCATCGCTGCCCTACTTGCGATAGCCGCCGTCCAGCCGCAACACGGTGCCGTTGATCATCGTGTTCTTGATCACGTGGCCGACCAGCATCGCGAACTCCGCCGGGTCGCCGAAGCGCTGCGGGAACGGCACCGAGCGGACGATGCGCGGATCGAGATCCTGCTCCATCTTGAAGAGCGTGGCGGTGCTGAAGAGCCCAGGGGCGATGCCGACGACGCGAATGCCGAGGGATCCCAGCTCCCGGGCGGCCGGCAGGATCATGCCGACGAGACCGCCTTTCGACGCGGCGTAGGCGGCCTCGCCGCTCTGCCCCTCATAGGCCGATACCGAGGCCGTCGAAATGATCACCCCGCGCTCGCCGTCACGGCCAGGCGCCAGTCCAGCCATGCCGGCCGCGACCAGGCGCATCATGTTGAAGGCGCTGATCAGGTTGACCTCGACCAGGTAGCGGAAATCCTCGAGCGGCATCGGCTTGCCGTCGGCATCGACGATCCGCTGCGGCCGCGCGAGGCCGACGCAATTGACCAGGATGCGCGCCGGGCCATGGACGTCGCCGGCGGTGGCGATCGCCGCCGCCGCGGCCTCGTCGTCGGCGACGTCGCAGGGGATGGCGAGGCCACCGATCTCGGCGGCCAAGGCGTCGACCCCGGCCTGATCGATGTCGATCAGGCTCACCTTCGCACCGGCCTCGGCGAGGTAGCGCGCGGTCTCGGCTCCGAGCCCCGACGCCGCACCGGTGACGATCGCAGCGCAATCCCACACATCCATCACCGCTTCTCCAGATCGGGAAGAACCCGCTTGCGACCAGTCCCGTGCGGCGCATCTTCCATCGCCCCCCGCGGACCAACAACTTAGGACAGGCCATGTGGTCGAGCAAGCAAGCTGCCCACCACGCTGGTGCGCCGCAAGCGGTCGGCGCCGGCAGGTGCTGCACCGCCTGACAGTCACGCTCGGCGCCACGGCCGTCGAGGAAATCGCCGTCGGCAGCCCGACGTTTGACCGGCCGGCATTGCCTCCTATGCTGCGCTGCGACCTCCCCCTTGGATCGGCGATGTACGGCTTTCTCCAGCTCCTCCGCCAGCAGGCACCGCTGCTCGGCTTCGGGGCCCTCTTCTGCTTCACCTCCAGCTTCGGCCAGACCTTCTTCATCGCCGTTTTCGGCGGGGCGATCCGCGACGCGTTCGGGCTCGGCCACGGCAGCTTCGGCGCAGCCTACTCGCTCGCCACGCTCGCCAGTGCCATCACGCTGATCTGGCTCGGCAAGCTGGTCGACCGGATGGCCACGGCCCGGCTCACGGCACTGGTCGTCGTCGGGCTCGCCCTGGCCTCGCTGGCCATGAGCTTGACGGCCGGCATCGTCACGCTGGCGATCGCCTTTTACGGCCTCAGGCTCTTCGGCCAGGGCATGGCGACCCATATCGCCATCTCGACCATGGCCAAGCGCTTTTCGGCGGCCAGGGGGCGAGCGATCAGCATCGCCACGCTCGGCATCGCCGCAAGCGAGACCGTCATGCCGCCGGCGGCCGTCCTTGCCGTCGAGCTCGGCTGGCGCTGGGGCTGGCGGGCCTTTGCCGCCCTTTTGCTGCTCGCCATCCTGCCGCTGCTCGTGGGCCTGCTGCGCCGCGCCGACCGGCGGCCGGTGATCGAGGATGCCACGGTCGGCACGCCACCGCCACCGGTCAGGAGCCGCCGGCAGAGCGAGGTGCTGCGCGACTGGCGTTTTTGGCTCCTCTTGCCCGGACTCCTGTCGTCATCGGTTCTGGTGACCGGGGTCTTCTTCCACCATGTCCACATCGTCGAGACCAAGGGCTGGTCGCTGGGTCTCTTCGCTGCGACCTTCACCATCTATGCCCTGGGTGCCGTCGCCAGTTCGCTCTCGAGCGGCTGGCTGGTCGACCGTCTGGGGGCACGACGGCCGTTGATCGTCTTTCCGCTGATCCTCGCCTGGGGCTGCCTGCTGCTCGCCGCCAGTGACGCGTTTGCTGCCGGTATCGCCATGATGCTGCTCTTCGGCATCGTCTCGGGCGGGCAGTCGACGACGACGAGTGCGCTTTGGGCCGAGCTCTACGGCACCGAGCATATCGGTGCGATCCGCTCGCTCGCCATGGCGATCATGGTCCTCGGCTCGGCGGTCTCGCCCATCATCTTCGGTGCCGTCTTCGATCAGGGTGTCAGCGTCGAGGCGGTGGCCGTGGCCTCGGCCCTTTATGCCGCCCTGGCCGGGATGCTGTTCGTCCCGGCGCTCAAGACACCCAGGTCTCAGGCCGAGCCCGCGCCCTGAAGCACCTCGATCACCCGGGGATAGAGCGCCCCGTTGGCGACGACGAGGGTGCCAGGGGCGAGCAGGTCCTCGTCACCCTCGAGCTTGCCGACCCGGCCGCCGGCCTCGCGCACGATCAGGATGCCGGCGGCGATGTCCCAGGGCTGAAGGCCGTACTCCCAGAACGCGTCCTGCCGGCCGGCCGCGACCCAGGCGAGATCGAGGGACGCGGTGCCGAGCCGCCGGAGCCCCGCCACATGGTCGGCCATGGCGTTCATCTGGGCAGTGAAGCCTTTCTCGCGGCCCTGCCAGTTCTGCACCGGCAGGCCGCAGCCGACCAGCGCCTCGCCGAGCGAGGTCCGCGCCGAGACCCGCAGCCGCCGGTCGTTGAGATAGGCACCGCTGCCCTTGTCGGCCCAGAAGAGCTCGTTGCGGAGCGGATCGAAGATGACGGCAGCGGTGATCTCGCCGAACTGCTCTAGGGCCACCGAGATCGCCCAGTGCGGCAGGCCGTGGAGGAAGTTGGTGGTGCCGTCCAGGGGATCGACGAGCCAGCGATTCTGCGGCTGCGAGCCCAGCTTCTCGCCCGTTTCCTCCATCAGATAGCCGAACTCGGGCCGGGCGCGCCGGAGCTCGTCCTTGAGAATCTGCTCGGCCCTGCGGTCGGCGTTGCTGACGAAGTCGCCCGGGCCCTTGCGGCTCACCTGCAGCTGCTCGACCTCGCCGAAATCGCGCGCGAGACCGCGCGCCGCCTTCATGACGGCACGGACCATCACCTCGATATTGGCGGAGCGTCTGGCCATCAGGAGCCTAATCAGTCCTTGGCGCGCTCGACGTAGGTGCTTTCGGCGGTGTTGACGACGATCCGCGTGCCCATCTCGATATGCGGCGGCACCATCACCCGAAGCCCGTTGTCCAGGATCGCGGGTTTGTAGGAGGCAGCCGCCGTCTGCCCCTTGACCACGGGATCGGCCTGGACGACCTCGCAGACGACCGTCTCGGGCAGGCTGACCGAGAGTGGGCGGCCCTCGTAGCTCTGCACCGTGACATGCATGCCCTCCTTGAGGAAGACCACGGCGTCGCCGACCAGGGCCGTGTCGAGGGCGACCTGCTCGAAGCTCTCCTGGTTCATGAAATGCAGCTGACCGCCATCGTCGTAGAGGAACTGGTAGTCGGTCTCGTCGAGCCGCACCCGCTCGATCGTATCGGCGGTCCGCAGGCGCTCGTTGAGCTTGGTCGGGTGGTCGACCCCCTTGAGCTCGACCTGGAGATAGGCGGGGCCCTTGCCCGGCTTGACGTGCTCGGTCTTGACCGCCCGCCAGAGCTTGCCCTGGTGCTCGAGCACGTGGCCCGGGCGAACGTCGTTGACGCTGATCTTCATCCTCTACCTCGCTTGCACCGGCGCCGACGCCAGCGCCAGCGCCCGGGCGAGATCGCCCAAGGCCCGAACGTCGCCATCGCTCGCCGGCAAAATGAAATCCGCACCCGCCGCTGCCAGCTCGGCCACCTCGACAGGCGCGAACCGGCCGGCGACCACCGATGGCAGAACGGCCACCTCGCTCCACCAGGCGACGTGCTCGGCCAAGGCCGCAAGGCCATCCGCATTCGGTGCCGAGGGGGTGCCGAACAGCACATAGTCGGCGCCGTCCTCGCCCGCAACCATGGCGTCGTGGCGGGTCGGGCCGACCGCCGCCCCGATCAGCTCGCCCCGATCGAGCACGGCCCGTGCCGCCGCCACCTCGGACGGCCGATTGAGGAGGACGCCGTCGGCGCCCAGTTTGCGGACGAGATCGACCCGATCGACGAGAAAGGCGGCCCGGCCCGCTGCATGCGCCGCCTCGACCTGCCGCGCGGCCGTTGCCTCGTCCGTCACCCGGAGCAGGCAGGCGGCAATGGCCTCGATGCCGAGGAGCGGGACGAGATCGCACTCGACCCCGATCTCGACGATCAACCGGCAGCGCGTCTCCTCGGGATCGATCCACTGGCCGTTGTCGACCGTCCCGCCTCGAACCTTCCTGGCCTTGCCGCTGCGCCTGCCGCTCACGCCTCGTTCTTGTAGATCCTGATGATCTTGTCCAAGAGGTCGAGGGCGTCGGGCTTGGCCCGCTGGAAGCTGTTGCGGCCGACGATCGAGCCCGACCCGCCACCCTGGTGGATCTGCTTGATCTCCTCGAGCAGACCGTCGGTGCTCTTGGCGTCGCCACCGGAGAAGACGACGATGCGCTTGCCGTTGAAGCAGCACTGCATGACATGCGCGATGCGCTGCTTCATCGTCTCCATCGGCACGTTCTCATAGGCACTCTCGGCGGCCTTGAGGTCGACCCCGGCCTTGGGCGGCTTGACCTTGATGATGGTGGCCCCGAGCAATGCTGCGATATGCGCGGCATAGGCCACGATATCGAGCGCCGTCTCGCCCTCCTTGCTGATATGCCCACCGCGCGGATAGGACCAGAGCACGGAGACGAGGCCGTTGGCCTTGGCCTCGGCCGAGAGCTCGCGGAACTCCTCCATCATGCCGTAATTGGCTTCCGAGCCCGGATAGATGGTGAAGCCCACACCGACACAGCCGAGCCGGAGCGCGTCCCTGACCGAGCCCGTGATCGCCTGGTCGCCGACCCCGGCATGCAGGCTGTTCGCACTGTTGAGCTTGAGGATCGTCGGGATCTGGCCCGCGAAGGTGTCGGCACCCTGCTCGAGCGGGGCCAAGGGAGCGGCGTACCCCGAGAGCCCGGCCTCGATCGCGAGCTCGTAGAGGTAATGCGGGTCATAGGCCGCGGGGTTCTTCGAGAACGAGCGCGCCGGCCCGTGCTCGTAGCCCTGATCCACTGGCAGGATGACGAGCTTGCCGGTGCCGGCGAGCCTGCCCTGCATCAGTAGTCGGTAGAGATTGGCCTTGGTGCCCGGGTTCTCGCCCTCGTACCAGCTCAGGATTTCCTTGACGCGCGCGCTCATTGTTCGATCCCTTCGAGAGGTCGCAGTTGACGGCCAAGTTATGGCACAGAGGAGGTGCCTGCACCAAGTGCCACGGGCACCAGACGCCGGCGATTCGCGCTCAAGCGGAAAAGCGGCGAGGGCAGGGCGGTCGCCAATGTCGCCCCCTGCTGTTCGGCGATATCGGCGAGCCTCACGGCGGCCGCGACCGCGACCGCCGTGCCGGCCTCGAGGACCAGCGAGCGCAGCCCGACCCTGAGCGATTCCTGGGCAAGGCCCGGCAGGTCGTCGCACCAGGCGGTCACCGGATGGCCGAGCAGCTGCTCGAGGGCGGCGGCGAACGCCGGCCCCACCATGCCGACCGGCACGACCAGCTCGACCGCATGCCCGCAAGCGGCCCCGAGCCCGACCGCCGCCTCGGCCTCGAGGCGGTCGTGGACCAGGACCGCGATGCGTCCGCCCGTCAGCTCGCCTCGAGGGCCGCCACCCCCGGCAGCGTCTTGCCTTCCAGCCACTCCAGGAATGCCCCGCCCGCGGTCGACACGTAGGAGAATTTCTCCAGGACCCCGGCATGGGCGAGAGCCGCCACCGTGTCGCCACCACCGGCCACGGTCTTCAGCTTGCCCTGTTGGGTGAGCACGGCCGCCGCCTTCGCCACTTCGGTGGTGCCGGCATCGAAGGGCGGGATCTCGAACGCCCCCATCGGGCCGTTCCAGAGCAGCACCTTCACCCCCTGGAGCTTGTCCTTGATGTTGATCACCGAGGCCGGGCCGACATCCAGGATCATCTCGGTCTCGCCGACAGCCTCGATCCTGGCGGTCCGGCAGTCGACATGGGGCTCGAGCTTTTCGGCGACCACACCGTCGACCGGCAGGACGATCTCCACACCCTTCGCCTCGGCCTTCGCCATGATCTCGCGCGCTGCATCGAGGAGATCGGGCTCGGAGAGCGACTTGCCGATCTCTTGCCCCTGCGCCGCGAGGAAGGTGTTGGCCATGGCACCGCCGATGATCAGCTTGTCGACCTTGCCCAGGAGCTCGCCCAGGACCTGGAGCTTGGACGAGATCTTGGCCCCGCCGACCAGCGCTGCCGCCGGCCGCTCGCCACCGCCCAAGGCCGCCTGCAACGCCTCGAGCTCGGCCTGCATCAGCCGCCCGGCATAGGCCGGCAGGTGCTCGGGAATGCCGGTGACGCTGGCATGCGCCCGGTGCGAGCAGGAAAAAGCGTCGTTGACGTAGACGTCGCCGAGATCGGCCAGACCCTTGGCGAACGCCGGATCGTTCTTCTCCTCGCCCGAGTGAAAGCGGAGATTCTCGAGCAGTGCGATGCCACCCGCGGGCAGGGCATCGACGACCTTCGCGGCCTCGGCACCGATGCAGTCGGCGGCAAAGGCCACCTCGCGGCCGAGGGTCTGGCCGAGCGCTCTCGCCACAGGGGCGAGCGACATCGAAGTCTCGACCCGGCCCTTGGGCCGGCCGAAATGCGACAGCGCAATGACCCGAGCACCGGCATCGGCGAGCTCGGTCAGGGTCCGGGCCGCCCGCTCGATCCGCGTCGCATCCGTCACCTCGCCGTCCTGCATCGGCACGTTGAAATCGACCCGCACCAGCACCCGCTTGTCCTTGGCATTCAGCGCATCGAGCGTCTTGAAAGTCACCGCTGTGTTCCCCCTTTGGTCGTCGCTCCCGGCGGGCGATCCGCCCGCCCCTCATACGCCAGCCTTAGCACGGCTTCGGCCGCAGCGAAAACGGGCTCAGTCGGGCAAAGCCGTCGACAGCAGCTGCTCGAGGACCCCGGTGCTGCGGCAGGGGTTGTCGAAGCGGATATTGTCGAGCCGGTTCAGATAGCTGCCGCCAAAGCCCGGCTGCCAGCTCAGCTGCGTGCGCGCACCCGCCGCCTCGATCCGAATGGCGGCCGTGGTCAGCGTCCGGTCGGGGCGCACGAATCGGGTCTGCCCGCTGTCGCGACCGAGCGGGCGCAGCTGCAACGTGTCGCAGCGCATGAAGCGCGGGTCGGTGGAGCTCGCCCGGAGGCCGCCGACATCCTGTTCGACCGTGAATCCCTCGGCCGCCAGCCGCCCGGCGAGCCCGCTTCGGGCGGCCTCGAGGTCGAGGCTGGTGGTCGTGCGCAGCGGTGGGGGCGGGCCGGCTTGTGGCGCAGGCTGGCAGGCGGCGACAAGACCCGCGAGCATGAGGCACGAGACCAGCCCTCTGCCGCGAAGAACCCGATCACGCATCGACACCATCCCCCTGCTCGCCCCGCTCAACCCGCAAGGCTGCGCACGATCAGCGCCTCCAGCTCACCGGTGCTCTGGCACGCCCGCTCGAAGGTCGTGTTGTTCACCCGATTGGCATAGCGTCCGGAGAAGCTGGTCTGCCAGGTCGCCGTCGTGCGGCCGTTGCCGGCAAAGCCGATCTCGACGACACCGCGCCGCTCGCTCACCTGGGTGAAGACCCGACGATCGTCGCCGCCACTGACCATCACCGGCGGACACTCGACGAAGCCCGGCCCACTGGTGGTCGCGCGCAGGCCGGCGGCGGTGCGCTGGACCGTGAGCCCCGCCTGGCCGAGCGCCTCGGCGACCCGGTCGCGCGCCGCGTCGGGGGCAAGATCGGTGGTTGCCGACCGGGGCAGCGGTGGTGCGGGCTGACAGGCGGCGAACAGCACCGCCAGCAGGGGGGCCAGCCGCATCGCACAGGATGCGCGCATCGCGTTCTCCTTCGCTCGGCCATCGATCGATGCACTGGTCAGGTAGTGCCGGCGGTGCGGTGCGACAGGGGGGGGGTGAACGCTTGACGATCCTGGCGCTCTCTGGCTCTGCAGGGGCGCAACCTCGAGGAGCAACGCGGTATGCGCTACGACGTCAGTGTGGTCGGCCGCTAAATCCTCGACGTGCTCGGCCGGCCGGTGAGCGGAATCCCCGAGCGCGGCACTGTCGACTTCATCGAGGAGATCCGCCCGACCGTCGCCGGCACCGCCGGCGGCACCGTCATCGATGCGGCGAAGCTCGGGCTCAACTGCCTCGCCGTGGGGGCGGTGGGCGACGACGAGAAGGCCGATCTCGTGCTGCTGACGATGAAGAAGCACGGCATCGACACGAGCGGCATGCAGCAGCTCGCCGGGGTCCCGACCTCGGCCACCAGCCTCAACATCCGCCCGAACGGCGAGCGCCCGGCCCTGCATCAGCGCGGTGCCTCCGACCACTTCTCCATCCACGCGGCCGACCACGAGCGGATCTTCGCCGCACGCTTCGTCCATCTCGGCGGCACCGGCCTCCTCGCCAAGGTCGCCGGCTAGCCGTCGCGTGCGTTTCTCGAGGCCGCCAAGGCTGCGGGCTGCACCACCACCTTCGATCTGATCGCGACCAACGACGAGACCATCCGGATCGTCGAGCCGCTCTTGCCCTTCATCGCCTACTTCATGCCGTCGCTCGAGGAGGCCCGCGATCTCGCCGGCCGCACCGATGCCGAGGACTGCGCGCGTTTCTTCCTCGACCGGGGCGTGCCGCATGTCGTGCCGAGGATGGGCGGCGAGGGCTCGCTGATCGCCACCCGCGACGCCTTCATCCAAATCCCGGCCCTGCCGCTGCACGTCGTCGACACCACCGGCTGCGGCGACGCAGATGACGCGGGCTTCATCTGTGCCCTGAACCAGGCTTCGGACCTGGAGACCTGCGGCCGCTTCGCCACGGCGGCAGCGTCGCTGGTCGCCACCGGCCTCGGCTCGGATGCGGGGATCGAGAGCTTCGAGCAGACGCTCG
Organism: Geminicoccaceae bacterium; assembly: GCA_036796215.1. Taxonomy (GTDB): domain Bacteria; phylum Pseudomonadota; class Alphaproteobacteria; order Geminicoccales; family Geminicoccaceae; genus SLRI01. The sequence continues at coordinate 14,817 of DAIRDJ010000101.1, forward strand.
AAGCAATGCGGCGCGGCCAGGTCCGATCCAGCCTGGTCTGATGCGGAAAGTGGTGCCGCAAGAGGGACTCGAACCCCCGACCCCATCATTACGAATG
>DAIRDJ010000102.1:0-14812 GCA_036796215.1 Geminicoccaceae bacterium
GCAGGATCAGCGTGTTGAGGAAGGGGATCTGCCAGGTCGGCAGGGCATGCACGCCCTCGGGCGGCCAGGTGGTGTGGAAGAGGTCGGGTGGGACCAGCGCCCCCCAGAAGAACGCCCAGAAGAAGGCGAAGAAGAAGAAGACTTCCGAGGTGATGAAGAGGACCATGCCGATGCGCAGCATCGAGGCCACCTTCTCGCTGTAGTCGCCACGCACCGACTCGCGGATGACGTCCCGGAACCAGACGAACATGGTGTAGAGAACGGCAAGGAAGCCCGCGATCATGATGAAACCGCCGACCGCCGAGCCATGCATCCAGAGCACGGCGCCGAGGGTCAGGGCCAGGGCGGAGAAGGCGCCGACGATCGGCCAGGGGCTGGGATCGACCAGGTTGTAGTCGTGCTTGGGGCCATGGTCGTGGTGACCGTGATGGGCGTGTTCGCCACCTGCAACTTGGGCCATCGTCGAAAGTCCCCCCGGGTTCAAAGCGCGTCGTCGGTGGCAAGAAGGCTCGCGGTCTCGGCCGCCCGCACGGCCGCTTCCGTAGCCTCCTCGTCGATGAAGAAGGTATAGGAAAGCGTGATCTCGCGGATGTCTCGCGTGTTCACATTGTCGAGCATCGCCGGATCGACGAAGAAGGATACGGGCATCTCGATCCGCTCACCCGGCAGGAGCAGCTGCTCCTCGAAACAGAAGCAGTGCACCTTGGCGAAGTAACCGCCGACCTTGTGCGGGGTCACGTTGTAGACCGCCCGCCCGACGATCGGCCGGTCGCTGCGGTTCTCGGCCTCGTAGAAGGCCAGATGGTTCTCGCCGACCTTGACCTCGAGGTGACGCTGGCTCGGCTGGAAGCGCCAGGGCAGATCGGGCTCACGGTCGGCGTTGAAGCTGACCCGGACGATCTGCTCGTGCGTCGCGTCGGGTGGCGTCTCGGCCACCTGGGTCGTGCCACCGAAGCCGGTCACCCGGCAGAAGAGGTCGTAAAGCGGCACGGAGGCGGCTGTAAGGCCGAGCATGCCGACGATAATGCCGGAGGCGTAGAGCGCGGTGCGTCGGTTTTGTCGCGCGCGGTTCATCGTCAGGCGGTTCCCATCTTCACCAGCGTGATCAGGTAAAAGAGCACGACCAGACCCAACAGGATAAGTCCGAGCGCGATATTCTTCGCCCGCTGACGCCGCCGCTGCTCCTCGCCGCTGATCATGCGAGCACCCAAAGGCTGAACAGGTGATCAACGAGAACAACCGCAAACAGCGCGAAAAGGTAGAGGATCGAGAACTTGAAGAGCCGCACCGCCAGGCGATCGCTAGGCGTGCGGTAGAGCCGCCAGGCATCGCGAAGAAAGACGCCCGACAGTGCCAGCGCTCCACCCAGATAAAGCCAGCCGGCCGTGCCGATCAGGGCCGGCAACAGGCTGGTGAGCGCCAGAACCGCCGAATAGACGAGGATCTGCTTGCGGGTTACCGCAGCCCCGGCCGCCACCGGCAGCATCGGCACACCGACATCGGCATAGTCCTTCTGGCGATAAAGCGCCAAGGCCCAGAAATGCGGCGGCGTCCAAAAGAAGATCAGCAGGAAGAGCAGGATCGGCATGATATCGACCCCGCCCGTCACCGCTGCCCAGCCGATCATCGGCGGGAAAGCGCCTGCCGCACCGCCGATCACGATGTTCTGCGGCGTGCGCCGCTTCAGCCAGAGCGTGTAGATCAGGACGTAGAAGCCGATGGTCAGTGCCAGCAGGCCTGCAGCGGTCCAGTTCACGCCGAGGCCCATCATGGCAATCGATACGATCGCCAGCGTGATTCCAGCGGCCAGCGCTTCGGCAGGTGCGATCCGACCGCTCGCCGTCGGTCGCCGGCGCGTTCGGACCATCACCCGATCGATATCGCTGTCGTAGGCGTTGTTGATCGCCGCCGACGCCCCGGCACCGACCGCCATCGCCAGGATCGCCACGAAGGCGATGAGCGGATGGATCGAGCCTGGAGCGATGAAGAGGCCGACGCTGCCGGTGAAGACCACGAGCTTCATCACGTTGGGCTTCAGCAGCGTCCAGTAGTCGGCGAGCTCGGAATGCCTCGCGGGGTCGCTCGCAAGGGCTGTTCGGGTCGCCTGGTCGATCGCGCGGGCCATTGTCATCCAAGAGGTCGAAAAGAGTTGGTCGGCCGGCCCGCCCGAAGGCGCGCCGGTCCAAGGGTCATCAGCGGACTTGCGGCAGCTCCTCGAAGGTGTGGAAGGGTGGCGGTGAGCTCACCGTCCACTCGAGCGTCGTCGCCCCCTCGCCCCAGGGGTTGTCGGCCACCTTCGGCTCGCTGGTGAAGATCTTGTAGAGCACGTAGCAGAAGTAGAACGCACTCGCCGCCGAGATCAGGGCACCGATAGTGCTTATCATGTTGTAGGCGGTAAAGGCGTCCGGATAGTCGGGAATGCGCCGCGGCATGCCCGCGAGCCCGAGGAAGTGCTGCGGGAAGAAGGTGACGTTGACGCCGACGAAGGTGAGCCAGAAGTGGATCTTGCCCATCGATTCCGGGTAGCTCCGCCCGCTCATCTTGCCGATCCAGTAGTAGAAGCCGGCGAAGATCGCGAACACCGCACCCAGGCTCAAGACGTAGTGGAAGTGGGCGACGACGTAGTAGGTGTCGTGCAGCACCGCATCGATGCCGGCATTGGCAAGGACGACGCCGGTCACGCCGCCGACGGTGAAGAGGAAGATGAAGCCCACGGCCCAGAGCATCGGCGTGTCGAAGGTGATGGAGCCGCCCCACATCGTCGCGATCCAGCTGAAGATCTTGATGCCGGTCGGCACCGCGATGATCAGCGTGGCGGCGGTGAAGTACGCCTTCACATCCACCCCCATGCCCACCGTGTACATGTGGTGCGCCCAGACGACGAAGCCGATCACCCCGATCGCCACCATGGCATAGGCCATGCCCAGGTAGCCGAACACGGGCTTCTTCGAGAAGGTCGAGACGATGTGGCTGATGATGCCGAAAGCGGGCAGGATCATGATGTAGACTTCGGGATGACCGAAGAACCAGAAGAGGTGCTGGAACAGCACCGGATCGCCACCGCCGGCCGGATCGAAGAACGAGGTGCCGAAGTTGCGGTCGGTGAGCAGCATGGTGATCGCACCGGCCAGGACCGGAACGGCGAGCAGCAGCAGGAACGCGGTCACCAGGATCGCCCAGGCAAAGAGCGGCATCTTGTGCATCGTCATGCCGGGGGCGCGCATGTTGAAGATCGTCGTGATGAAGTTGATCGCGCCCAGGAGCGAGCTGGCGCCGGCGAGGTGCAGCGCGAAGATCGCCATGTCGACCGAGGCACCCGGATGGCCGAGACCGGAGGAGAGCGGCGGGTAGACCGTCCAGCCGCCGCCGAAGCCGCCATCGACGAAGGCCGAGCCGAAGAGCAGGAGGAACGCGGGAACGAGCAGCCAGAAGCTGATATTGTTCATCCGCGGGAACGCCATGTCGGGCGCCCCGATCATCAGCGGCACGAACCAGTTGCCGAAGCCGCCGATCAGCGCCGGCATGACGAAGAAGAAGACCATGATCAGGCCGTGCGCCGTGATCAGCACGTTGTAGAAATGGTAGTCGCCGCCCAGGACCTGATCGCCCGGCACCATCAGTTCGAGCCGGAAGATCACGGACATCAGCATGCCGATGATGCCTGCGAAGAACGCAAACACCAGGTACATGGTGCCGATGTCCTTGTGGTTGGTCGAATAGGCCCAACGCCGCCAACCGGTCGGCACGTGATCGTCGTGGGCGTGGGCGGTTGCGTAGGCCATCAGAAGGAACTCCGAAGAAGGCGCCTCGATTTTCGGGCGCCGCTTTGGGTTGTCTCGGCGTCGGAAGGGCAGCCGGCAGCGCGGCTCATCGATCGGCGACCTGCGTGCCTGGGTCGTCGACCCGTGCGAACCGCGCCTTGGCATCCTCGACCCACGCCGTGAAAGTTTCGGGCTCGACCGCCTCGATGGTGATCGGCATGAAGCCGTGCATGACGCCGCAGAGCTCCGAGCATTGCCCGTAATAGACGCCGGGCTCGTTGATGTGGATCCAGACCTCGTTGAGCCGGCCGGGGACGGCGTCCATCTTCACGCCGAGCGACGGCATGGCCCAGCTGTGCAGCACGTCGGAGGCGGTCACCTGCACCTTGATGTTGGTGCGCGCCGGCAGGACCACCCGGTTGTCGGTCTCCAGCAGGCGAAGCATCCCCGGCTCCAATTCGTCGTCGCGCAACAAGAAGGCATCGAAGGTGAAATTGTCGTGGTCGGGATATTCGTAGGTCCAGTACCACTGTCGGCCAATCGCCTTGATCGTCATGTCGGTGTCGGGGACGACGTCGGCGTAGTAGAGGAGGCGGAAGGACGGGATCGCGATGATCACCAAAATCAGCACGGGCACCGCGGTCCAGACGACCTCGAGCATGGTATTGTGGGTACGCTTGGACGGGGCAGGGTTGCGATCCGCCCGGAACCTGAGGCCGGTATAGACGAGCAGCACCAGCACCAGGAGGCAGATCAGCGTGATGATGACGAGCATCATGTTGTGAAAACCGACGATCCGCTCCTTGATCGGGCTGGCGGCCGACTGCAGTCCCAGTTGCCAGGGCTCGGGCTGGGCCGCCACGGCAGCACCGCTGCCGAAGAGGCTGTCGATCAGAACGATGGTGCCGAAGAGGCAGGCGAGCAGCCAGCGCATGAGGCTCGTATCCCTTCAAAAGGTCGTCCGTCGGTGGGGAGGTGAAGCGCAGTGCCCGGCCCGCTCGCGGCCGGCATGCCCCCTCCGGACAGACCTCAAGATAAAAGTCCGGCGCTTGCCGCGTCAGTGACACGATGTCGCAAAATACCGCGCCCACCGCGAGCACTATTTTCCGGCCCGACGGCTGTTCAACTTTCCCTGGTCAGCTGCGCCCGCCAGCGCCGCAGCACGAACCAGATGACGACCAGCAGCACCGGTGCCGTGCTGGAGACCGCGAACTCGAGCGTGTCGGCGTCGACCAGCCCGCCGAGGATATAGCCCAGAATGCCGAGCGCATAGTAGCTGATGGCGACGACCGAGAGGCCCTCGACCGTCTCCTGCAGCCGCAGCTGGACCCGGGCCCGGCGCTCCATCGACGCCAAGAGGGCCCGGTTCTGCTTCTGCAGCGAGACGTCGACCCGCGTTCGGGCGAGATCGGCCGTCCGGGCGATGCGCCGGCTCAGGCTCTCCTGCCGCTCGGCGACCGAGGCGCAGGTCCGCAGTGCCGGCTCGAAGCGGCGGTCGAGAAACTCGGCGATCGGCTGAAAATCCTCGAGCCGGCTTTCGCGCAGGTCCTGCAGCCGGTCGCTGACCAGCCGGCCGTAGGCGGCCGTCGCCGAGAACCGGTAGGCACACTGCGTCACCAGCCGCTCGGACTCCTGGGCCACCGCGAAGAGCTCGTTCAGCAGGTCCTGCTTCTCCTCCAGATCGGCCGTCGCCCCCAGCTGCGCCACCAGCTCGACCAGGCGTGCCTCGAGCACGCTCAGCTGCTGGCTCGTCGCCTTGGCGATCGGCAGGCCCAGGAGCGCCATCATCCGATAGGTCTCGATCTCGCACAACCGCTGGACCAGCCGGCCGGTGCGGCCACGGCTCATGCCGTGATCGCGCACATAGAAGCGACCGAACCCGTCACCGGCATTGCGGAACGCGGTGAAGGCCTCGGCGACACCGCCCAGGACCTTGCCGCCGACCACGCGCTGGCCCTCGAACAGCCGCTCGATCGCGGCGATATCCGGCCCTGCCCGATCGGTCACCGGCTCGACCACAATATGGGTCGCGGCGATCAGCTGGCCGTCCAGCGTCTTCAACCAATCCTCGGGCAGGAGTTCGACCGGCGGCCGCTTGAAGCCCGTGGCCTCGCCTTCCTGCTTTATCGTCAGCGAGACGAACTCGGTATGGCGCTCCCAGCGCAGGCGGTAGGCGCCGAGCGAGACTGCATGGTGGCGCTCCTGATGCGGCGGTGCGGCCCCGTGGCGGCGGCAGAGCGCCGTCATGGCACCGAGCAGCCCGTCACCGTGAGGTGGCGTGATGAGGGCCAGATGCGAGACGGCGCAGGGGCTCGAAAGCTCTGGATGCGGCCGGCTGTGCAGCTCGAGGGCGAGCTCCAGACGGTCGGGATGCTGGGCCAGGGTCATGCGGGTGTCGTCTCCGTGGCCCGCGCGCGGTGGCAGGCGAGCAGCATCAGGGCAGCGGTCTCGGCGCGCAGAATGGTCGGGCCGAGGCTGACGGGAAAGACGTTAGCCCTGCGGCGAAGTGCGGCGCGCTCGTCGGCGGCAAAACCACCCTCGGGGCCGACCAGCAGGGCGGCATCGGCGTGGGCCGCGAGCGCCGGCAACAACGCTTCACCACCGGCCTCGTCGGCCAACACCACGCCTCCGGCTTGCGCATCGACGGCCACCGCGAGGTCGGCCTCGGGCAGCAGCTCCGGCACGCTGAGCCGCTCCGCCTGCTCGACCGCCTCGACGATCCGCTGCCTGAGCCGCTCGGGCCTCGTACCCTCGACCACCGCGTTGCGGCAGCGCACGGGCTGCAGCCGGGCAACGCCGAGCTCGGTCGCCTTCTCCAGGAGCCAATCGAGCCGGGCCCTCTTCAAGGGCGCGAACAGCAGTGTCGGACCGGGCTCCGGCTGCGCCGGGCGCAGCTGGTCCTCGATTTCGAGCGACGCATCGTGCCGGTCGAGCCGGGTGAGCCGCGCCCGCCACTCGCCGTCACGGGCGTTGAACACCCGCAAGCGATGCCCGGTGCGGGCGCGCAGCACGGCCTTGAGGTAATGTGTCGCGGCCGCATCGAGGCTGAGCCCGCGGCCCGCATCGAGCGGTTGGTCGAGATGGAGCCGGGTGTCGCGCATTGCCTGCCGTCGCCTTTACCGTGAACGGCACCGACGCTAAGTGAACCGCCATGAGTGGACAAGCCGAGGAACACTACCCGCGGGTCCCGGACGAGCAGCTCGGCTGGCTCGCGCGGCTGCCGCGTGGCCTGCAGGACTATGGCCTTTTGGCCCGGCTCGACCGGCCGATCGGAACCTGGCTCTTGCTCATCCCCTGCCTTTGGGGCCTGGCGATCGCCGGCGGCACCGAGGCCATGCTCTGGGCGCCGCTGTTCGCCGTCGGTGCCATTGCGATGCGCGGTGCGGGCTGCACCATCAACGACATGGCGGATCGCGACATCGACCGGCTGGTCGAGCGCACGCGGGCGCGACCGCTGGCTGCGGGGCGGCTCGGCATGCGCGAGGCGCTGGTCTTCCTCGCGCTGCAGCTGGCGATCGGCTTCGTCGTCCTCTTGTTCCTGCCCTGGACCGCCGCGATCATCGCCCTCTGCTCGATGCCGTTCGTCATCGCCTACCCGTTCATGAAGCGGGTGACCTACTGGCCGCAGGCCTTCTTGGGCCTCGCCTTCAATTGGGGGGTGCTGGTCGGCTACGCCATGATCATCGACGGGCTCGGCCTGCCGGCCCTTTTCCTCTACATCGCCGGGATCGCCTGGACGCTCGGCTACGACACCATCTACGCGCATCAGGACAAGGAGGACGACGCGCTGATCGGCGTGAAATCCTCGGCCCTGGCTCTGGGTGAGCGGACCCACAGCTGGCTCTACGGCTTCTATGCCGTGATGCTGGCCGCCCTCGCCGGCGCCGGCTGGGCCGGCGGGCTCGGGCCTCTGTTCTACATGGCGCTCCTGCCGGTGGCCGGCGTGCTCGTCTGGCAGGTGCAGGGCCTCGAGCTCGACGAGCCCAGCGACTGCCTGATGCGGTTTCGCGCCAATCGTGGATTGGGGCTCCTCGTCCTCGTGGCACTCTTGTTGGGTCACTGGACCGTTCCTTGAGCCGCTCACCCGACCATGGCGATTGGTTCGGCCTGAACCGCATCGGCGATTTCGTCCAGGACCTCGGCAACGAGGTGTTCGAGTTCGGTGATCGGCTGGTCGACCGGCATGTCCGCCTCGCGGTCACGGGGCTCCGACGCAGCGGCAAGACGGTCTTCACCACGGCCCTCGTCCACCACCTGCTCGACGGCCACGACCTGCCCTTTGTCGCCGCCGTGCACGAGGAGCGCTACCAGGGGGCCCGTCTCCTGCCGGTTTCGGGCCCGGCCTTCCCGTTCGAGCGGTTCCGCCGCGTCCTTTTGGACGAAACGCCGAGCTGGCCCGAGCCCACCGAGACGCTGGCCACGCTCAAGCTCGAGCTGCGCTTTCAGGCGACCGGCTACCTGCAGCGCTGGATTGCGCCCACCGGCTCGCTGACCCTCGAGATCATCGACTATCCGGGCGAGTGGCTGCTCGACCTGCCGCTGTTGGGCATGGACTACGCCCAGTTCGCGGCCGAAGCCATCGCCCGGGACGACCGCGAGCCGCGCGCCAGTGTCGCCGGCGAGTGGCGCCGGAACCTGGAGAGCCTGGACGACGAGACCGATCCCGCCACCCTGGTCGAGGTCTACCGGCGCTATCTCGTCCGGGTGCAGCACGAGCTCGCCTTGAGCATCGTCCAGCCCGGCCGGCTGGTCACGGCCGACCCGGATCTCGGCACCGGCTTCGCCCCCTTGCCGCCGGATGCCCCGGCCGGCTTGCGCCGGGCCATGGCCGAGCGCTTCGCGGCCTACAAGCGCACGGTGGTCGAGCCCTTCTACAAGGTCCATTTCAGCCGCTTCGACCGGCAGATCGTGCTGGTCGACCTGCTCCATGCCTTGAATGCCGGCCGGGCGCATTTCACCGACTGCCAGGACGCCCTGGCCACCATTCTCGAGAGCTTCCGCTACGGCTCGAACAGCCTCTTCGGCCGGCTGTTCCAGCCGAGCATCGAAAAGCTCCTGTTCGCCGCGTCGAAGGCCGACCACGTCGCCGCCAACCAGCACGCCAACCTCAAGCAGCTGCTCGAGGTGATGATAGCACCTGCCCGGCGCAAGGCGCGTTTCGCCGGGCTCACGACGGACGTGATCGCCTTGGCCGCGTTGCGGGCGACCGATACCGTCAGGACCGAGCATCAAGGCCAGCAGCTTTCCTGCGTGCGCGGCCGCCTGAAGGACGAGGATCGCGAGACCGTGCTCTTTCCGGGCGAGATTCCGGGCGATCTGCCGGAGGACGAGGACTGGCGCTCGGGCCGATTCCGGTTTCGCGACTTCCGCCCGAGGCGCCTCGCACCCGGCCAGAAGGGCCAGCATCTGCGGCTGGACCAGGCGATCGAGTTCCTGATCGGGGACAAGCTGCTGTGACCGCCCCCCCGCCCTCGTCGAAAGGCCCGATCTTTCCCTTCGAGATCGACCCCGAGAGCGGCCGGTTCGAGCCGGTCGAGGAGCCGGTGGAGACCCCACCCGAGCCCGAGCTGCCGGCCCCACTGGCACAGCCCAGGCACTGGTGGCGCCGGCCGGGCCTTTTCGCCGGCATCGCCGTCGTCGGCATCGTGCTGATCCAGGCGATCGACTACCTGACCCGGCTGATCGAGCGGGCACCGCTTTTGGGCTGGCCCTTCATGGTGCTGCTCGGTGTCGCCGTCTTCACGGCTTGCGCCGCGCTGTGGAAGGAGGTCTTCGATATCCGCCGGGTTCGGCGGGCCGAGAGCCTGCGAGCGACCGGAGCCCGCCTCGCGACCTCCGATCTGCACGGCGAGGCGAAGCCGTTTCTTCAGGCCCTCGACCACCAGCTCGACGCGCGGCCGCAGCCGGATATCCTGGCGGCGAGCGAGCGCGGCCTTGCCGATGCCGAGATCGTCCTTCTCTACGAGCGCCAGGTCCTCGCACCCCGGGACAGGCGGGCCTACCGCCACGTCCTCGAGGCCAGCCGCGACATCGGGCTGCTGACGGCCTTGAGCCCGTTGGGGCTGCTCGACGGTGTGCTGGTGCTCTGGCGCACCATCATCATGCTGCGCGCGATCGCGCGGACCTACGGCCTGGCGTTGAGCCCGGCAGCCTCGATCAGCCTCTTGAAGAACTGCATCCGCAATGCCGCGATCGCCGGCCTCGCCGATGCGGTGAGCCACGCCGCGGTCGAGCATGTCGGCGCCTCGCTCACAGCACTGCTCTCCGCCCGAGCGGGACAGGGGGCGGGCAACGCGCTTTTGGCCGGCAGGCTCGGCCTCGAGGCGATCCGGCTGACCCGGCCCTTGCCCTTCATCAAGGAGCCGCCGCCCAGGCTCGCCCACGTTCGAGCGGCGATCTTCGATCCGAGCGGCAAGGTGAAGCAGGAGGTCGGCTGACCCTGCGGCCGGCGCATTTGCTTGCCCTGTCACGCGCGCGTCGCCACACTGTCATCGGGGCGCTGTTCCAGCGATTGGATGAGGCAGATGGGCAAGAAGAAGGACAAGAAGGAAAGGGTGGCGGGCGACGAGCAGGCCGCGGCCGAGTCGACAGCCACTCCCGACAAGCTGTCGCGCAAGGCGTTCGAGAAGGAACTCTGCGAGCTGCAGGTCGAACTCGTCCGGCTGCAGAGCTGGGTCAAGGCCGAGAACAAGCGCGTCATGATCGTCTTCGAAGGCCGCGACACCGCCGGCAAGGGTGGGGTGATCAGCCGGATCACCGCGCGGACCAGCCCCCGCGTCTACAAGCACGTGGCCCTGCCGGCACCCTCGGATCGCGAGAAGACGCAGATCTACGGCCAGCGCTACATCCAGCACTTCCCGGCCGGCGGCGAGATCGTGCTGTTCGACCGCTCCTGGTACAATCGGGCCGGCGTCGAGCACGTCATGGGATTCTGCACCGAGGAGCAGTACGAGCGCTTCCTCGAGCGGGTGCCGGCGTTCGAGCGCGCCATTATCGTCGACAACGGCATCATCTTCCGCAAGTACTTCCTCGACGTCAGCCAGGAGGAGCAGCGGCGCCGCTTCGAGGCCCGGATCACCGATCCGGTCAAGCACTGGAAGCTGAGCCCGATGGACACCGAATCGGTGCGCCGTTGGTGGGACTACACGGCGGCCTATCAGCGGATGCTCGAGGAGACGCACACGGCCGAGGCGCCCTGGTACATCGTGCCGGCCGACGACAAGCGCCGCGCCCGGCTCAACCTGATCCGCCACCTGCTCGACAGCATTCCCTATGAGAAGGTGAAGCCGGACCTGCCGAAGATGCCCAAGACACAGCCGCAGCCGAAGGGGGCGACCAACGAGCTGGGCGGCGGCGAGCCCGTTCCCGCCTCCTACTGAGCCCGGCCTGAACACGGTGCGCGCGAGCCTCGCCCGCTGGCTGCCGGGCCTCGCCCTGCTGCTCGCCTACGACCGGCGCTGGCTGGGCCCGGACCTGGCGGCGGGGCTCTCAGTCGCGGCGATCGCCCTGCCGGTCGGCATCGCCTACGCGTCGCTCGCCGGGGTGCCGGTCGAGACCGGGATCTATGCCGCGATCTTCCCGCTCCTCGCCTACGCCCTTTTCGGCTCGTCGCGGCAGCTGATCATCGGCCCGGACGCCGCCACCTGCCTCATGGTGGCGGCGAGCCTGACGCCGTTGGCGGCGGGTGATCCCGAGCGCTACATGGCGCTCCTGCCGGTGCTGACCCTGATCACCGGCTGCTTCTACCTGGGGGCCGGCTGGGCCCGGCTCGGCTTCATCGCAAGCTTCCTGTCGCAGCCGATCCTCACGGGCTACCTCAACGGCATAGCACTCATCATCATCGTCGGCCAGTTGCCGAAGCTTTTGGGCTATCCGAGCAGCGAGGTCGAGTTCTTCCCGCGGCTCGTCGAGCTCGCCCGAGAAGCCGGGCAGAGCCACTGGCCGACGGCCGTCCTCGGCCTCGCCCTTCTCGCCTTCCTGGTCGGGCTGCGCCGCTCGTTCCCGACACTGCCGGCGGCACTCGTGGTGGTGGCGGTCGGCATTCTTGCCGTCTTCACATTCGATCTCGACGGCCGCGGCGTGCAGACGACGGGCCCGGTGCCGGCGGGCCTGCCGGCGCTCGGTTTCGCGTTCTTCGATTTCGAGACCTATCGGGCGCTCTTCCGCGACGCTCTCGGCATCATGCTGATCAGCTTCACCTCTGGTGTGCTCACGGCGAAGAGCTTCGCCCAGCGCAACCGCTACGACATCGACGCCGACCAGGAGCTCAGGGCGTTCGGTGCCGGCAACATCGCCTCGGCCGTGGCCCAGGGCTTCCCCGTCACCGGCGCCGATTCGCGCACCGCGGTCAACGACGCGATGCGTGGCCAGACGCAGCTCGTCGGCATCGTCGCCGCCCTGGCCATGCTGCTGGTGCTGTTCTTCCTGACCGGCCCCCTGGCGCTGGTGCCGACCACCGCCCTCGCCGCCGTCATCCTGGTCTCGGCCGTTGGGCTGTTCGACTTTCTGGGCCTCAGGCGGCTCTCGGCCATGAGCTGGCGCGAGGCGGCGATCTCGATCGTCACCACGCTCGGGGTCTTGATCCTGGGCGTGCTCGAGGGGGTGGTGCTGGCCATTGGCCTCTCGCTCTTCTGGATGCTCTCGATGACGCTTCGGCCGAGCGATGCGATCCTCGGCCAGCTGCCCGGGCGCAAGGGTTTTCACAGCCTCGCCGACTTCCCGGAGGCAGAGACCTTCCCCGGTCTCCTGCTCTATCGGTTCAACGCCAACATCGTCTTCTTCAATGTCGACTATTTCCGCCAGCGGCTGCTGCGCGCGGTGCGCCGGTCGAGCCCGCCGGTGCGCTGGGTGGTGGTCGATCTGAGCCCGGTCAGCATCGTCGATGCCACGGCCTTGCAGCGCCTCGACGCGCTGCGCGAGGAGCTCGGCCGGGACGGGATCACGCTGGCCGTCGCCCGGGCGAGGCAGCATCTCGGCCGCTTCTTCGACCGCGACTTCGTCGAGCGCCGGATGCTGGCGCAGACGCGCAACTACCCGTCGATGCGGGCGGCGGTGGCTGCCTGGCAGGAGGCGCTGAGCATGCCGAGCCAGACGCCGTGACGCGGCGCTCATCGCGCTTGCGCCGGCCGAGTGATGCCGACATCATGCGGGTCGAGACAATCGAGGAGGTACCTCTCATGACCGTCGAACGCGCCGTCCTGCTCGTCGTCGGCTGCCTCGTGCTGCTCACCGTGCTGCTCGCCGTTTCCCACAGCCTCAACTGGCTCTGGGTCACGGGCATCCTCGGCGCGCACCTGGTCCAGGCGAGCTTCACCGGGATGTGCCCGGTGGTGATGATCCTGAAGAAGCTCGGATTGCCGCAGAAGCAGGGCTTCGCGCAGGCCTGATCCGGGCGGGCCCGCCGCTCCCGACGCCGGCCGGGCGCGGCAGGCCTTAACAAATGTTCACCAGTCGATACGCCTCCTGCCGTTAACGGATTGTTAACCGGGCCTTCTTCCGCGACACTTGAGCCATCGAGGAAACGCGCTCAACAAGGATGGAGGCCCGGCCATGCTGGACGGGACGTGGCGGCGGTTGGCGCTCGCGGTGATCGTGGGCATCGGTGCCCTCGGCCAGGGAAGCGGGCCGGCGCATGCCGACAGCTACTGGCCAGCGGCCCTCGGGGGCGCCAGCGAGACGTCGCTGTTGCGGGCCTTCGCCGGCGGCTCCCTGCGCGGGCCGGCGGGCTGGGAGGTCTGGTGCGCTGGCCACCCGGAGGCATGCCAACGCGAGGCCCCGGCGATCGTCGCCTTGGACCGGACCAGCGTCGCCACGCTCACCCGGGTCTTTCACGGCGTCCACGAGCGGATCACGCCCGAGGAGGAGCCGCCCGGGCAGGACATCTGGCGGGTCGTCGAGGGCCACGGCTTCGGCGACTGCGAGGACTACGCCCTCAGCTGGCGGGAAGAGCTGGTCCGGGCCGGGCTGCCACGCGGCGCCCTCGACATCGCCGTCGCCGAGACCGAGCAGGGCGAGATCCACGCGGTCCTCGCCATCCACACCGACCGCGGCACCATCGTCTTCGACAACCGGCACAAGACACCCAGGCCCTGGGCCAGCCTGCCCTATGCCTGGCTGGCGCTGGAGCCCATCGCCACCGGGCTCGCCGCCTGGCAGACCCTGCCGGACCACCACCGCATCGGCACCACCCCGACCGTCACCGCCGAGGGCCGCGCCCAACGCTGAGCCGCCCACGGGACCAGGATATAGGAATAATAGCGGAAACACGGCCGAGCGTCAAGACGGCGCTCGGGATCGTTCGGCAACCTCCCCTGCCCCGCTCTGCCCGCCACCCAGTCGGCCTCGTGCACTTGTGTATCCGAACGGGCCAACATCCTGAAGTTGAGCGCTAAACGACCATCGCCTGCGTCATCCCGCCCGCTCGGGTTCGTTCGCGAAACCCGGGTTCGTTCGTTGCCCAGCCGGGTTCGCTCGTCGATTCGGCGGGTTCGTTCGTCGGCTCGTCGGGTTCAACAGGCCGTCTTTGTAACGAAAAGTGACGGTTTCTGCGACATAAGGAATCGTTATGGCGCATGGATCGACTCATTTCTCGGGTTCTGCGTCCTATACCGACTCATTTCTCGGGTTATGGCGCATCAAACGACACATCCCGAGGGGCCATGAGTCGAAATACGGCGCATGATTTCAGGAATTGTTGGTAGGCATATGAATTATCATAAGCGTTGCTTATAGGAGGAAAGACGGGGAGGCAGCGCCTCCCCGTCGGCCCCTCCGGTCCTTCGGGCCGGTGCCAGCTCGGGCGGTGGCGTTAACGGGTCGTTAGGGGTACCGGGTACAGTTTACCGACAGCCTCGCCGACAACCACGAAGGAAACGACTGAACCAAACCGAACCGCAGCGACCTCACCACCGGCCAACTCGGTTGTCGGCGCCGGTCAACAAGGTTGACGCTCTACAATCAAGGGTCGTAGCAGGATGTTGCGAAGGGGAGCCGAATCGTTAAAAAGGGAGGTGATGGGGTGGACGCCCCTCGACGGCATCTATTGTGCCAAA
>DAIRDJ010000103.1:0-14761 GCA_036796215.1 Geminicoccaceae bacterium
GACCTTGCCGCGCTGCCCATGCTGCATGCGGCTTCGAGACAATCATGTCTATTTACGACACAGTAGAATTATCGGCTGCGCCTCGGCCAGCGCCCACTACCACCAACGTAACAGACCCCCTCATCGACACGCAACTCGATCCGCTCAACCCGCGCCGCGAGCGCGAAGACTGCGGGACACGAGGCTCGTCTTGAATTGATGATGTTGCGTTTCTCCATCGGCAGCTACACGCACAACCTCAAAGATCGGTGGGGCGTGGGGAGGATCATCCTCCCCACATTTTTTATTTTATGCTTCAGGCACCCGTGAACGCCTGCAACCCCGTCTGCGCCCGGCCGAGGATCAGGGCGTGGATGTCGTGGGTGCCTTCGTAGGTGTTGACGGCCTCGAGGTTCATGACGTGGCGGATGACGTGGTATTCGTCGGAGATGCCGTTGCCGCCGTGCATGTCGCGGGCGGTTCGGGCGATGTCGAGGGCTTTGCCGCAATTGTTGCGTTTGATCAGCGAGATCATTTCGGGGGTGACGGTGCCGGCGTCGAAGAGGCGGCCGACGCGCAGTGCGGCCTGCAGGCCCAGGGTGATCTCGGTCTGCATGTCGGCGAGCTTTTTCTGGATCAGCTGGTTGGCGGCGAGTGGCCGGCCGAACTGCTTGCGCTCCAGGGTGTAGCTTCTGGCCGCGTGCCAGCAGAATTCGGCAGCACCCATGGTCCCCCAGGCGATGCCGTAGCGCGCCCGGTTGAGGCAGCCGAAGGGGCCCTTCAGGCCCTTGACGTTGGGCAGGAGGTTGGCCTCGGGCACGAAGCAGTCGTCGAGCTGGATCATGCCGGTCGTCGAGGCGCGAAGCGAGAACTTGCCGTCGATCTTGGGCGTCTCGAAGCCCTGCATATCGCGCTCGACGATGAAGCCCCGGATGTCGCCGGCGTCGTCCTTGGCCCAGACGATGGCGAGGTCGGCGATCGGGCTGTTGGTGATCCAGGTCTTGGCGCCGGACAGGCGAAAGCCGCCCTCGGCCTTCCTGGCACGCGTGGTCATGCCGCCGGGATCGGAGCCGTGATCCGGCTCGGTGAGGCCGAAGCAGCCGACGAGCTCGCCCTTGGCCAGCTTCGGCAGGTATTTCTTGCGCTGCGTCTCGTCGCCATAGGCGAAGATCGGGTGCATCACGAGCGAGGATTGGACGCTCATCGCCGAGCGGTAGCCGGAATCGACCCGCTCGATCTCGCGGGCGACGAGGCCGTAGGGGACATAGGACGCATCGGCGCCGCCATAGGTCTCGGGCAGGGTGGAGCCCAAAAAGCCGAGTTCACCCAGCTCCGTCATGATCTCGGGGTGGAAGACCTCGTGGCGGTTGGCCTCGAGGATGCGCGGCAGCAGCGCGTTTTGGGCATAGTCGAAAGCCGCCTCCTGGATCAGCCGCTCGCTCTCGTCGAGCTGATCGGCGAGGCGCAGCGGATCGGCCCAGTCGAAGACGGGCTTCTCTGTGGCGGCGGCTTTGGCTTGGCTCATGGCGGTCATCGACGCTCTCCGGGCTCGGCGGTGCGGCTGCAACTATAGCGCCGAACACGCCACTTGCCACACCGGGCCTCGTCGGGGCTCAGTCGCCGGCTACAGGGGCAATCTAGGGCGCGTCCGCCCCGGTCACGAGGTCGAGCAGCCGGTTCTCGACCTCGATGGCGGCGGCGTTGCGATCGAGGCTGCGCAGCACGATCGCGTAGTTGCCGAGCACGTCGCGCAGCAGCGTCGCGTTCTCGGGCCGGTCCGGATCGTCGAGAATCCGCAGGGCCGCCTCAAGGTCGCTCGCCGCCTCCAGCGGCCGGCCCCGCTCGAACTTGAGCGAGCCCCGATTGTTCAGGGCCGTCGGCAGACGGGGATCGCCGACGTCCTGCAAGAGCTCGACCACCCGATCGAGATGTCCCTCGGCAGCCACCGGGTCGCCCGCCAGGGACGCGGTCTCGGCGAGCCCCCAGTGCAGCTCCGCCACGACCTCCGTTGGGGCGTCGGTTAGGGCCGCGAGCTGCCGCTCGATCATCGCTCCGGCCCGCTCCTCGCCACCGACCCGGCCGAGGGCACGGGCACAGGCCGTGACGAGCTCGGCCGCGCTCAGCGCGTCGGCGACGGGGGGCGTGCTGTCGACCACGTGCGTCTCACAGAGCAGCACGGCATCCGCGACGACATCGCGCAGCAAGAAGACGTCGATGGCACTGCGCAGCAGATAGGGTGGAAGCCCGCCCTCCGGCCCCGCTTCCGCTATGGCCTCGATCGCGGCCCGGAGCACGGCCTCGGCGGTCGCGAGATCATCCTCCTCGATGGCGACGGCGGCGAGGTTGCCGGCGCTCTCGAGGGTGAGCTTGTGGGCCGCGCCGAGCCGCTCGCGGCGCAGCGCATGGGCCTCGCCGAGCGCTGCCGCGGCCGCCTCGAGTTCGCCCAGGTCGCGCAGCAGCACGCCCAGATTGTTGAGGCTCTCGGCGATATCGGGGTGGCCCGGGTCGAGCACCTCGCGGCGGACGCCGAGGGCGGCCTCGTGCAGCGTGCGGGCGCGGGCGAGATTGCCGGTGCGACGCTCGAGCTCGGCCAGATTGTTCAGGCTCTCGGCGATCGCCGGATCGCGCGCGCCGAGGACGGCCCGGCGGATCGCCAGGGCCCGCTCGAAGAGACTGCGGGCTTCCGTCGTCTCGCCCTGCTCCAGCAGAACCACGGCGAGATTGCCCGCCACCACGGCGACCCGGGCATCGTCGTCGGTGACCCGGTCCGGCGGCGGCGGCACCGCTTCAGACTCCTCGGCCAGAGCCTCGAGGGCGGCGCGAAAGGCCGTCTCGGCGGTCGCCCACTCGCCCGCTACGGCCGCCGCCATGCCGTCCGCGTTGTCGGCCGCCCACGGCGCCTCGTCGGCGACCGCCGCGGGTACCGCCGCAAGCCAGACGGCGACGAGGTGCGCAGCCGCGATCCGTCGCAGTAGCGAGGCCGGCACGTTGGTCAGCGACCCTAGTGGTTGCGGCGCGGGTTGCCGTGCGTCTCGACCACGCGGAGATGCATGACCGCGGGCTCGAGGCAGGCGCCGGTCGCGAGCTGGCCCACCATGCTCCGCTGGATCTCCTGCCAGGGGGTCTGGCTCGGCGGGATCTGCGGCTTGACCTTGACCCGCCGCGCCTCGATCTCCGCCGGGCTCAGGAGGATGTCGAGCTTGCGGTTGTGCAGATCGAAGCGGATCTTGTCGCCGTTCTCGATGATCGCGAGATTGCCGCCGACGGCCGCCTCCGGCGAGGCGTTGAGGATCGACGGGCTCTCCGACGTGCCGCTCTGCCGGCCGTCGCCGATCGTCGGCAGGGCCTTGATGCCCTTTTTCATCAGCTTGATCGGCGGGCGCATGTTGACCACCTCGGCGGCACCCGGATAGCCGACCGGGCCGCAATTGCGTATGAAGAGGAAGCAGTCCTCGTCGATGTCCAGGCTCGGGTCGTCGATCTTGTGGTGGTAGTCCTCTGGCCCCTCGAAGACGATCGCCCGGCCGACGAAGACGCCCGGCTGCTCCGGGTCCTCGAGGTACTTGGCGCGGAACTCGGGCGTCACGACCGAGGTCTTCATCACCGCGGAATCGAAGAGGTTGCCGGAGATGATCACGAAGCCCGCCTCGGGCATCAACGGCTCGTCATAGGCCCGGATCACCTTGCGATCGACGTAGAGATCGAGGCCCTCGATGTTCTCGCCATAGCTCTGGCCGGTCACGGTGAGCGCATCGTCGTGCCAGCGGCCCTTGCCCATCAGCTCCTTGACCACGGCCGGCAGCCCGCCGGCTCTGTAGTAGTCCTCGCCCAGATACTGGCCGGCCGGCTGCATGTCGACGAGGAGCGGGATGTCGTAGCCCATCTCCCAGTCCTTGATGTCGAGTTCGACGCCCATGTGCCGGGCGATCGCGATGACGTGCGGCGGGCAGTTGGTGGAGGCACCGATGGCGGCCGCGGCGAAGATCGCGTTCTCGAAGGCCTTTCGCGTCAGGACCTGCGATGGGCGCAGATCCTCGTGGACCATCTCGACGATCCGCTTGCCGGTGGCATAGGCCATCTGGCCGCGCTCGCGGTAGGGTCCGGGGATGGCGGCACAGCCGGGCAGCGACATGCCCAAGGCCTCGGCCATGGCGTTCATCGAGGAGGCGGTGCCCATGGTGTTGCAGTGCCCGACCGACGGGGCCGAGGCGCAGGTCATGTCCATGAACTCGTCGTAGGTGATCTCGCCCTTGGCCATGAGCTGGCGGGCATGCCAGACGATCATGCCCGAGCCCGCGAGATCGCCCTTGTAGTAGCCGTTCAGCATCGGCCCGCCGGAGAGCACGATGGCCGGGATGTTGACCGTGGCGGCCCCCATCAGGCAGGCCGGCGTGGTCTTGTCGCAGCCCGTCGTGAGCACGACGCCGTCGATCGGGTAGCCGTAGAGGATTTCGACCAGCGAGAGATATTGCAGGTTGCGGTCGAGGGCCGCGGTCGGCCGCTTCAGGGTCTCCTGGATGGGGTGGATCGGGAACTCGAGCGGCACGCCCCCCATGTCGCGGATGCCGTCACGGACGCGGCTGGCGAGCTCGATGTGGTGACGGTTGCAGGGGGCCACGTCCGAGCCCGTCTGGGCGATGCCGATGATCGGCCGGCCCGACTGCAGCTCTTCCCTGGTCAGGCCGAAATTGAGCTGGCGCTCGAGGTAGAGGGCCGTCATGTCCGGCTCGGCGGGGTTGTCCCACCAATCCTGGCTCCTCAGGCGGCGCTTTTTGTCATCGGCCACGAACCGTCTCCCTGTACAGCCGTTGTCGCGCGCTCGAGCAGCCGATGCCGGGCATCGTGCTGCCGACGCTGGCGAGTGCATACCATCACTTCTGCAAGCGCCGCAATCGACCGGCCACCGCTCGCGCAGGGCGAAAATCCGGGTTGTCTCGAATCACCGAAAAGGCCAATTTGCGCTGAACGATCATGCCCAAGGAGTTTCTCGCGTCATGCGTCGATCGCTGGAACCGCGTGTGTCATCCCTTCGAGCCGCCGGCGCCTCCCGACGCCAGGCGTTGGCCGGCCTCGCCGCCGGTGCGGCCACGCTCGCCGCCGGCCCGCGGCTGGCCCGGGCCCAGGCCGATCAGCGGCTGCATTTCATCGTGCCGGCAGCGGCCGGCGGCGGCTGGGACCAGACCGCCCGTGCCGTGGCCGAGGCGCTGACCAGGGCCGGACTCGTCCGGACCACGACCCTCGAGCACGTCTCGGGCGGCGGCGGGGCGCGGGCGATCGGCTATCTGATCTCGACCGGCCAGAGCCAGCAGCACACGCTGCTCGTCAGCTCCACCCCGATCGTGCTGCGCGCCGTTCGCGGCGACTCGCCTTCCTACCGCGAGCTGCAGCCGGTGGCCTCGGTAGTCGGCGACTACGCCGTCATCGCCGTCCGCGCCGACAGCCCCTATTCCGACTTCGCCTCGGTCGCGGCCGCCGTTCGGCGCACGCCGGGCGAGCTCCGCATCGCCGGCGGCTCGGTGCGCGGTGGCATGGACCACGTGCTCGCCGCCCGCATGTTCAACGTGGCGAGCGGCGTCGAGCCGCGGGCCGTCCGCTATCTGCCCTATGACGCCGGCGGTGGTGCGCTGAAGGCACTCCTGACCAACCAGGTCGAGGTGCTGTCGTCCGGTCTCGGCGAGGTCCTGGCGGCATCGCAGAGCCACGACATTCGCGTGCTCGCCGTGACCGCACCGGAGCGGCTGGCCGAAGCCCCCGACGTGCCGTCCTTGCGCGAGCTCGGCCACGACGTGACCTTCATCAATTGGCGGGGCTTCTTCGCCGCCCCGCAACTGCCGGCGGCGACCGCCGACGCCTATGCGGACCTCCTCGGCCGGCTGGTCGAGACACCCGAGTGGAACACCATCCGAAGCCGCTACGGCTGGCAGAAGCTCTACCATGCGCGCGCCGCTTTCCAGGCCTTCCTGGAGGCGGAGGAGGCGGTGGCCCGCCAGTATCTGACCGCACTCGGACTCGCCTGAGCGACGCGCCGCCGCGGCCGGCATCGAGGCTGCGGCAGCGCACCGGCTTTCGGCAGCGCAGCATCCGCCCTATATCCTCGACATCCCGGTCGAAAGGGTGCTGCCCGGCCGACCGGGTACAGAAAGGCGCCGGGATCGTCGCTCGTCGCACCTTGCGGCCCCTGCCGGCAAGGGTCCATGCCCGTCTGGATGAACCGATGTCGCTCTTGCCCGAACTCACGATCCGTGACGCCTTGACCTTCGACGACGTGCTGCTGGAGCCCGCCTATTCCGAGGTGCTGCCCGCCACGGTCGATGTCTCGACCACGCTCGCCCCGGAGATCGGCCTCAATATTCCGGTGATCTCGGCCGCCATGGATACCGTGACCGAGGCACCCATGGCGATCGCCATGGCGCAGCAGGGCGGCCTCGGGATCATCCACAAGAACCTGTCCCGCGACGCGCAGGCAGCCCAGGTCCGTCAGGTGAAGAAGTTCGAGGCGGGAATCGTCGTCAACCCGGTCACCGTGAACCCCGACACGCCACTCGCCGAGGCGCTCGAGCTGATGAGCCGCCATCGCATCTCGGGCGTGCCGGTGGTCGACCCGGAGACCCAGCGCCTCGCCGGCATCCTCACCAACCGCGACGTCCGCTTCGTGGCGCCCAGCGCCCGCCCGGTGCGCGAGCTGATGACGGCGGAGAACCTCGTCACCGTCGCCGAGAGCACGAGCCGCGAGGCGGCGATGGAATTGCTCCACCGGCACCGGATCGAGAAGCTGCTCGTGGTCGACGACGCCTACCGGCTGATCGGCCTGATGACCGTCAAGGACATCGAGAAGGCCGAGCAGTATCCGCATGCGGTCAAGGACAGCCATGGCCGGCTGCGGGTCGGAGCGGCGACCGGGACCGGGGCTGCCGGGATCGACCGGGCGCTGGCGCTGATCGACGCCGGGGTCGACGTGCTCGTGGTCGACACCGCGCACGGCCATTCGGCCGGGGTTCTGGACACCGTGGCGCACGTCCGCCGCGAGACCAATGCGGCGCGGATCATCGGCGGCAACGTCGCGACCGCCGAGGCGGCGCAGGCGCTGATCGACAAGGGGGCCGATGCGATCAAGGTCGGGATCGGCCCAGGCTCGATCTGCACCACCCGGATCGTCGCCGGGGTCGGCGTGCCGCAGCTCACCGCGATCCTCGATGTCGCGAGCCGCTGCCGGCCGCAAAACGTGCCGCTGATCGCCGATGGCGGCATCCGCTCGTCGGGCGATCTCGCCAAGGCCGTCGCCGCCGGGGCCGACTGCGCCATGCTGGGCTCGATGTTCGCCGGCACCGACGAGGCCCCGGGCGAGGTCTTCCTCTACCAGGGCCGCTCCTACAAGTCCTATCGCGGCATGGGCTCGATGGGGGCGATGGCGCGGGGCTCGGCCGACCGCTACTTCCAGGAGGAGGTGCGCGACCAGCTCAAGCTCGTGCCCGAAGGGGTCGAAGGCCGCGTCCCCTATCGCGGCCCGGTCGCCAATATCGTCCACCAGCTGGTCGGCGGCCTGCGCTCGGCCTTGGGCTATACCGGCCATGCCAACCTCGCCTCGATGCAGGCCGGCTGCCGCTTCGTGCGGATCACCGGGGCGGGCCGGCGGGAAAGTCACGTTCACGATGTCGCGATCACCCGCGAGGCGCCGAATTATCGCCAGGAGTTCTAGGCAAGCCGGCCTCCGGCAATTCTCAACTTGAAAGTGAACAAAACTTTATTAAATTAGCCTTTGCGAGAAGCCTCGTCGAGAACTCGTCATTGAGCAACCTTGTGTTGTTATTCTCTCCGTGATAATCAATCCGCGATTTTCAGTGCACGCGTGGCCGAGATCAGTACGATCACGGTCGACGACATTCAGGCGGTACCTGGCATGGCAACACGCTACCCGGGTTTGCTGCGCCCCGCATCGGCTGCCGGAGCAAGCGCGGCGTCGGCTGCTGCAGCCGCCCGCCTCGCGGCATCCTTGTTGGGCACCGAGATCGGCTTCGTCGCCTATCTCGATGGCGACGGTGTCGACCTCGCCGGCCTCTCGGGTGGCGAGCCTGTCGACCGGGCGGCCATCCTTCGCGAGCTCGAGGCCTTGCGCCGCGGGCCATTGTGCCAGTCGCCGCTGTCGACCCTGGCGGCGAGGCCGCTTCGCGGTGCGGCGGGCGAGCTGTTGGGCCTGGTCGGCGGTGTCGGACCGGTAGCGGCCGGGCACTCGCTGGCAGCGCTCGATGATCTGGCCGCACTCTTGGCCTCGGGCGAGAGGGCGAGGCTCGCTTGCGCGACGATCGAGGCGCGCAAGACACTGCTTCGGGCCGCCGTCGACAGCTTGCCCTATCACGTCTGGGTTACGGACGCCGACGGCCGCTGCGTCGAGCAGAATGCCCTCGACCGTGGCGTCTTCGACGACCTGACCTGTCAACCGGTGGATGCGATCGAGCCGCCAGTGGAGATCGAGGCCCGCTGGCGCGAGACGCACCGCCGCGTGCTCACCGGCGAGACCGTCCGGTTCACCACGAGCCGCCCCGCCATCTACGGCCGCGCCGAGGTCGAGGTGATCATGGCGCCCGTGGTCAGCGACGGCAGCATCAGGGGTCAGCTCGGGCTCACCATCAACCAGACCGAGCGGGCAACGGCCGGGCGGGCCTTGCGCGAGAACCCAGCGCGCCTCGCCGACTATCTGGATACCGCCTCGGACTGGCTCTGGGAGACCGATGCCGAGCATCGGCTCACGGCACTCGCCGGCTGGCCGGCGAACGCCGCTCTGCCGGCGGATCGGCTCATCGGCCGCCGCCGCTGGGAGCTGGTCGGGGCCGATCCCGAAACCGACCCGGCCTGGCGCGAGCATGTCGAGGACCTGCGGGCACATCGGCCGTTTCGCGGCTTCGTCTACGCCGATGCCAGAGCCGACCGGCCGACCACCTGGATCGAGCTCGGCGGCAACCCGGTCTTCGACGCGGCCGGCGCGTTTCGGGGCTATCGCGGCACCGCGCGCGATGTCACCACGCGGCGGGCCGCCGAACAGGCGCTGCGCGAGGCGCACGCCAAGCTCGATGCGATGAGCCAATCCGGCCTGATCGGGATGGCCGCCGGGCACGGCTTCCTGATCGAGGAGGCCAACGGCGCTTTTCTCGACCTCGTCGGCCTCGACCGCACGGCACTCGACGGCGGTCTCGACTGGCGCGGCCTGCTGCCACCCGAGGCGGTCGCGACGGAGCAGGCGGCGGCCTGCGGTCTCGGTTTCACCGGTGCCGTCTACACCACCGAGGCGCGCTATCGCCACAAGAGCGGCCACTGGGTGCCGGTCCTGCTCAACATCGTCGTCCTCGACGGTACCAAGGAGCGCTGGTTCGCGCTCGTCCAGGACCTGACACCGATGAAGCTCGCCGAGGCGCGGATCCGCGACCTCGCCGAGCGCGACATCCTGACCGGCCTCGCCAACCGCCACGTGCTCGTCGATCGCCTCGAGGGCGATCTCGCCGAACGCCGCGAGCAGGGGGCGATCGGCGCCCTGCTGTTGCTCGATCTCGACGCGTTCAAGGAGATCAACGACAGCCTCGGCCACGCCGCGGGCGACCGGCTGCTGCAGGCCGTGGGCGCGCGGCTACGGGCCACCCTGCGCGATACCGACACCATCGCCCGGGTCGGCGGCGACGAGTTCGCGCTCCTCCTGCGCGGTCTGCGGAGCCCGCCCGCGGCCGCCGACGTCGCCGAGAAGATCCTCGCGGCCCTGGCCGAGCCCCTGGTGCTCGACGGCCGGCTGATCCGCCCCAGCGGCAGCATCGGCATCAGTCTCTTGCCCGGCGACGGCAACGATGCGGCCGAGCTGATGCGCATGGCCGACATCGCCCTCTACCAGGCCAAGGCCAGGGGGCGCGGCACGTACTGTTTCTTCGAGCCCGCCCTCTTGACCGTCATCGAGCGCCGGCGGCAGATCAGCCTGGCACTCGAGACGGCGGTCACGACCGAGGCCTTCAGCGTCGCGCTGCAGCCCGTGATCTGCCTCGCCAGCGGTGAACGGGTCGGCTTCGAGGCCCTGGCGCGCTGGCAGCTCGACGGGATGCCGCTGCAACCGGATGCCTTTATCGGCATCGCCGCCGACTCCGGCAGCATCGTGGCGCTCGGCCGGATCGTCCGCCGCCGCGCCTTCGAGGCGGTGAGCCGCCGCGCCGCGGCCGGCGTCGAGACCGGCAGCCTCGCGGTCAACATCCACGCGGTCGAGCTCAAGCAGGCGGGCTTCGTCGACGAGCTGGCAGAGCAGCTTGCGGCCTTCGCCCTTTCGCCCGAACGCCTCGAGGTCGAGGTCACCGAGACCGTGCTGCTCGATCGCGACGACGCGGCGGTGACCCGCAGCCTCGAGGCGCTGCGCCGGCTCGGGGTGACCATCACCCTCGACGATTTCGGCACCGGCCTCGCCTCGCTCACCCAGCTCAAGCGCTTTCCGGTCGACCGGCTCAAGATCGACCGCTCGGTCATTCGCGACATCGCCGCCGACCCGGGCGACGCCGTGCTGGTCAAGGGGATCATCGACCTCGGCCACACCCTCGGGCTCGCCGTCGTCGCCGAAGGGGTCGAGACCGCCGAGCAGCTGGCCTTCCTGACCGCCAGCGGCTGCGACTGCGCACAGGGCTATCACCTGGGTGCCCCGCGGCAGGTGGCGGACCTGCTCGGCGAGCTCGCACCTGCCGCCAAGGTCGGCGCCGACGCCGGGGCGTCGACGCGCCAGCTCGGCTGAGCCCAAGCCGCGTCACGGTCGACAGGGTCGCTCGGACTGCCTATGTCCGTTGCCGCAAGCGGTAAAGCGAGGGACCGATGCGCTATCTATGGTTGGTGGTCGTCGTGTCGCTCTCGGTCGTGGCACTCGCCCGACCGACCCCGGGGCATGCGGTGATGGCCGACGATGCCGCAGCATCGGTGCCACCGGCCGAGTCCGTGGCCGACGAGGCGGCGATCGCCCGGGCGCTGCTGCAGGCCCTGCGCATCGCGACCGACAGCGTCGTCGGCCGGCTCGGCCGGCCGGGCGGCTTTGTCGACGACCCGGCGGTTCGCATTCCCCTGCCGGGCGGCCTCGCCGAGGTGCGCGAGGGGCTGGTCGGCGCCGGCCTCGGGCCACTGGTCGAGGAGCTCGAGCTGCGGATGAACCGTGCCGCCGAAGCGGCCGTGCCGGCGGCCCACGGGGTTTTTCGCGAGGCGCTCGCCGCCACCACGATCGAGGACGCACGCGGCATCCTCGCGGGACCGGACGACGCCGCGACACGCCATTTCGAGACCCTGATGGGCACCGACCTCGCCGGCCGGCTGCTGCCGATCGTCGAAGCCGAGCTGCAGGAGGCGGGCGCCGTTCAAGCGTTCGACGCGTTCGTCGCCGAGTACGCGGCCCTGCCGCTCATGCCCAATATCCGCGGCAGCCTCACGGGCCATGTCGTCGACGGGGCGCTGGCCGGCTTCTTTCACGCCATGGCCGAGGCGGAACGGGCGATCCGCCACGACCCGGCGACACGCACGACAGTGCTCCTGCGCTCGGTCTTCGGCGGCGGCTGAGTCACCCGAGCCTGAGGTTGAAGTCGTCGGGCACGGGGCCGAAGCTCGCCGTCCGGCGCCAAGGCAGGCCGTGCTGCCGGCGCCATTGATGGATGGCGAAGCCCGCGGCAATGGCCGCGCGCAGCCGCAGCGGATCATTGACCGGAACGAACGCGTGCACGTAGCGGATACCAGCGCCCTCGCAGCTCGCGGCGACCCGCGCCATGGCCGCCGGCATGATCCGCTCGGCGCTGAAGGTGGCCGGCACGAAGGCGCCTTCGAGCAGCGCCTCGCCGCGCAGCAGATGCGGGAAGGTATCGCCGAAGGACTGCCGCAACGCCTGGTTGTCGGTGTGATCGAGCAGGAACTGCACGAAGCACGGCCGGGCACCCGAGGCCAGCGCCACGAAGCAGCGCCCGATCCGCCGACGGGCGAGCAGCCGGCGCTGGCGGCACGCCATCGCCGCTGTGGCGTTGGCGCGCTCGCCGGTCTCGCTCAGCAGATCCGCGAGCTCACGGCTGTCGATCTCGATCAGGTTCAGCGGCACCCCGGCCGAGGGCGCGGCAAACGGCCGGCTGAGATCACGCCTGAGCCCAATGGCCTCGCGGCAGCCGAGAAGCGGCCGCCGGGGTCGGGCCGCCCGGCCAGCGTCTCCGCCGGCCGCCGCGTCGAGCGGCGCCGGGTCGTCCAGGCTCGCTGTGTCCGCAGCGTCGTGCGGCACCCGGCGCAAGAAAATGTCTGCGCTCATCTCGTCTCCCCTCCTGCGGCTGGTCCGGTGCAGCCGCGTGGTTCGCCTGCACAAGCTAGCAGGCTCGCCCGGCCGGGGCGTGGCGATGCAAGGCCCAGCGCATGATGCTATTACCGAAAATCAACCTTACGGTCCGCGTTCAAAGCACCGCAGACTGTTGGAGAGAGCCCGGGCGGACATTTGCCTGAGCGGCCAAACAAATGATCGATCGCATTTGCCAGCGAAAGTAGTGACGCCGCCATCGGCTCGGCTATAAGCGCATATCTGTCATGCATCGGTGGTAAGCCTGCGGCCGCCCCGAGCGCAGGACCGGGAGCGGTGGCACGCTGCGGCACGGCAGCTGCCGGCCGGGCCCGCCCAACCAGTTGCTGGCGCCGCAATCGGCGTCATCAGAGGAGGTCTAGATGATCAATCGAAACGGCATATCGACCCTTGCACTAGCACTTGCGCTCGGCAGCGCCGGCTACGGCCTGGTCCCCGGCGAGGCAGCGGCCCAGCAGACCGTGCGCTGGCAGGTGCCGATGGCCTTCGCCTCGACCCTCACCGCCCTGGGCGACACCTTGCCCTGGGTCGCCGAGCAGCTGGCCCGCGCCAGCGGCGGCAGCATCCGGCTGCAGGTGGCCGAACCCGGCACCATCATCCCGCCGCTCTCGGTCTTCGAGAACGTCTCCAGCGGCAATGTCGACGCCGGCTACTCCTGGATGGGCTACGAGTGGGGCCAGGTACCGGCGACCGCCCTCTTCGGTGCGGTGCCGTTCGGCCTGGAATCCGCCGAATTCGCCGCCTGGATGTATTTCCACGGCGGCCAGGAGCTGCTCGACGAGCTGATGGCCGGCCACAACGTCAAGGCCGTCTTCTGCGGCACCATCAGCCCCGAGGCCGCCGGCTGGTTCCGCCGGCCGATCGAGAGCGTCGCCGACCTCGAGGGCCTCAAGTTCCGCGCCGCCGGCGTCGGTGGCGAGATCATGTCCGAGCTCGGCATGTCGGTGACCATGCTGCCCGGCGGCGAGCTCTATCAGGCGCTCGAGACCGGCGTCCTGGACGCCACCGAGTTCTCGCTGCCGACGGTCGACGAGCAGCTCGGCTTCTTCCAGGTCGCGAAGTACTACCTCTTGCCCGGCTGGCATCAGCCGTCGACCAACCAGTACCTCTACATCAATCTCGACGCCTGGAACGACCTCGACGACGCGACCCAGGGCATGATCGAGATGGCCTGCACGGCCGGCGTCGCCTACTCCTATGCCCGCGCGGAAGCGTTGCAGGGCGCCGTTCTCGAGCGCTTCGAGGCGGAGGGCGTCCAGCTCGTGCCGCTCTCGGACGAGCTGCTCGAGGCGTTCCAGGACGCCACCCACAAGGTCATGGCTCGCCGTTCCGAGGAGGACGAGATGTTCGGCCGCGTCTACGCCTCGATGCGCGAGTTCCAGGAGGAGCTCAACCCCTGGCGGCGGCTCGGCTATCTGTCGCGTGACTGGGACTACGGCTTCGGCGACGAGTAGATAGGCAGGGCCGGCGGGGCGGCCGATCGGTCGCCTCGCCGGCTGCCGTTCCAACAGAGCCGACAACCACCACCAAGCAAAGGTGCGGCCGGAATGAGCATCAGGGAAGAAGCGATCACGCTCGATGTCGACGAAGTCGAGGAGGCAGGTGCTCGCAGTCACGCGCTGACCTTCCCGCGCACCGCGCCATCCGACGTGCTCGAGAAGATCGTCGAGCTCGTGGGCAAGCTCTGCTCCTGGCTCTGGGTGGTGCTGATTGTCCTGATCGTCACCAACGTCATCCTGCGCTACGCGCTCCGGACCAACTTCATCGCCATGGAGGAGATGCAGTGGCATCTCTATGCGGTGGGCTTCCTCATGGCGCTCAGCTTCGCCATGCTGCATGACGGCCATGTCCGGGTCGATGTCGTGGCCGAGCAGCTGCAGCTCCGTACCCGGGGCTGGATCGAGCTATTCGGCATCCTCCTCTTGATCCTGCCCTTCGTCTACATCGTCGTGAGCTACGCCATCCCCTTCGTCCAGCGCTCCTACGAGATCAACGAGGTGTCGGCGGCACCGGGTGGGCTGACCCATCGCTGGATCATCAAGTCCTTCATCATCACGGGCTTTGTCTTCATCGCGATCGCCGCCATCGCGCGGCTGATGCGCGTCACGGCGTTCCTGTTCGGCCTGCCCCGGGCCAAGAACGACAGCTGAGCGGCAGGAGGAACGTCGTTGCTCGCCACCTATGAGATCCTCGTCATCGTCATGCTCGGCTCGTTCATCGGGCTGATCTTCACCGGTTTTCCGATCGCCTGGGTCCTGGCCGGGCTCGCCGTCGTCTTTTCCGTCGGCGGCGTCCTGGCCGCGCAATATCTCGGCTGGGACACCTACTTCCTCGCCGACTGGCGGATCTTCGGCGTCATCGTCCAGCGCATCTATTCGCAGATGTCGAACTGGGTGCTGGTGGCGCTGCCGATGTTCATCTTCATGGGCCTGATGCTCGAGCGCTCGGGCGTGGCCGAGC
>DAIRDJ010000104.1:0-14703 GCA_036796215.1 Geminicoccaceae bacterium
GATTTATGCGCCATTAGCGTTGCTTATGGCGCAGAATCCGTCACTTCTCGTTACATTTGGCGGCTTTTGAACCCGGGCGGTCGACGAACGAACCCGCGAAATCGACGAGCGAACCCGATCCTGCAGCGATCGAACCCGGCGTTTGCGATTGAACCCGAGCGGACAGTTTGCCGCAGCGAGCGCTGGATTTTGTCTCTCTGTCAAAGGGTTGCGCCGCCCGCGGCCGAACGGGCCGGCGTTGGGGCGGACGTGGCGCCTCCGCGCCATGACGAGCCTGCCGAGCGAACCCGGCCGAAGGCTTGACCGCGAGAGCTCTTTCGGCTAATATTCCTATAGATTGGCGGAGGAGGAGGTCCGCTCAGTCGACCCAGCCGTAGCCGTCGTCGAAATAGCTGCCGTCGTCGAAGGGTTCGCCCCGCTCGACCGGCAACGGGTCGGCGGCGGTGAGCGACGGCACGGCGGCCAGCGCCGGCAGGGCCGCGGTCGAGGCCAGGAGGGCTCGGCGCGTCAGGTGCAGGGGATGGTGGTCGGCCGCGTTGGGCTGGTCAGCGGGTGAAGTTGACGAGCCGGCTCCAGTAGCGCTCGAGGCTGTTGAGCACATTGTTGAGCTCCTCCAGCTGGCCGGGCTTGACCACGCCTTCGGCCAGCGCATCGGCATTGCGCTGATAGAGCTGGTCGATCCTGGCCGTCAAGTCGAGCCCCTTCTCCGACAGCCGCACCCGGGTCATCCGCCGGTCGTGGCTCGAGCGCTCCTGGATGAGATAGCCGTTCTCGACCAGCTTCTTCACGTTGTAGGAGACATTCGAGCCCAGATAATAACCGCGGATCGTCAATTCGCCCACGGTCAGCTGGTCCTCGTTGATATTGGAGAGGATCAGCGTCTGCACGTTGTTGATGTCCTCGATGCCGAGGCGGTCGAGCTCGGTCTTGATGACATCGAGAAAGCGGCGATGCAGCCGTTCGATCAAGCGGATGGTTACGAGATACTGATCCTTCACCGTGGCGCCCGCCCGATTAATTGCAAGGTCGATCCATCCCTCGGCATTCCGCTGGCCTCGAGCCGCCGCCCGCGCCTCGGTTCAACCAGAGCGTCCCTGTATCATCTTCATAATTGCCGAAAAATCTAGCCCTTCATTCCCCGCCAAGGCGAAGAGGGTGTAGAGTTGCGCTGCTTCTGCGCCCAAGGGTGTCGCCGCTCCCACAGCCTGTGCCGCTCCTTGGGCCAGCTTCAGGTCCTTCAGCATCATGGCCGCGGTGAAGCCGGGCTGGTAGTCGCGATTGGCGGGCGAGCCCGGCACGGGACCCGGCACCGGGCAATAGGTGGTCAATGACCAGCACTGACCCGAGGCCCTGGCACTGATGTCGAACAGCTTCTGCTGGTCGAGCCCCAGTCTTTCCGCCAAGGCCATTGCCTCGCAGACCGAGATCATCTGGATGCCGAGCATCATGTTGTTGCAGATCTTGGCTGCCTGCCCGGTTCCGGCGCCACCGGCATGGACGACCGTCGTGCCCATGGCGGCGAGGATCGGCTGGGCCCGGGCAAAAGCCGGCTCGCTGCCACCCACCATGAAGGTCAGCGTGCCCGACGCCGCCCCGCCGACCCCACCCGATACGGGGGCGTCGAGCATGGCCATGCCCCTGGCCTCGGCAAGCCCCGCCACCTCGCGCGCCGTCTCGACATCGATGGTCGAGCAGTCGATCAGGAGCGCATCCGCACGGGCCGTGGCCAGCACACCGCCATGGCCCGCATAGACCGAGCGCACCTGCGGTCCCGCCGGCAGCATGGTGATCACCACCTCGGCCCCGGCCGCCGCAGCGCCGAGGCTCGAGGCGACAGCGATACCGGCTGCCGCTGCCGCCTCCCTGGCCTTGCCACCGACGTCGAAGCCCTCGACCGCATGCCCGGCCCGCAAGAGGTTCTGCGCCATCGGCAGCCCCATATTGCCGAGGCCGATAAAGGCGATCCGGCTCATCTCCTCCTCCGCGTCCGTTCAGGCCAGCCAGTCGAGGGTGAGCTCGCCCGCGGGCAGCGGCACGAAGCAGGCCTCGACCTCGGCCTTTGGCACGTCCTCGATCCGCCGATGCCGCCAGCGCGGCTCCTTGTCCTTGTCGATGACCTGGGCGCGCGCACCTTCGGCGAAATCGCCGGCCTCAAGGAATCGATGCACCATCCGGTACTCCATGGCGAGGCACCCCTCGAGGTCCAGCGTCCGGCCGCGCTGCAACGCCGCCATGGTAGCGGCCACACTGAAGGGCGACTTCTCCCGCAAGGCCGCCAGCGTCTCCCGGGCGAAGGGCCGGTCGTCGGCCGCGAGCGAGGCCAGGATGTGGCCCACGTCGTCGCTGGCGAAATGCGTGGCGATCGCCTCGACGTCGAGCCCACCCGGTGCCGGCTCCACAGCGTGCCGCGCCAGGAGGGCTTCGATCTCGCCCCCGGCGATCAGCTCTGGTTCGAGGGCTTCGAGGTCGAGTGCGGGAACGTAGTGCGTCGCGAGACCGAGACGGGTCATGGTGGCGCCATCCAACCGCGCCCCGGAAAGGCCGAGATAGACGCCCGTTCGCTGCGGCAGGCGCGGCAACACCCAGCTGCCACCGACATCAGGGAAAAAGCCGATGCCGGTTTCCGGCATGGCGAAGAGCGTGTTCTCGGTGGCGATGCGGTGCGTGCCGTGCACCGCGATGCCGACCCCACCGCCCATCGTGATGCCATCCAGCAAGGCGATATAGGGCTTGCCGAGCCGGGCGATCCGCCAGTTCATCCGGTACTCGTCGAAGAAGAACCGGACGGCGGCCAGCACCCCGTCGCGGGCGGCCGTCTCGATCACCACCCGGATGTCGCCGCCGGCGCAAAAGGCGCGCCCCGGCACAGCCTTGATCAGCACGGCACGGATCGCCGGATCCAGCCGCCAGCGGCAAAGCGTGGCGGAGACCGTCTGCACCATGGGCAGGCTCAAGGCATGGAGCGCGCCCGGCCGATCAAGGGTCAAGATGCCGATCCCACCCTTCTCCTCGACATGCACGGTGCCGCTCATCGCCCCATCACCCGATCGTCCTCCCGCTTGTTGCAGTTGCCGCCAGCCCTGGAGAGATATAAGGATTCCAGAGCTTCGGCCAGTGGATCAGCCGAGCGCCAATCGATCATCGGAGCGGACGAGAGCCTTGAGCCAGCCCCACCATCTGCCGCCCCTGCCGCCCTTCCCGAACTCGCGACCGCGCCGCATGCGCCGGGCCGCCTGGAGTCGGCGGCTCGTGGCGGAGCATCGCCTGAGCCCGGCCGATCTGATCCTGCCGGTCTTCATCTGTCCGGGCGAGGCTCGAAGCGAGCAGGTCCCCTCGATGCCGGGGGTGGAGCGGCACTCGCCCGACCGGCTCTTGAACGTCGTCGAGCAGGCGCTCGAGTTCGGCATCCCGGCCATGGCCCTTTTCCCGGTCACCCCCCCGGAGCGCAAGACCGAGGACGGCGAGGAGGCGTGGAACCCGGAAAACCTGACCTGTCGGACCATCCGGCTGATCAAGCGGCGCTTTCCCGAGATCGGGCTGATCGCGGATGTCGCCCTCGACCCCTACACCACCCACGGCCAGGACGGGCTGGTCAAGGACGGCATCGTGCTCAACGACGAGACACTCGAAGCGCTCTGCCGCC
Source organism: Geminicoccaceae bacterium (assembly GCA_036796215.1). Taxonomy (GTDB): domain Bacteria; phylum Pseudomonadota; class Alphaproteobacteria; order Geminicoccales; family Geminicoccaceae; genus SLRI01. The sequence continues at coordinate 3,644 of DAIRDJ010000104.1, forward strand.
AGGCCGTCTGCCAGGCCGAGGCCGGCTGCGATATCGTGGCCCCCTCGGACATGATGGACGGTCGCATCCGCGCCATTCGCGACGCCCTCGATGCCGGCGGCCACCACGAGACGCTCATCCTCTCCTATGCCGCGAAGTTCGCCTCGGCCTTCTACGGGCCCTTCCGCGCTGCGGTCGGCTCGGCGAGTGCCCTGGGGGCGGCCGACAAGAAGACCTACCAGATGGACCCCGCCAATGGCAGCGAGGCGATCCGCGAGGCCTCGCTCGACATCGCCGAGAGTGCCGACATGCTGATGGTCAAGCCGGGCATGCCCTATCTCGACATCATCCGCACGCTCAAGGACGCTTTCCAGCTGCCGATCATGGCCTACCAGGTCTCCGGCGAATACGCGATGCTCAAGGCGGCGGGGCAGAACGGCTGGCTCGACGGCGAGGCCGCGATGCTCGAGAGCCTGCTCTGCTTCAAGCGCGCCGGCGCCGATGCAATCTTGACCTATGCGGCCCTCGAGGTGGCGGCGCGGCTTCGCTGAGGCGGCCCGCTAGGTCGGCCAGTTCGCCGGGATGCGCGCCGAGTCGCGCAGCACCAGCGCGGCCGGGACCAGGGTTTGCCGGGGTGGCAGCGCCGGTTGCTCGATCCGCTCGAGAAGTTGCACGACCGCGTCCTCGACGACACGTTCGACCGGCTGTTGCAGGGTGGTCAGCCGGTAGGAGGGTGCACTGGCGTGTGGCACGTCGTCGAAGCCGACGACCGAGACGTCGTCCGGAATGCGCAGCCCGAGCTCGAAGCGCAGCACGTCCATGACCCCCATCGCCATATGGTCGCTGGCGACGAAGACGGCGTCCGGGCGCTCGTCGGCCGGTCGGTCGAAGAGGGCGCGGGCGGCACGGCGCGCCTCCTCGAGGTTGTAGTTGCCGACCGCGCGATCGAAGAGCGGTAGGCCTTCCGCCATCAGTCCCTGGCGAAAGCCGTTTTCCCGGTCGCGTTGGGTCGAGAGGTGCTCGAGGCCGGCGAGGTAGGCGATGCGGCGATGCCCGCCGGATGCCAGAAAACGGGCGACCGTCTGCCCGCCCGCCAGATTGTCGACGCTGACCGACGAGAGGTACGGGTCGTTCTGGCTGCGGTTGAACAAGACGACCGGCACGCCCGCCCGCTCACAGGCGGTGACCCAGAGCGGGGACAGTGCCACCGAGGCGAGGATCACCCCGTCGACCCGATACTGGAGAAAGGCTTCGACCGTCTCGTCGGCGGAGTTCGCATGCTCGCGGTCGAAGAACATCATTGTATGGTAGCCGGCATCGCGCAGCCGGCGCACCAGCCGCTCGACCGCCACCGGATAGAAATCGTTGCCGAGAAAGGCGATGGCGACGCCGATCAGATGCGAGCGGTGGGTGATCAGGGAACCGGCGAGGCGGTTCGGCTGATAGCCGAGCGTGGCTGCCGCCTGCATCACCCGATCGCGCATCGCCTTGCTGACGCTTGCACCAGGGGTGAAGACGCGGCTCACCGCCGACTGCGAGACGCCGGCGAGCTTGGCGACATCGATCGAGTTGACGCCGGCCTTGCTCAGACGGTCCGGCATGTCGCGTGCCTCGCCGCTCGACTGTTGCTGCCAAGGGCCGAACAGTTATCGCATCGGTCAAACTGGCCGACGCTGCGGGAGCAACGGAGACGCACTGACTAAACCATCTTGCGATCGAGCTAAACGAGAGCGGTGCACCGGAAGCCGCCGCGATGCGCGCAGCGCCAACGCTTCGGTTGCAATGGTGTTGTTCCAAGCCGAGGCGGCCATCCGAAGATGGTCGGAGCGGCAGGATTTGAACCTGCGACCTCCGGTCCCCCAGACCGATGCGCTACCAGGCTGCGCTACGCTCCGACACAGTTGATCCTAGCGACGCCCGGGCGGGGCGGCAATGGCCACGTGCGCGGATTTGCCTGCTGTCGCTCGGTGATCGTCCGTCAGCCCTCGTCCGAGTCGAGGGCGACGGCCACGGCACGGCGGAGCTCGACGAGCTCGGCCCGCAGCCGCCCCAGTGACGCGATGTCGACGTCGCCCGTCACGGGCTGGCTCGCCGGGTCCGCAAGCGGGCTCGGTGCCGACGACGACAGTGGCTCCGCGGTCGGGTCGGTCGAGTGGTGGGCGGATGATGTGGCTCTCGGGCCATGGTCATGACCCGACGATCCGGCTGCAGCCGACTCCGTGGTCGACGGGAAGGCGCTGCTGGTACCCTGCAGCTCTGGCTGCGCGTGCGCCGGCTCGGCGGGCTTCGCCGGTGAAACGGGCTTGGCCCGGCGCTGGCGCAACAGCTTCTGGGCACCCTTGATCGTGTAGCCTTCGTCGTAGAGCAGGCTGCGGATGTCGCGCAGCAGATCGATGTCCTCGGGCCGGTAGTAGCGCCGGCCGCCACCGCGCTTGAGCGGACGGACCTGGGGGAACTTGCTCTCCCAGAAGCGCAGAACGTGCTGGGCGACGTCGAGCTCGTCCGCGACCTCGCTGATGGTGCGGAAGGCGGCCTGTGACTTGGCGCCGCGGGCGGTCGTGCTCACCGGTGTCTCGATCGTCTGCGTGGTGGCCACGACGTCACGCCGCTGCCGGCTGGTTGATCCGGTCCTTCAGCACCTGCGACGCGCGAAACACCAGGACACGGCGGGGCAGGATCGGCACCTCCTCGCCAGTCTTGGGATTGCGGCCGATCCGCTCGCCTTTCTCGCGCACGGCGAAGGTGCCGAAGGACGAGATCTTGACAGCGCCGTTCTCGACCAGCGCGTGCGCAATTTCTTCGAGTATGGCATCGACCAGGTCGGCCGATTCGCTGCGCGACAGGCCGACCTCCTGGTAGACTGCCTCGGCCAGCTGTGCCCGCGTCACGGTAGTGCCCACCATTGGTCGAGCTCCCCCTCTCCCTGCTTTGAGCAGTGAATAAAACGCTAAATGATACAAGGGGTTCCGTCAACAAGGTGAACGCGGGACCACGACCCGGGCCGCGCGCCACCTACCAGCGGGCGAGTGCCGCCCCCCAGGCGAAGCCGCCACCCATCGCGTTCATCAGCAGGAGATCGCCGCGCTCGAGCCTGCCGCTGGCATAGAGGTGGTCGAGTGCCAAGGGGATCGATGCCGCCGAGGTGTTGGCATGCTCGGCCACTGTCATCACGACCTTGGCCGCCGGAATCTGGAGCCTTTTGCCGACCGCATCGATGATCCGCTGGTTCGCCTGATGCGGGATCAACCAGTCGACATCGTCGATGGTGAGACCGGCCTCTTGGAGGACGGATCCGGCGGCATTGCTCAACTGGGCCACGGCATGGCGAAACACCTCGCGGCCGTTCATCCGCAAGTGCCCGACGGTCTGGGTCGAGGAGGGCCCGCCATCGACCAGCAGATGCTGGTATTGCCGGCCATCGGCGGCAAGGGCCGTGGCGAGGATGCCCTGATCGCGGGCGGTGCCCGGCTGATCGGCAGCGCTCAGCACCACAGCCCCGGCCCCGTCACCAAAAAGCACACAGGTCGTCCGGTCGGTCCAATCGAGGATCCGCGAGAAGGTCTCGGCCCCGATCACAAGGGCGGTCTCGGCCTGTCCCACCTTGAGGAAGTTGTCCGCCGTGGCCAGGGCATAGGCGAAGCCGGCGCAAACCGCCTGGAGGTCGAAGGCGATGGCCGGCCCCATTTCGAGCTTTCGCTGGACGGCCGTTGCCGTCGCCGGAAAGGTGTGGTCCGGGGTCGAGGTCGCAACGATCACGAGATCGATCGCCTCGGCGGCGATCCCGGCCCGGGCCAAGGCCCGGCGCGCGGCATGGGTGGCGAGATCGGAGGTGAACTCGCCCGGTGCGGCGATACGGCGCTCGCGAATCCCGGTCCGGTCGCGGATCCATTCGTCGGAGGTGTCGAGCTCGCGCGCCAGGTCGTCGTTGGTGACGATCCGTTCGGGCAGGTAAGCGCCAACGGCGCGCATGATGGACCGGCGCATCCGCCAGGGGCCTCCTCGGGCTAGGCGCAAAGGATCTGTGTCGCAGGCGTTCTAGCGTCGGGGACTGCCACGCCGCCAGCAAAACCACGCGCTGCGGCGATGCCGCACCCGCTCGGCGGCGTCGGGCGAGGTGGTGCTGGCATCAGCCGTTCGCTGCCTGGGGCTTGGGCGCCTCGCTGGTGGCAACCAGGCCCATCTCCTCGATGATCCGGTCATTGGTACCTTGCCGGACGAAGTCGACGGCAGCATTGATGGCGGAAGCGAAGCCCACGGCGTCGGTCCCGCCATGGCTCTTCACCACCACCCCGTTGACCCCCAGGAAAAGCGCTCCGTTGTAGAGCCGAGGATCGAACCGGTCGCGCAGGCCCCGTAGGGCAGGCTTGGCCAGGAGATAGCCGAGCTTCGCCCGCCAGCTGCTGCCGAACGCGTCCTTGAGCGCCTTGGTGAACAGGCCCGCCGTGCCTTCCGCGATCTTGAGCGCCACATTGCCGGTGAAGCCGTCGGTGACGACCACGTCGACGGTGCCGGCGGTGACATCGGTCCCCTCGACGAAGCCGGCATAGTCGATCTCGAGATGGCTGTCGCGCAAGAGGGCCGCGGCACGCCGTACCACCCCGTCGCCCTTGAGCTCCTCGGTGCCGACGTTCAAGAGGCCGACCCGGGGCTTGGCCACACCGAGCACCGCCCTGGCATAGACCTCACCCATGACGGCGAACTGGAAGAGGTTCTCGGCCGAGCACTCGACATTCGCACCAAGATCGAGAAACACGACCGGGTTGACCTTGGACGGCATGACGCTCGCGATCGCCGGCCGGTCGATGCCGGGCAGGGTCCGCAGCGCGAAGATCGCCATGGCCATCAAGGCACCGGTATTGCCGGCAGAGACCGCAGCCCCGGCCTCGCCGTCGCGGACCGCGTCGATGGCGAGCCGCATCGAGCTCTGGCGGCCCTGGCGCAGGGCCGTCGACGGCTTGGCGTCACCGGCCACGGCGTCGGGCGTATGGCGCAGCTCGATCGCCAGTGCGAGCCCCGGATGGACGTCGATCAGGCCGTTGATCCTGACCTCGTCGCCGAACAGCAGGAAGCGCAATTCGGGACGCCGCTCGAGGGCGAGTGCCGCCCCGGCAACCACGATTTCGGGGGCCTTGTCGCCACCCATCCCATCGAGGGCCACAGTGATCGTCATCGCAGGCTCGACCGGCTGCTCATCGGCCATCGCCGCGTGCTGCTTGCGCGCTCGGCGCTACCGGCTTGCAAGGGTCACCGCCGCTTCGATCGATCGCGCAGGGCGGCCAGGGCCGCAAAGGCCGAGCGCGCCGCTGCATCTGCCGCGTCGTTATAGCTGCGCAGCACAGCCGGCGCGTCGGCGGCATGCGGATAGGGGTCGAGCGCCAATGACAGCTCCTCGACGGCGATCTCGCCCAGATCGAGCAGGTCACCATCGATCGGCTCGGGCTCCTCGTCATCGGGCGACACCACGATTTCGCCCTTGGCCACATCGCCATCGACGATGAAATAGCGTTCGACCGGCACCTCCAGCCGGGCCGGAACGGGCTCAAGCGTCACGACACAGCGCTGGGTGAGGTCGGCCTCGATCGTGCCCCGGACGATCAGGATGCCGTCTCTCGGCCCTTTCTCGATCCGGCCCTGGAAAGCGAACTCGGCAAGGGTCGCCAGATCCAGCCTGCGGGCGATCGCGCGTCGCTCGTCCGGCGTCGATTCGAGCACGAAGCTGTGCCCGCCCGCCGCCGGCAGATGCCGCAACTTGAAGAGTCGCGTGAATTCGACCTCGTTCGCCAAGCTTTTGGTCCCCCTACCAGCCGCGCCGACCATGGCATCGGCCGATCTGAAACTTCCGTCCTCAGGCTCCAAGTCGCCCGCGGCTGCGCCGCCCCCTCGGGCTCCGGCAACCCATTCCCGGGGTCCCATTCCGGGGTCGGCGGACCTCGCCGCCTCTGCTCGCCGATACATCAAAAGGCGGCTCTCGGTACGCGCTTTTCGAGCGGGAGGCTAGGCAGAACCAACCTTTGGGTCAAGCCGGCGACGCGCCGACCGGGCCTTCCAGTGTGCAACGTCCGGCGAGCAGCTCACTGCTGGGCACGGCACCGAGCCGCTGCTCCTCCGCCAACAGATGGGCTGCGAGCGCCAGCATCCCGGGCGCGGGTGGCTCGGCTGGCGCTGGTGTTGTGCTCGCGGCGTTCTTCTCCGCAGCGATTACGCGATTGAAGATGTTGCGCTCGAGCACCGCGCCTATAGCGTGCTGATCCCTGGCGTCGAAGCCCGGATCGAGGGCGCGAAACCGGGCGAGAAAGGTCTGGGCCGCGCGTTTGACGTGCTTGCCCACGGAGAGATCGCCGACCCCCTGCTCGCGGATGTTGCGATCGACATCGCCAAACATCACATCGAAAATGTCCTGGGCCAGGATCTTGCCCGCTTCGCCTTCCGTCCGCAGCCGGCGCATCACGAGCGCCGCGTGGACACCGATCATCTCGAGCCGGCCGTCCGGGGTGTCCGGCACACTCCATGCGGTGTAGAAGATCGGCTGACGGGCCCGGGCGACGATCACATGATAGATCGCAAACGCCTTGGCCAGCCTTTCGCGATCGGCCTTGCGACCTTTCAGCCAGCCACTGAACTGGGCAAAGAGCCCGCGGCTGACGGGCCAAGAGACTTGTTCGCGATTTGTTGACATTCTACATCACTGGTTTAGTGGCGCTTCGGACATTTCACGCCCGATCAGGCGGGTCCGGTCGCCATGGTGGTGTTTGCCTGAGAGGTAGTGATGAAGGGCTTGAAATCGAGTGCTGCAATGCTGGTTCTGGCGATCGGGCTCGCTGCCTGCTCGCCGCAGGTCGTTCAGCACGGGCACACAATCGACCCCGAGGCGCTGGCGCGCATCACCCCGGGCGTGACCTCGCGCGAGGAGGTGGCGCGCCTGATGGGCACCCCCTCGGCCCTGGCGACCTTCGAGGACGCCCGCTGGTATTATGTCACCCAGCGCCGCGAGAACCGTTCCTTCTTCCAGAGCAACATCACCGAGCAGGAGGTGATCACGATCAGCTTCGACGATCGCGGCATCGTCAGCGAGTTGAACCGGCATGGCATGGACCAGGCGATGGCGATCGAGCCGGAGCCGGACAGCACCCAAACGCTCGGCAGCGAGATGACGATCATGGAGCAGCTGATCGGCAATATCGGCCGTTTCGGCGACACGCCGGCGGCCGGAACCGGGGCCCCGGTCCCCTAGCGGGCCGACGCAAAGCCGCGTAGCGGCATGTCCGGCGCCCGCTGCAGCCAGTTGTCGGCACTGTAGCGAGCAGTACCGTCGATCAGATGCAGCGTGTAGGCCTGCCGTGAGCGGTCCGACCGGTTGGCAGCACTAAGATGCGGCAACTGGCCGTGCAGCATGATGAGATCGCCGCTGCGGGCCTCGAGCCGCACGAGTCCTCGGGTCGGCAAGGGCTCGGGATCGAGCACCTCCATGCGGGTCGCATAGCCCTCGCGGCGAAACCGGCTCGCGAGGGCTCGACGATGTCCGCCGGGCTCCGCCAGGAGACAGCCATTCTCCAGGGTCGCGTCCTCGAGTGCGAACCAGAAGCCGATGCAGCTCAAGGGCTCGGTGTGCAGGAACGTGCTGTCCTGGTGACAGGTCACCTCACCGCCGATCCGCGGCTGCTTGAAGATGTACATCGACTGCAGCAGCAAGGGTTCGGCGAGGCCGAGATCGCCCGCCAGGGCCGCTAGCGCCGGCTGCCGGGAGAAGCGGTCGAAGACCGGGTCGAGATCGTGGAGCGCATGGCCCACCTTGTTGATCGACTGCCGCTTGTCGACGGTCAGCCGGCCCTGGGCGTCGAGTGCGCCGGCTTCGAAGAAGCAGCGGATCTTGTCGCCCGACTCGAGGAAATAGCGGTCCTGGGCATGGCGCTGATCGTCGGTCGAGAAGACGGTGGTCACGCCATCGGGATCGAAAGCGTCGAGCAACTCGTCCATCCGCGCCCGCAGGCTCTCGCAGGCGGCCGCACTGGCGAAACCGTCGAGATGCAGATAGCCCTGCTCGGCCCAGGCCTGCCGTTGGGCGTCGCTCAGCATGACGAACGGTCCTTCTCGAGGAAAATCTTGCCGAGGTGCCGGCGAGATCCCATGACCTCCTGTGCCGCCGCCTCGACCAGGCCGTCGTCGTTTGGCAAGCCCATCACCTGCGCCACGGGCACCTCGACGACCTTGGCGATCGGCCGCAGCGTCGGCGGTCGAACCTCAAGACCACCGCTGCCGGCAAGCTCGAGGCACTGCAATTCACCCTGGCTCACTATCAGCCTCCATCACCCCGGGACCGGCCCTGATCCTAGGGGCGCAGTCGCACCGAGGCCACAACCGATTGCCCGGCTCACCCGAGCAGACAGAGCACGCCGTAGCAGCGCCCGAGAACGACGGCGAAGAGTAGATAGAGAACGAGGTCGGCCAGCAGCAGCAGCATGAGCAGTGGCAGAGCGATATGGCGCAGGGCCATGACATACGCCCGGCGCGTCGGCCGCGGTGGCGGCAAATGCCACCCGGCAACGGCCCGCGGCCGCCGATCGCGAAAAATAAGCGGTTTTAATCGCCTCATATTCTACTTATAGGATTATTCGAGCCCTAGACCAGCCCGGCTGGGAGAATGCGTGGCGATCTGGCACGAGGTCAGCGAGAAGGCGGCCTGGCAGGAGCATTTGAGCGCGGCCCCGATGCCTTACGCTCTTCAGCAGTCCTGGGCCTACGGGGAAGCGGTCAGAGCGCAGGCGCACGAGGTTCGTCGCCTCGTGCTCCTGGTCGGTGGCGAGGCTAGGGCCATTGCCCAGCTGGCACGACGGCGCCTCATCGCCAGGTTCGACATCGCCCTTTTGCTGCGCGGCCCGGTCTGGCTCGATGCGGGCACTGATCCATCCTTCGAGCCCGATGCGATCGCCGCACTCGGGCACCTGCTGCGGCGCTGTCTGATCGTCTGGCAGCCGGATGACGCCGATGCCAGGCCGCACCGTGCCGATTGCCATCGGGTATGGACCGGTCCGAGCACGGCCTGGCTCGATCTCGGGCCGCCCTTGACGACGCTGCGCCGCGGCCTCGATGGCAAGTGGCGGAACATGCTGAACCGGGCGGAGGCGGAGGCGCTCGAGCTTCGCGTGGCGACGTCCGGTCCGCTGGTCGATTGGCTGATCGCCGCCAATGAGCGTCATCGACGAACGATCGGCTATGGCGGCCCGGCGCCGGACTTCATCGCGTCGCTCGCCAAGGCGGGCAGCGAGCCGCCACTGGTCCTGGTCGCCCGGCATGCGGGTGTTCCCGTTGCCGGCGTCCTCTTCATTCGCCACGGCCGCGCCGCGACGTATTTTGCCGGCGTCACGTCGGCCGAGGGGCGGGCCCTTCGCGCCCACCATCGTCTGCTCTGGGAGGCCGTCCGCCGGTTGCAGGACGCAGGCTGCACCAGCCTTGATCTCGGCGGCATCGATACGGTCACCAACCCGGGCATCGCCCGCTTCAAGCTCGGGCTGGGTGGCGCGCCACTGACCCTGGCCGGCAGCTATCTGCTGCCTTGGCGCTGGCGGTGACGGTGTCGATGGCCCTTCGGATGCTCCGGTCGACCAAAAGAGAAGGGGCCGCGCTCGCGCACGGCCCCTCCATCGACAACATCAGAGGTGGCTGGATCAGAAGTCCATGCCGCCCATGCCGCCCATGCCGCCCATGTCGGGGCCGCCGGCGCCGGCGCCCTTCTTCTCGGGCTTCTCGGCGACCATGGCTTCGGTGGTCACCAGGAGACCGGCGACCGAGGCTGCGTCCTGCAGCGCGGTGCGGACGACCTTGGTCGGGTCGATGATGCCCTTGGCGACGAGGTCGCAGAAGACGCCCTCGTAGGCGTCGTAGCCCCAGTTCGCCTCGGTCGACTCGAGCAGCTTGCCGACGATCACGGCACCGTCGACGCCGGCGTTCTCGGCGATCTGCCGGGCCGGGGTCTGGATCGCCTTACGGACGATGTCGACACCGAACTGGATGTCGGCATTGGCACCCTTGAGGTCCTTCAAGGCCTTGAGCGCCTGCAGCAGTGCCACGCCACCACCCGGGACGATGCCTTCCTCGACCGCGGCCCTGGTCGCGTTCATCGCGTCGTCGACGCGATCCTTGCGCTCCTTGACCTCGATCTCGGTGGCCCCGCCGACGCGGATCACGGCAACGCCGCCGGCGAGCTTGGCCAGCCGCTCCTGCAGCTTCTCGCGGTCGTAGTCCGAGGTGGTCTCCTCGATCTGCGCCTTGATCTGGCCGATGCGGCCCTGGATGTCGTCCTTGGCGCCGACGCCGTCGACGATCGTCGTGTCTTCCTTGTTGATGTTGATCCGCTTGGCGCGGCCCAGCATGTCGAGGGTGACGTTCTCGAGCTTGATGCCGAGATCCTCGCTGATCACCTGCCCGGCGGTCAGGACGGCGATGTCCTCGAGCATGGCCTTCCTGCGATCACCGAAGCCCGGCGCCTTGACGGCCGCGACCTTGAGGCCGCCCCTCAGCTTGTTGACGACGAGCGTGGCCAGGGCCTCGCCCTCGACGTCCTCGGCGATGATCAAGAGCGGCTTGCCGCTCTGCACCACGGCCTCGAGCACCGGCAGGAGGGCCTGCAGGTTCGAGAGCTTCTTTTCGTGGATCAGGATAAAGGGATCCTCGAGGACCACCCGCATCTTCTCGCTGTCGGTGATGAAGTAGGGCGAGAGGTAGCCGCGGTCGAACTGCATGCCCTCGACGACGTCGAGCTCGGTCTCGAGGCTCTTGGCCTCCTCGACGGTGATGACACCCTCGTTGCCGACCTTCTGCATCGCCTCGGCCAGCATCTTGCCGACCGCGTGGTCGCCATTGGCCGAGATGGTGCCGACCTGCTCGACCTGCTCGCTGGTCGAGATCTTGATCGAGCGGGCCTCGAGGTCCTTGACGACGGCGGCGACGGCGAGGTCGATGCCGCGACGGAGATCCATCGGGTTGATGCCGGCGGCGACGGCCTTGTTGCCCTCGCGCAGGATGGAGGCGGCGAGGATGGTCGCCGTGGTGGTGCCGTCACCGGCGATGTCGTTGGTCTTCGACGC
>DAIRDJ010000105.1:0-14686 GCA_036796215.1 Geminicoccaceae bacterium
CCGAGGCGCTGCGCGGGTTCGGCGACTACCGGATGGTGACCTATGGCGTCATCCTCTTGGCCGTGATCCTGTTCCGCCCGCGCGGTCTTTTCGGCAGCCGCTGATGACCGAGCCGCGCCTCGCCATAGAGCACCTGACCCGCAGCTTCGGCGGCCTCAAGGCGGTCGACGACGTCAGCTTCAGTGTCGCTGCGGGCGAGACCATTGCCGTCGTTGGTCCGAACGGGGCCGGCAAGTCGACCTTGTTCCAGCTGATCAACGGTGTCCTGGCGCCGGACCGAGGCTCGATCCGGCTCGACGGTCAAGAGCTGGTCGGGCGCGAGCCGGACGCGATCGCGGCGCTGGGTGTCGGGCGGACCTTTCAGACGAGCCGGGTCTTTCCGGCCCTTTCGATCCTCGACAGTGTGCGGATCGGTCAGACCCCGGCGCTGATCGGTGGCGGGCGGTTCGGGAGCCGGCGTGATCCGCTTTCGGAGATCGTTCTGGCGCTCCTGCCGCAGGGCCGCCGGGCCGAGCGCGCCGCCCTCGATGCCAGGGCACAAGCCGTGCTCGAGCTCTTCGGCGATCGGCTGTGGCCGCGCCGCGCGGACCGCGCCGACAGCTTGTCCTATGCCAACCGGCGCCGGCTGGAGATCGCCCGGGCGCTGGTCGCGGAGCCGACGCTCCTCCTGCTCGACGAGCCGACGGCCGGGATGAACCCGACCGAGACCCAGGAGCTCGCAGGGGTGATCGGGACGATCGCCCAAGAGCGGCCGGAGATGTCGGTGGTGCTGGTCGAGCACAAGCTCGATGTGGTGCGCGATCTGGCGTCGCGGGTGGTCGTCATGGACAATGGCGGGGTGCTGGTCGAGGGGCCGCCGGAGGAGGTGCTCGCCGACATGCGGGTCGTCGAGGCCTATCTCGGCAAGCGAGGGGCCGAGGAGGCCCGGGCACGGGGGTTGGCGCCGTGACGGAGGACTGGGCGGTCACCGACATCGAGGCGGACGAGACGCCGCGCGCCGACGACGCGGTCGTGATCGAGGCGGCCGATACGTTCTACGGGCCCGTTCAGGCGCTTTTCGGGGTGAGCCTCAGGGTCGGCCAGGGCGAGACGGTGGCGGTGCTCGGCGGCAATGCGTCGGGCAAGTCGACCGTGATCAAGACGGCCCTCGGCATGGTCCAGCCCAAACGCGGCAGCGTGCGGGTGCTCGGCCGGCCGATCGGCGGGCTCCGGCCCTATCAGGTGATCGGCCTCGGCGTCGGCTCGATCCCCGAGGGGCGGCGGGTGTTCGCCGAGATGAGCGTGCGCGAGAATCTCTTGATGGGTGCCTTTGTCCGCCGCAAGGATGCCGCGGCGACGCTCGAGGCCGAGATCGAGGAGGCGACCCGGCTGTTTCCGGTCTTGCAGGGGCGGATGGGCCAGCTCGCCGGGACGCTCTCGGGTGGCGAGCAGCAGATGCTCGCCATGGCGCGGGCCTGGATGCGCAAGCCCGAACTGCTCTGCATCGACGAGCCGTCGATGGGTCTCTCGCCGCTCTATGTCGATCGCGTGTACGATGCGATTGCCGCCTTGAAGGCCAAGGGGGCGACGATCCTGATGGTCGAGCAGAGTGCGAACCGGGCGCTCGAGATCGCCGATCGCGCCTATGTGCTCAGGGCCGGCCATATCGTCGTTCGCGGCAGGGCTTCGGCCCTCGCCGGCGATCCCGCCATCCGCCGCGCCTATCTCGGCGAGCGGCCCACCCCGATAACCGACTGACCAGAGGAGACGAGCCATGTCGGAAGAGAAGCTCAGAGAGGAGCTCTACGCGTCCTTCAAGAATCGCGCCATGATCTACTTCAACATGTACGAGACGCTGTCGGCAGAGCTCGGCAAGGAGAAGGCGGCCGAGCTCATGCAGGATGCGATCTACAAGCGCGGTGTGGAGCAGTCGAAGGCGCTGGCCGGGCTCGACACCAAGGACGTCAAGGCGCTGATGGACAGGTTCCTGTCGATCATCCCGGACAACGGCCAGATGTTCGGCCCGGAGATTCAAAAGGCCGAGAAGGATGCGGTCGACATCAAGTTCCACCGCTGCCCGCTGAAGGAGTGCTGGCTCGAGGCCGGCATCCCAGAGGCCGAGGTGGCCGAGCTCTGCCGGATCGCGGCCCGCGTCGACAACGGTCTCTTCGAGGGTGCCGGCTTCAACTTCCACGCCGAGACCTGGGAGCCCGGCCGCGACGGCTGCTGTCACCTGCATCTCCGCCCCGGCAGCTAGCGCCAAAAAACCGAGGGGTGCGGGGAAATCATTTCCCCGCGTTCTTCTTGTTCTTGTTGCCGCCCGCGGCGTCCGTGAAGACGATGGGGGCGGTCCATTGGATCAGGACGACGCAGCCCTCGTCGGACCAGACGGAGTGGCTGCTGCCGGGCTGGTTGAGCACGAGGGTGCCGGTGGGGTAGTGGCCTTGTTCGTCCGTCTGCGCCCCGTCGAGGACGAGGATGGTTTCGAGACCGGTGTGGCGATGGTGCGGGACGGCGGCACCCGGGGCGTAGCGCAGGAGGGCCAGGGCCGGGGTGCCGTCCTGGATCGGGAAGATCTCGACCCCGTCGCGGAAGGGCGCGAAGGCGAGGTCGCGCCAGCCGCCGTCGAGCAGGCCTTCCAGAGTGGCCGGCTCAAGCATCGAGGGCGGCCAGGATGGTGTCGGTGGTGGCGGTCCAGCCGACGATCGCCCCTTGCGCCCGGATCATCTCGAGGGTCGCGGTCTTGAAGGCCGGGAAGTAGCTTTCGGTCGCATCCTCGGCCAGGAGGCAGTCGAAGCCGCGGTCGTTGGCCTCGCGCATCGTCGTCTGCACGCAGACCTCGGTGGTGACCCCGGCGAAGACGAGGGTGCGGGTGCCGAGCTTCTGCAGGGTCGCCGAAAGATCGGTGGCGTGGAAGGCGCCTTTGCCGGGCTTGTCGATGACGGTTTCGCCCGAGAGCGGGGCGAGGTCCGCGACGATCTCGGCCCCGGGCTCGCCGGCGATGAGGATCCGGCCCATCGGCCCATGGTCGCCGATCCTGAGCGCCGGGCTGCCGCGGTCGCGCTTGGCGGGCGGGCAGTCGGAGAGGTCGGCTTTGTGGCATTCGCGGGTGTGGATGACGGGGAGGCCCGCGGCACGAAAGCCGTCGATCAGGCGGCGGACGGTCGGGACGATGGCCTGGAGCGGGCGGACGTCGTTGCCGAGTGCTGCACCGAAGCCGCCGGGCTCGATGAAGTCGCGCTGCATGTCGATGACGATAAGCGCCGTGGTCGAGGGTGCTATGGCCAAGGGGAAGGGGGCGGCGTCGAGCAGCTGCATTAGTGGTGGCCCGCCATGTGGCGGCCGATCTCGGTGACGTCGGCCTTGGCCCCCGTCGTCTCGTAGGCGATCCGGCCCTCGGCCATGACCAGGATGCGGTCGGCGAGCTCGATGATCTCGTCGAGGTCTTCGCTGATCAGAAGGACGGCGGCCCCCTGGTTGCGGGCGGCCATGATTCGCGCGCGGATCTCGGCTACGGCCGAGAAATCGAGGCCGAAGCAGGGGTTGGCGATCAAGAGCAGGTCGACCTCGCCGGTGAGCTCGCGGGCGAGCACGGCGCGCTGGACGTTGCCGCCGGAAAGCGAGGCGATCGGGCTCTCGAGCGAGGCGGTCTTGACCTTGTACTCGCTCACCAGGGTGGCGGCGTGGCGGCCGAGGGCGCGCTTGTCGAGCCAGAAGCGCGGGGCCTTGCCGTTCGTAGCGCCCTTGCCGTTCACGTCGAAGGTGCGAAAGCCGATATTCTCGGTGACCGACATCCGGGGTGCGCAGGCATTGCGCAGCGGCTCCTCGGGCAGGTAGCGCACGCACTTGATCCGGGCCTCGTGGCGTTTGGCATTGAAGGGCTCGCCCTTGACCCTGATCGTGCCGGCGGCGGGCTGGCGTTGGCCGGCCAGGATCTCCATCAGCTCCATCTGGCCGTTGCCAGAGATCCCGGCGATCCCGACGATCTCCCGGGCACGGACCTCGAGCCGGTCGATCTCGATCGGCTTCAGCCCCGACCGGTCGACGGCACGGATCCCTTCGAGGCGGAGCACGGGCTCGCCGGCCGCCCCGTCGCGCGCCGCCGATTGCGGCAGGGTCTCGGCACCGACCATCATCGCCGCCATGTCGGCATGGCTCAAATCCGTGACCTTGCCGGAGCCGGCGAGCTTGCCGCGGCGCAGGACCGAGACCGCGTCGGCAAAGGCGGTCACCTCGCGGAATTTGTGGGTGATCATCAGGACCGTGATGTCGCCGGCTCGGCAGAGGCCGCGGACCAGGCCCAGGACCTCGTCGGCCTCGCCAGGGGTGAGCACCGAGGTGGGTTCATCGAGGATCAGAAAGCGGCGGCCGAGATAGAGCTGTTTCAAGATCTCGAGCTTCTGCTTCTCGCCGGCGGCGAGCCGGTTGACCGGCTGGTCGAGGGGGACGCGAAACGGCATGCGGTCGAGGAAGCCCTCGAGCGTCGCCTTCTCGCGGGTCCAGTCGATCACGGCCGGGGCGTCGCTCCGGCTGATGACCAGGTTCTCGGCGGCGGTGAGCGAGGGGACCAGGGTGAAGTGCTGGTAGACCATGCCGAGGCCCAGGGCGTGGGCGGCGTTCGGGTCCGGGATCTCGACCTCCTGGCCACCGACCATGAGCTGGCCGGATGTTGCCCGGTAAAAGCCCATGATGCATTTGACGAGGGTCGACTTGCCCGCACCGTTCTCGCCGAGGAGCGCATGGAACGAGCCCGGGCGGACCTCGATCGAGACCTCGTCCAGGGCGGTGAAGCCACCAAAGCGCATGGTCATGCCGACGGTCTCGACGCCCAGAGCACCCTTGGCGTTCTGGCCCTGGACGGTCACGGCAGCTGGCTCACGAAGGTGGTGCTCGAGGCGACCGCACCGAAGACGCCGCCTTGCATCTTGACCATCTTGATGGCGGCCGCGTGGTTGCCGGCGTCGGTGGCGCCGCAGCAATCCTCGAGCAGCAGGCACTCGAAGCCGCGGTCGTTGGCCTCGCGCATGGTGGTGTGGACGCAGACATCGGTGGTGATGCCGGTGAGCACGATGTTCTCGATGCCGCGGGTGCGCAGCAGGAGCTCGAGGTCGGTGGCGCAGAAGGAGCCCTTGCCGGGCTTGTCGATCACCGGCTCGCCATCCCGAGGTGCCAGCTCCCTGATGATCTCCCAGCCGGGCTCGCCGCGGACGAGAATGCGGCCGCAGGGGCCCGGATCGCCGATGCCGGCACCGATCTGCCGCGAGCGCCAGCGCTTGTTGGCCGGCAGGTCGGCGAGGTCGGGGCGGTGGCCTTCGCGGGTATGCAGGATGTGGTAGCCCTTCTCGCGCATGGCACCCAGGACGCTCCGGATCGGCTCGATCGGGGCGCGGGTGAGCGACAGGTCGTAGCCCATCTTGGCGACATAGCCGCCGGGCCCGCAGAAATCGGTCTGCATGTCGATGACGATCAGCGCCGTGTTCTCGCGCCTGAGGTCGCCGTTATAGGGCCAGGCATAGGGGTCGGCGTCGATCGTGGTCATGCTCGCCTGCCTATTTGGTGATCGAGAGCTCGGCCGGTGCTCCGGTCATCGCCCGGTTGGGCGAGGAGGTGGCGATCAGGACGAGCAGGGTGAGGACGTAGGGGGCGGCGTAGAAGAGGTAGTAGCCCTGGCTGACGCCGACGGACTGAAGCGCGGGCCCGAGGGCGCCGGCCCCGCCGAAGAGCAGCGCCGCCCAGAAGCACAAGATCGGGTTCCAGCGGGCGAAGATGACGAGGGCCACGGCCATCAGGCCCTGGCCCGAGGAGATGCCCTCGTTCCAGCTGCCAGGATAATAGAGCGAGAGATAGGCACCGCCGATCCCGGCAAAGGCCCCGCCGGCTGCGGTCGAGAGCACGCGGACGCGGTTGGGGCGGAGGCCCGTGGCCCGTGCCGCATCGGTGCTGTCGCCGACGACCCGGATGACGAGGCCGATGCGGGTCGACCGAAACATCCACCAGAGGCCCAGGGCGGCGATGACCCCGATGAAGAAGAGAGCGTTGACCTGCAGGGCCGAGCGGAGCTGCGGGCTTTCGGCCCAGAAGCCCAGCGGGATCGACGGCAGTTGCGGGGCGACCGGCTGGACGTAGTTCTTGCCGAAGAAGAAGGCGAGGCCCATGCCGAGGATCATGAGCGCAATGCCGATGGCGATGTCGTTGACCTTGGGCAGCGAGCAGAGGATGCCGTGAACATAGCCGAAGACGATGCCGGCGATGGCGGCCGCCCCCACGCCGGCCCAGGCGGAGCCGGTCTCAAAGGCGATCGCGTAGCCGGCCATGGCACCGAAGACGAGGGTGCCCTCGAGGCCGAGATTGATGCGGCCGGAGCGTTCGGTCAGGCATTCGCCGAGGCTGACGAAGAGGAAGGGCGTGGAGACGCGGATCGCCCCTGCCAGCATCGCGAGCGGAACGGCCCAGAGGCCGAGATCGGTCTCGCTCATCGGCTTTTCCAGCGCTCGGGCGTGAAGGGCTTGAGCCGGCCGTAGAGCGATTCGCTCGCCAGGATGGCGACGAAGACGAAGCCCTGCAGCACCATGGTGGTCGCCTGCGGCAGGTCCATGCGGCGCTGGACGAGGCCCGAGGAAGCCTCGAAGCCGGCGAGCAGGATGGCGACCGGGATGATGGCGAGCGGGTTGTGGCGGGCGAGAAAGGCAATGAGGATGCCGGTGAAGCCGTAGCCCGCGGCGAGCGACGCGTTGGCCGAGCCGTGCACGGCGGTGACCTCGAACATGCCGGCGAGCCCGGCCATGGCCCCGCCGAGGCCAGTGAAGCCCACGATCAGCCAGCCGACCGGCAGGCCCTGGACTTGCGCTGCGCGGACATTGCCGCCGGTCATTCGGGCAGCGAAGCCCCAGGTGGTGCGCTCGATCAGCACCCAGGCTCCGATGCAGGCGATGATGCCGACGCCGAGGCCCCAGTGGACCGAAAGGCCGGGCAGCTCGCTGACGCGAAGGGCAGCGTCGAGCGGGGCGGTGGACGGCTTGTTCAGGCTCGCGGGATCGCGGAGCGGGCCTTCCACCAGATGGTTCATCAGGGCGATGGCGATATAGGCCAAAAGCAGGCTCGCGATCGTCTCGTTGACGCCGCGATAGTGTCGCAGCGCACCCACGGCACCGAGCCAGAGGGCGCCGACAAGGGCACCGGCAAGGGCCAGGAGCGGGATGCCCAGGGGTCCCGGAATGCCGGCGAGTTGGGCGCCCAAGGCACCGGCCGCCACACCGCCCAGGACGATCGCCCCCTCGCCGCCGATCACCACGAGGCCGAGCCGGGCGGGAATGGCGACGCAGAGGGCGGCGAAGAGGAGGGGGGCGGTGCGCGCGAGGGTGTTCTGCCAGGAAAACGCACTGCCGAAGGCGCCGGCATGGACGAGCTCGTAGAACTGGACCGGCGACTTACCGAGCAGGGCGAGGAAGAGGCCGAAGGTCAAGAGACCCACGAGGAGGGCCAGGAGCGGCAGGACCAGGGCCTCGGAGCTTCGGGCCAGCCAGGCAAGCGTGCCGCCGGCCGGCGCAATACCGCCTGCATCCAAGGTGAGCTGCCCCGCCATGGGTGCCTCCTGCTGCCTGCCGGCGGCTAGGAGGTCGAGCCGATCACACCCTCGACGAGGTAGTCCATGGTTTCGAGCGCCACGTCGGTTTCCAGGAAGGCCTCGCCGGCGCCGACGATCGAGTTGCCGGCATTGTCGTTGAGCGGGCCCTGGAGGAGGGGAAAGCCGCCGGCGAGCATCTTCTCCCGGGTGCCCTCGAATTGGTTCCTGGCCGTCTCGGAGACGCCGGGGCCGAGCGGGCTCATCTTGATGAAGCCCTCGGCGAGGCCGCCGCGGACGAAGTTGTCGATGGTGCCGCCGGCGAGCGTGGTCTCGACCATGGCCGTATAGACGGTGGCCCAGTTCCACTCCGCACCCGTGAGGTACTTCTCTGGCGCCAGGGCCGTCTGGTCGGCGTGGTAGCCGCAGATGAAGCAGTCGCGCCGGGCGGCGGTCTCGAGCACCACCTTGGGGCCGTCGACATGGCAGGTGACGACGTCGACCCCCTGGTCGGCCAGCGCGTTGGTGGCCTCGGCCTCCTTGACCGCAAGCGACCATTCGCCGGTGAAGATGACCTGACAGGTGATCTCGGGATCGACCGAGCGGGCGCCGAGGAGGAAGGCGTTGATGTTCAAGAGGACCTGCGGGATGGGCTTGGCGGCGACGAAGCCGATCCGCTTGCTCGTCGTCGCGTGGCCGGCGGCGATCCCGTTCAGGTACTGGCCCATGCCGATAAAGCCGAAATAGGAGCCGACATTCGCCGGGTGCACGCCCTCGGTCCAGAGGCCGCCGCAATGCTGGAAGCGGAGCTCCGGGTAGCGGGGGGCCAGGGTCAGGATGTGCGGGTCGAAATAGCCGAAGGAAGTGGGAAAGAGCAGGGTCGCCCCGTCGAAATTGATCATCGATTCCATCGACTGCTGGACGTCGACGGTCTCGGCGACGTTCTCCTCCTCGACGACGGTCACACCCGCCATCGCCTTGACCGCCGCCGCACCCTCGGCGTGGGCCTGGTTGTAGCCGAAATCGTCCTTGGGCCCGACATAGATGAAGCCCACGGTGAGCTCCTGCGCTCGAGCGTTCCGGCCAGGCCAGGCGCTGGTGGCGGCCAGACCGGCGAGGCCTGCGGTGCCCTCGAGGAACCGACGGCGGGACGGCATGGCGAATGCAGGCATGGCGGACTCCTTGGGACACTGGACACCGAGGAATAAGCCCGAAAAGACTGCTTCCGTCTTCTGCTCGTTTTGCAGCACACTGCTGCAGTGACTGCAGCGCTCGATGGAGTCCCGCCATGCGCCACCTCTTGCCGCTTCGCTATCTCGATGCCGTCGCCCGGGCCGGGTCGATCCGAAGGGCGGCCGAGACCCTGGCGATCACCTCGACCGCCTTGAACCGGCGGCTGCTGGCGATGGAGGAGGAACTCGGCGTCGCGCTTTTCGAGCGGCTGCCGCGGGGTGTGCGGCTGACGACGGCGGGCGAGCTCGTCATCCAGCACATCCGCAACCAGCTCTCGGACATGGAGCGGGTGAAGTCGCAGATCGCCGATCTCTCGGGCGTGCGCCGCGGCCATGTGGCGATCGCCTGCAGCCAGGCGCTCCTGCCCTATTTCCTGCCCGAGCAGATCGCCCGGTATCGCCGCTCACACCCGGCGGTGACCTTTGGGGTCCACCGCCGCGATCGGGAAGCCGCCGAAGCGGCGCTGGTCGATCACTCGGCTGATCTGGCGCTGGTCTTCGAGCCGGTGCGGATGGCCGAGTTCCAGGTCCTGATCACCGTCCGCCAGCCGGTCTTCGCCGTCATGGCAAGCGATCACCCCTTGGCCCGGGCGACGCGGCTCAGGCTTGCCGATGTCGTCGAGTTCCCCTTGGGCTTTCCGACGGCCGACTACGGTGTGCGCCATCTCTTCGATCTGGCGATGCTGAAGGGCTCGGTCCGCCTGGATCCGGCGGTCGAATCCGACAGCTTCGAGTTCCTGCGGAACTATCCGTGCCACGAGGCGCTGGTGTCGTTCCAGATCCCGATCGGGTTGCCGCCGCCGCCGGGCAATCGCGATTTTCGGCTGGTGCCGTTCGACGAGCGGGACGTGCCGCCGGGCACCCTTTATCTCGGCCAGCTGCGCGGTCGCACGCTGCCGGTGGCCGCCGCCCGCTTCGCCGATCAGCTGGTGAAGGCGCTGGAGCAGCGCTTCAACTGAGCGGCGGTCAGCTGCCTTGCCGGGCGAGTGCTCCCTCGCGGATGGCCGAGAGCGACTGGCGCGGGGTGATCGCCTCGGGGTCCATGACGAGCTCGATCACCGTCGGCCGGTCGGCCGCGAGCGCTGCCTCGAAAGCGGGTGGGAACTCGGCCGTCTCGGTGACCCTGGCGCCGTTCGCCCCGTAGGCCCGGGCGAGGGCGACGAAGTCCGGGTTCTTGAGCTCGGTGCCGAAGACGCGCTTGGGGTATTCGCGCTCCTGATGCATCCGGATGGTGCCGTACATGCCGTTGTTGAAGACCAGGATGACGATCGGCAGCCGGTATTGGCAGGCGGTGGCGAGTTCCTGGCCGGTCATCAGAAAGCAGCCGTCGCCGGCGAAGCAGACGACCGGGCGGTCCGGGTGCTCGAGCTTGGCCGCGACCGCGGCCGGCAGGCCGTAGCCCATCGAGCCCGAGGTCGGGGCGAGCTGCGAGCGATAGCTGCCGTAGCTGTAGAAGCGGTTGCACCAGGCCGAGTAATTGCCGGCGCCGTTGGTGACGATGGCGTTGGCCGGCAGGGTCTGGCGCAAGCCCGCCATGATCTCCGGCATCTGCACCGCCCCCGGGATGGGGATCGGGGCGATGTGCTCGAGATAGGCCGCGTGGCCGGCCGCGGTGCTCGCGGCCCAGGGGCGGTTCCGGGCCGGTGCCTCGGCTGCCAGCCGCTCGGCCATGGCCGGCAGGCTGCAGTGGATCAGAAGGTCCGGCTGGTAGACCCGGCCGAGCTCCTCGGCGCCGCCCAGCACGTGGACCATGCGCTGGCGCGGCTGCGGCACAGTGATCAGGGTATAGGCGTTGGTGGTCATCTCGCCGAGCCGGGCGCCGATGACGAGCAGCAGATCGGCCTCGTTGAGCCGCTCGACCAGTGCTGGATTGGCGCCGATGCCGAGATCGCCGACATAGCAGGGGTGGCTGTTGTCGAGATAGTCCTGGCGGCGAAAGACGACGGCGGTCGGCAGGTCATTGGCCTCGACGAAGCGGCGGATGTCGGCGATGCCTCGAGGGCTCCAGCCGCCGCCGCCGAGGACGACGAGCGGCCGCTGGGCACCGCCGAGCCAGCCCATCAGCGTGTCGACCGAGGCCGGGTCGGGGTAGCTCACGGCTGGCTGGTAGGGTCGGCTGGGGGCAGTTTCCACCTCGCTCGTCAGCATGTCCTCAGGGAGTGCGAGGACCACTGGCCCGGGCCGGCCGGAGGTGGCGGTCAGCATGGCGCGGTGGATGAATTCGGGGATCCGCCGGGCGTCGTCGATCTCGGCCACCCATTTGGCCATGCCGCCGAACATCTGCCGGTAGTCGACCTCCTGGAAGGCCTCGCGCTCGCGCGCCCCACTGTCGATCTGGCCGATCAGCAGCAGCAAGGGCGTGCTGTCCTGCGCTGCGACGTGCACGCCGGCGCTCGCGTTGGTGGCCCCTGGGCCGCGGGTGACGAAGCAGACGCCGGGGGCTCCGGTCAGCTTGCCGTGCGCCTCGGC
The DNA here is from genome assembly GCA_036796215.1 of Geminicoccaceae bacterium. Lineage (GTDB taxonomy): Bacteria > Pseudomonadota > Alphaproteobacteria > Geminicoccales > Geminicoccaceae > SLRI01. Next base: position 11,242 of record DAIRDJ010000105.1, read on the forward strand.
CATCATCGCAGCCCCACCCTCCTGGCGGCAGATGACGAAGTCGATGTCGTTGCGGCCACACATCGCATCGAGCGCATCGAGATAGCTCTCGCCCGGCACCCCGAAGACCCGGCGGATGCCGTGCCGCACGAGCTCCTCGATCAGGATCCGGCCGCCGGAGCGTCGCATGCCCGTGCGTTGCATGATGGTCCTCCCTGTCTGGTCCGTTGGCCCTGTCTGGTCCGTTGGCCCTGTCTGGTCCGTTGGCCCTGTCTGGTCAGTTGGTGTCGTTCGGGCGTCAGTCGGTTTCGTCGAAGCCGTTCGCGATCAGCGCCGAGAGGGCCTCGAGCGCTGCTTCGGCCTCGGGTCCGCGGGCTTCCATCGCCAAATCCGAGCCGCGGGCAGCACCCAGCGTCATCAGCCCGAGGATCGAGGTTGCCGGCACCTTCGCACCGTCGCGCGCGACGGTCACCTCGGCATCGAAGGTGGCGGCGAGCCGAACCAGCTTGGCAGCGGCCCTGGCGTGCAGGCCGCGATTGTTGACGATCGTGCAGCGCGCCTCGAGCAAGCCGGCGGCGGGCGGTGGCGCACCGGTGGGTGCGGCGTCGCTCAAGCGTCAGTCCCGTTGCGGCGAGAGGAGCCGGCTCGCCACGTTGATGTACTTCTTGCCGGCGTCCTGGGCCTCGGCCACGGCGTGCTCGAGCCCACCATCGACCCGCACGCCGGCGAGCTTGATCAGCATCGGCAGGTTGACCCCGGCGATCACCTCGATCCCCGGCCGCTCGAGGGTCGAGATCGCGAGATTGGACGGCGTGCCGCCGAACATGTCGGTGAGGATGATGACACCATCGCCGGAATCCGTCGCATCCACCGCCTCGATGATGTCCTGGCGGCGCTGCTCGATATCGTCGTCGGCATCGATGCTGATCGCCCGGATCTGCTCCTGCGGCCCGACCACGTGCTGCATGGCGGCGACGAACTCGTCGGCGAGCCTGCCGTGGGTGACGAGAACGAGCCCGATCATCGCGCATCTGCCGTGTGGCCGCGATCGCGCGTGCATCGGCAAGTCGCAACTGTCATGTAGCCCCCGTCATGATGCCCCGGTCACGGGGCCTTGCCGGCCGCAGCCGCGGTCAATTCCCGATGGGTCGTGCTTACCTCGTAACCGGCCGCGCGCAAAGCGCCGGCGAGCCGCTCGGTGACGAAAACCGACCGGTGCTGGCCGCCGGTGCAGCCGATGGCGATCGTCAGATAGCTCTTGCCCTCTGCCTGGTAGCGCGGCAGCAGCGGCAGGAGCAGGGCCTGGAGCGTCGCCTCGAAGGCGGCGAAGCCGGGGTCGGCCTCGACATGCGCCTGGACCGCCGGATCGAGGCCGGTCAGCGGCTTGAGCTCGGGGACGTAATGCGGGTTCTGGAGGAAGCGGACGTCGAAGACGAGGTCGGCCTCGCGCGGCAGGCCGCGGCGGTAGGCGAAGGAGACGCAGCTGACGGTCAGCCCCGTGCCCTTGTCCGGCGAGGCGAAATGGCCGGTCAGCAGCCGCTTCAGCTCCGGCAGGGACAACAGCGTCGTGTCGATGACCAGCGTGGCCGCGGCCTTGAGCGGGCTCATCAGGATCCGTTCGGCGGCGATCCCGTCCTGGACCGGCCGGTCGGCGGCGAGCGGATGCCGGCGCCGGGTCTCGGTGAAGCGCTGCTGCAATCCCTCGTCGTCGCAATCGAAAAAGAGCTGCGAGACGCCGACCGCGGGGTTGGCCCGGGCGAGCTTCTGGACCAGCGCCACGAGGCGCCCCGGGGCGAAGGCGCGGGTGCGGCTGTCGAGGCCGATCGCAAGATCGCGCTCGAGCCCGTCATCGAGGCGCACGAAGCGCTCGATCAGCGGGATCGGCAGGTTGTCGATCGCCTCGAAGCCCTGGTCCTCGAGGATCTTCAGGCAACTGGTGCGGCCAGCACCGGACATGCCGGTCACGATCACCAGCCGGCGCTGGGTGGAGGAATGGGCGGTCGTGGCGCTCAATAGACCCGCTCCCCGGTCAACAGAATGCGCAGCCGGGCGGTCGCCGAGGCGGTGGTCGGGTCGAGCTGGTGCAGCGGCAAGTGGTGCCCGGCGAGCTCGACCGTTTCGTTGGCCGGCAGCCGTTCATCCGCCGGGCCGAGCTGGAGGGCGAGATCGAGTGTGGTCGCGGCCAGGGCCGGGAGGCGGAAGATGCCCTGGCCGCGCAGCTCGATCAGGCCGGGTGCCGCCTGGGCTGTGGCGATCAGCCGGCCGGCCCTGGCCTCGATCCGGACGAGGTCGTCGGCGACGAGCTCGGCGCCCCGATCGACGAGGCGAAGGGCCAGGTCGCTCTTGCCGGCACCCGACGGGCCGAGCAGCAGAAGGCCCCGCTCGAGCCAACGCAGTGCCGTGCCGTGGCGGATCTCGCTGCGGTCCCGCTCGGGCAACACCCCGGCTATCGGCTCGCGATCGAGGAGCGGTCCGGCCATGCGGTAATCCCGTGGCCCCTCAGGCCGCGCGCGGCTCGCGCCGCCCGGTCAGGAGTTCGAACGCGACGCCCGGGTTGGGTGCCTCGCGCAGGGCTGCGCAGAGCTCCTCGTCGCGAAACACCCGGGCGACCCGGGCGAGTGCCTTCAGATGCTCGGCGGCGGCATCGATTGGCGCCAGCAGCAGAAAGACCAGGTCGACCGGCTCGTCATCGAGCGAATCGAAGCTGACCGGCGTTTGCAGCCGGGCGAAGACGCCGACCAGATGGTCGAGGCCTTCGAGCTTGGCATGCGGGATGGCGAGCCGATCGCCGATGCCGGTGGTGCCGAGCTTCTCGCGCTCGAGCAGCGCTTCGAGTACCGGCCCGGCTTCGAGGGCGTTGGCCGCCGCGACCCGCTCGGCCAGGGCGCGCAGGACTTGCCGCTTGCTCGAGGCCTTGAGGTCGAGCACCACGGCACCCGGGCTCAAGACATCGGAGAGTTCGATCATGACGATCCTTCCACGCCGCTCTGGCCTGCCACGCCACTTTGGGGCAGGTCGTGGGACGGCCGGCGAGATGGGCGGCAGTGGGCTTCGGGACGGGTCTGGGGCGAGCACGGGCGCCCGCATGCGGTCCGCCCCGGGGTTGCGCTGTCGATTGGCATGACGCTTGGACCCGCGCTCTTCAGGGCTGGGCGTTTGCGCGCTCGCCTGGCGGCTGTCAAGCCTGGAGGCCGCTTCATGGCCAAAGCTTCAGCAGCGGGCAACGCGGGCGCAGGGTGCCGTGCCCGGCTCATCGGGCCATGGCCTTGCTGCGGCGGCGTTGCATCGATGACGCGATGCCGAGGGCTTCGCGATACTTGGCGACGGTCCGCCGCGCGATCACGATCCCATCCTCGCCGAGCCGGCTGACGATCTGATCGTCGGACAGCACCGCGCGGGGATCCTCCTTTTGGATCATCAGCTTGATCTTCTGGCGGATGACCTCGGCACTGTGGTCGGCGGCACC
>DAIRDJ010000106.1:0-14583 GCA_036796215.1 Geminicoccaceae bacterium
CCCAGCCGATCGATCCGTCAGCGTGGCATTCCAGCCAACCAGGTGAGCAATTACACGTGCTTGCGAGAATGATGAAATTTTGTGGATGATGATGAATTTTTTCCAGTCTTTTGCTTTCTGTCTAAAGCACGAAGGGTTTCGTGAGGAAAGGGAATGGCGTGTGGTTTACAGACCAAATTGGGCGAGTTCAGAGCATATGAAATCTGAACTTACATCCGTCAATGGTGTACCACAAAAAATATATAAGATGCCGTTGAAAAATATCCCAGACAAACAATTCTATGGAGCTGAACTCAATGAGCTTATATACAAAATAATTATTGGCCCATGCGATCATCCTTTGCCCATAAGGGACGCTTTAATCGAGGCGCTTTATGATGCAAAAGTCGTAGATGCTCATAACCGGGTGACGATTTCTCACATACCCTTACGCTATTAATGTTTAGTAACGGTGGGTGCAGGGAGGGTCACCATCCCTGCTCTTTCGTCAGATCAGCCCGCTCGCCTTGAAGCTGGTGTGCCGGTTCTTGCCGACGATGATGTGGTCGTGGACGGTGATGTTGACGGCTGTGAGGCCGGCGATGACCTGGCGGGTCATCTCGATGTCGGGTTTGGAGGGGGTGGGGTCGCCCGAGGGGTGGTTGTGGACCATGATGATGGCCGAGGCCGCGAGCTCGAGGGCGCGCTTGACCACTTCCCTCGGGTAGAGGGGGGTGTGGTCGACGGTGCCGCGGCTCTGCACCTCGTCCTTGATCAGGATGTTCTTCTTGTCGAGGAAGAGGATGCGGAAGTGCTCGGCGGGCTCGTGGGTCATGGCGAGCTGGAGGTATTCGATCAGCACGGTCCAGGAGCCGATCACCGGGCGGTCCATGAGCTGCTCTTTCAGCGCCCGCTGCATGATGATGTGGATCGCCTTGAGCAGGACCACGGTGAATTTCAGGTCCTCCTCGCCGCCCGAGGTCAGCGCCTCGATGTCGCGAAACCGCTCGGCATCGGCCGCGAGCAGGCCGCCGATGCCGCCGAACCGCTCGAGCAACTGCTTCGCCACGGGCTTGGTATCGCGTCGCCAGATCGAGAAGAAGAGCAGGAGCTCGACCAGCTCGTAATCGGCCAAGGCATCGGGCCCGGCCTCCACGAAACGGGTCCGCAGCCGCTCCCGGTGGCCGTGATAGTGCTTGTCGCCCCACTTGCCGCCGCCGTTCGGGCGCCCTCCGTCATAGGTGACGGGTGCCTCGGCGAGGCCGGGTGCTGTCGCGAGCGCACCGGCCGGCCGGCCATCGAGGAGCGCCAGGAGCGTTTCGAGCTGGGCTCGCGTCGCAAAGCGCCAGGCCTGGTCGAAGCGCGACCAGACCCCGCCGGCCCGCTTGAGCTGCTCCTTGTGGCGGAAGGTGTCGCCCGCGACGTGCAGTGGCTGCGGCGTGCCCGGCTGCTCCTCGAGGGAGAGGCTGTAGCGCTCGAGATCGAGGGCCAGCGCCTTGATGTCCGTCACCGCAGCCTGCTCCCGCCCGAAAATCAACCAAACGGAATTTCCTCTGTTATGTTTATCGCGCATTGGTTGATTTCGCAACGACAAGCGAGCAGCTCGACGCCCGCCGCGGTGGCGAGCGCGACAGCGGCCGCATAGGCCGGATCGATATCGTCCGCGATCGTGACCGCGGCCACATCGGCGCGCTGGCAGACGAAGAGCAGCCTGGCGGGGGTCCCGCGCGCGGCAAGCTGCCTCAGGGTCGCGAGATGTTTCGTTCCCCTTGCCGTCATGGCATCCGGAAAGGCCGCGACCCCACCCCGCCGCCAGGTGATGTTCTTGACCTCGAGATAGCCGAGCCGGCCGCCGGGGTCGCGAAGGGCGAAGTCGAGCCGGGTGCCCGGCTCCAGTCGCGGCTCCCGTGCCTCGACCGACCAGCCGGCGACGGACGGCAGGGTGCCGGCGGCCAGCGCCTCGGCGACCAGCCGGTTGGCGTTGGCGGTGTTGGCGCCGACCAGGCCGGCTTCTGCCTCGAACAACTCGACGCGGTGCCGCAGCTTGCGTGTCGGATCGTCGCTCGTCGAGAGCCACAGCCTGGCGCCAGGGACCGCCAGCCCCGGCAGCCGGCCCGGGTCGGCGATGTGGGCGGTGATCCGGCCGCCGGTATCGAGGTCGCAATCGGCCAGAAAGCGCTTGTAGCGGCGCACCAGCGTTGCCGATTGCAGGGGGACGGGAAGCTGCACGGGCGCTATATCCGAGCGGCAACGCAACGGCAGCTGGTGGCGACGATGGCGGTGACCAACGAGAAGAAGCGGGTGACGGCAGCCCTCCTGATCATCGGCAACGAGATCCTCTCCGGCCGCACGGTCGACGCCAACCTGCCCTATCTCGCGGCGTTTTTGGGCAAGATCGGCATTCGCCTGACCGAGGCCCGGGTGGTTCCCGACATCGAGACCGAGATCGTCGATGCCGTCAACACGCTGCGCGCCAAGATGGACTACCTCTTCACCACGGGCGGGATCGGTCCGACCCACGACGACATCACGGCCGCAGCGATCGCCAAGGCCTTTGCTCGCCGGTTGATCCGCCACCCCGAGGCTGAGCGGCGGCTGGTTGCCTTCTACCCGCCGGAGAAGCTGACGCCGGCCCGCCTCAAGATGGCCGAGACACCGGAAGGGGCGGAGCTCATCGACAATCCGGTCAGCGTCGCCCCGGGCTTCATCGTCGAGAACGTCCACGTCATGGCGGGCGTGCCGAAGATCATGCAGGCGATGCTCGACATGGTGAAGCCGAGGCTCGAAGGCGGGGCCCTGGTCACCGCGCGCACGCTCGTGGTCTATGCGGGCGAAGGCGACATGGCAGCGGCCCTCGGCGAGATCCAAGGCCGCTACGCGGATCTCGATATCGGCAGCTACCCCTTCTTCCGCATGGACAAGCCCGGCACCAGCATCGTCTTTCGCGGCGACGACGCGCCCCAGATCGATGCCGCCTTCGCCGAGCTCGAGGCCTATTGCGCGTCCAAGGGCGTGGAGACGCGCGAGGAGCTCGCCTTGTCCGGGCCTTTCACCGTCTGACGAGCGCGGCCGCGGCGCCGTTTGTCCTTGTCGGCCGACTCGATCGGCTCGAGCTCGGCCACGAGCGGCAGATGATCGGAGGCGAGCCGGGTCAGCAGTGTATCGACCCGTTGCGCGCGGTTGTCGTGGTCGGTGGACTTGAGCCCGCGCACCGCGATCCGGTCCAGGCGCAGGAGCGGCAGCCGGGCCGGGAAGGTCGCCGGCGAGTGCAGGAACTGGACGGTGCGGTCGAGGGCGCGTAGCGCCAGGCGCCGATTCCACCATTCGTTGAGGTCACCGAGGAGGACCGTGGGTCCGGGCGCGCCATCATCGATCAGGTGCTTGATCTCGCGCATCTGGGTCGAGCGGATGCGGTGGTCGCGGACCTCGAGATGGGTGACGATGACCCGAAGCGGCCCGAAACCCGGCGGCTCCAGCAGCACATCGAGGAGCCCCCGGGTCTGGCTGCCCGGTCGCTGAAAGACCCGGCGTTCGACCTCAAGCACGGGATAGCGCGTCAGGAGCGCATTGCCGTAGCCGCCCTTGCCCTCGAGCAGCAGCGGGCCCTCGACCAGATTGAGCTCGAGCTTGCCAGCGAGGTAGTGCGCCTGGTCGATCTTCGAGCGGCTTTTGCGACCCTCGACCTCCTGCAGCCCGACGATGTCGGCGTCCAGGCTCGCGATCACCTCGGCGATCCGCTCGGGCTTGCGCCGCCGATCGACACCGACGCCGCCGTGGATGTTGTAGGTCGCAACGCGCATCAACGCAGCCCCGGCCGCCAGAGCCGCTCGGCCGCCGCCCAAAGGGCGACGAGCACGAGACCCGTAGGCAGGGCGAGCCAGACCGAGATCAGGTTTGCCAGCGGACCCTGCCAGCTGGCCATGATGAAGGCGACACCGGCGAGGGCGGCCACCCGGCCGGCCCAGCGGCGCACCCGCCGGCGCTCGCGCAACGGCAGCTGCGGCCCGAAGATCTGGTCCGGGATGATGGGCTCGGGCGGATCGCCGAGCCCGGCCATGTCGTCCAATGGCGCCGGCAGCTCTGCCTGCCCGAACTGCAGCGGGCGGCAGAAGTGCGCGGCCTCGGGATCGTTCAGGGCGGCGATGCTGGGGATGATCGACCCTCGCTCCTCTTCCTCTGTGGCCAGCCTTGCCGGGTCGACCCCGAGATGCTCGGCCATGAGTTCGTGGCGCCAGCCGAGAATGACCGGCGACGCTCGCGCCTGCTCGATAGCGAGATTGATCTCGCTGTCCACCCCCATCGACCGATTGGCGCGATTGGCGCTGCCCATGGTGACGAAGCGATCGTCGACGATCATCAGCTTGGCATGGACGTGGATGCCGACGCCGCGGCTGAAGGGGGTCAACACGGCCAACCGTTCACCCGTCGCCCCCTCCAGCACTGCGACGAAGTCGGCGCGGCCCCGGTCCATGACCGCGTTCTCGAGGGCACCCTCGCATTTGTCGGGCGTTATGATCACGAACTCGAGCGCCAGTTGCTCGCGCAGCCGCGCCGCGAGCGCCCGCGCAATCGAGCGAACGGTGAGATACTGGTTCTCGATATAGATGAACCGCTCCGCCTTCTCGATCGCTGCATGGTAGAGGGCCTTGATCTTCCCTGGCCCGCGATGTGTCGGCGTAGTCGGGCCGGGCCCGGGCGATGGCGATGGCAACGTCGCGGAGTTGCGGCTCGACCCTATCGGGCCACGCAGCCACCGCTACGTCCTCGGCACCGGCCGTCGGCCGAAGCGCCAGCTTTTGGTCGGTGGCACGCTGCCAGCGCCGCTCGACGAGCTCGGCCACCGCCGCCGCCGCGGCACCGTCGAGCACCATCATCACGTCGTGGAACGGCGATCGCCGGTTGCCGGTGTCGGCATTCGCCTGGGTCGGGTTTTTCGGGTCGTGATCCGGCGTATCCCAGCGTCCGTCGGTAAGGTCGAGACCACCGACAAAAGCGAGGTCGCCGTCGATGACCACGACCTTCTCGTGATGCGACGCGCCGACCGGCAGCGCGTCGTCGAGGACGAAGGTCAGCCGCTCGTGCAGCGGCGCCATCTGCCACTGCGGCAGGAACTCGCGGTCCAGGCTGTAGGCGATGACCCAGTCCCAGATGAGCAGCCGCACCTCGAGCACCGGCGTCGCCTCGAGCAGCCGGACGAGCCGACCGGCCAGTGTCTCGCAGGAGTGCTCGGGCTCGAGCAGCAGGGTCGAGCGGATGTCCCAGCCGACGATCGTGATCGAGCGCCGCGCCCGCTCCATGGCGCTCGCCAGGGCGGCGAAATAGGCGGCCCCGTCGATCAGGAGGGCCTCCCGGTCGGCCGTGGCGATCCGCCAATGCGTGCCCGGGGTGGCGAGGATGGCAGGCTCAGTCGCGGGCATCGATCTGCCGCGTTGCGGTCTCCAGGGCATCGCTGCCGACCAGCACCTCGAAGTCGAGGCGGTAGTCCCGCGCCTCGTCGTGCTCCAACCAGATCATTTCGCCGCGCTTCTTCCAATCGTCCCGACTGCCGGCATGGCAGGTCGCAGGCTCTATACCTATGACGTAATCGCCCTCATGCAAATTCTGCCACTGGTAGAAAGCCGGCATCGCCTTGCCATCATAGGTCATCCGGAACCCGAGCCCGGTCGTGCCGGGCAGCCCCTTGAACGCCGGATTGCTCAGCATCACCGAGACGAGGCCATCCGCCTGTCGCTTCAGCGCATGCTCGTAGACCTGCTCGCGAAACCCCGCCTGCGGTGCTGCCTGCTCGATCGGCCCGATCGCCGCCGTGTGGGGATCATGCGCGAAGAAGACCGTGCGCTCGAGCGGCATGACGAGGCGCGTCTCGGGCGCGACGACGGGCCAGCCGAGATTGACGTGGTAGAGCATGGCGTGCGGGGTCGTGCGAAAGCCGCGATTGGTCACCCGGTCGCGGATCCGCAGGCTCTGGCCGCCGAGATCGGCCTCGATCCGTCGCTGCAGCTCCAGGTTCTCGCCGAACATCGTGACCTGCCGCACCCGACCCTCGGCGAAGATCAGCCCTCGATCACCGTCCCAGGCAATCCCGTAGCCCTCGAGCCTCGCCGGCGTGAACGCGATCCGTCCGTGAATGCCGTGGCTGACCTTGGCCCGGTAGGGATAGTTGAAATGCTCGGCCGTCTCCTCGGCCATCCCCATGATGTGATCGAGCCCACAGGTGTTCATGAGGCCAGAGAACGACCGGAGCCAGCCGAGGCCGACCTCGGCATCGTGCTCGTGCAGCCAGGGATGCCTGAAACCGGCGCCGGAACGCCAGCCGATCGGCACGCCGAAGAGCGACATCGTGCCGACGTCCATCGCCCGGTCGACGAGGATCTCCGCCTCCAGCCCGCCACCGGTACGCAGCCGGAGCGCCCTGAGCCCACGTTCCGGGCCGTCGTCGTAGCGGACGAGGTCGATGCCGAAGCCCTGCGACCCGTCACCCAGATAGCGCGCCAGCTCGCGCCGGCTGAAGGATTGCCCGAAGATCTCGACCATCCGCCCTGCCTCCCTGCGGTGTGCCCGCAAGGTCGGCGGCGGACGGCCGAAGGTCAATCTCGATGACACCGGTCGATGATACCGGGTCAGCCGTCTGCGGGAGGCTGGCCGCAGGGCTTGGCGGCGGAGAGCGGACCCGCGCGTACGGGAGGCACCGATCCGACGCAGCTCGCCACGGCACAGTCCTTGATCATCGCCCATGTCGTGCTGCGGGTGGCCATCGAGGCTGCTCGGTGGCTGGGCCGTCCGGCCACTGCTGCGCCCTGACGACGGGGTCGATCCGGGCTGGCTCGGCCTCGGCCTGATGCCGCAGGCCGGGGTCGCCATGGGCATGGCGCTGCTGGTCGCCGAGCGCTACCCGGCGGTCGGTCGCCGGCGACCTGGTCGCCGTGGCCGTCGCCGGGACGATCATCTTCGAGACCCTGGGCCCTGTCCTGACCCGCCGCTCGCTCCGCTGAAAGCCGCTTTGCGGCAGCCGTTCCTGGTCGGCAACCCGTCGTGCCCGTCGCCCGCGGCCCCGAACCGGGCGGGCACGACGGGTTGCGTTACTGATCTGTCATGTTAGGGTCGGCGGAAATCGGTCGGGAGGTCGGGGCGCGGTCGCACGAGACAGGCGCGCCTGGAATCGAGACGTGGAGCCGCCGGCGGCCAGTCTGGCATGGTCGATGCGGCAAGGAGAATGCATTCATGAGCACCGGGAGCGAGCCGGTCATCGCGCAGGATTTCACCGTCGACGCGACCGACTACGAGATCGGCCAGGACAATATTCGGCCGTTCGGGCTGGATATTCACAATCCCGTGTTCGTGGTCTCGGCGACGACGATCATCGCGTTTACCGCCCTCGTCATGCTGTTCCCAGCCGGTAGCGAGAGCTTCTTCGGCTGGCTCAGGCCCTGGCTGACCTCGACCTTCGACTGGCTGTTCATGTCGGCCGGCAACATTTTCGTGCTGTTCTGTCTGTTCCTGGTCGTCTCCCCCTGGGGCAAGATCCACCTCGGCGGGGCGGATGCCAAGCCAGACTTCTCCTACGCCGGCTGGTTCTCCATGCTGTTCGCCGCTGGCATGGGCATCGGCCTCATGTTCTTCGGCGTGCTCGAGCCGGTCTACCATTTCCAGAACCCGCCATTGGGCGTCGATCCCGAAAACGTCGCCGCAGCCCAGGCCATTGCCATGGCCGGGACCATCTTCCACTGGGGCCTGCATCCTTGGGCGATCTATGCCGTGGTGGCGCTCACCCTTGCCTTCTTCACCTTCAACAACGGCCTGCCGCTCACCATCCGCTCGGCCTTCTTCCCACTTCTGGGTGATCGGGTCTGGGGCTGGCCCGGGCACATCATCGATACGCTCGCCGTTTTCGCGACCCTGTTCGGCCTCGCCACCTCCTTGGGCTTCGGGGCGCAGCAGGCCTAGGCCGGGCTCGAGTACCTCTTCGGCATCCCGGCCACGGATACGACGCGCGTCGTGCTGATCATCGCGATCACTGCCGTTGCCCTGCTCTCGGTCCTGGCCGGCCTCGAGGCCGGGGTGAAGCGGCTCTCCGAGATCAACATGCTGCTCGCGATCCTCTTGCTCGGCTTCGTGATCGTCTTCGGCCCGACGCTCGCCATCGCCACGGGCTTCTTCGCCAATGCCGGGGCGTACCTGCAGAATGTCGTGCCGCTGAGCAATTTCGTCGGCCGCGAGGACACCGGCTTCATGCACGGCTGGACCACCTTCTACTGGGCCTGGTGGATCTCCTGGTCGCCGTTCGTCGGCATGTTCATCGCAAGGGTCAGCCGTGGTCGGACGGTGCGCGAGTTCATCGTCTGCGTCCTTCTGATCCCGACCGCCGTCTCGATCCTGTGGATGACCGCCTTCGGTGGCACCGCGGTCTGGCAGATCATCAATCTGGGTACCGAGAGCGTGGCCCAGGTGGTCGCCGACTAGGTGCCCGAGCTCTCGCTCTTCGTCATGCTCGAGACCCTGCCGCTGACCGCGATAACGTCGTTCGTCGGCATCACCCTGGTGATCGTCTTCTTCGTCACCTCGTCCGATTCGGGCTCGCTCGTCATCGACACGATCACTGCCGGCGGCAAGGTCGATGCACCGGTCGTCCAGCGAATCTTCTGGTGCACCTTCGAGGGACTGGTCGCCATCGCCCTGCTGCTCGGCGGTGGCCTCGCCTCGCTCCAGGCCGCCGCGATCGCCACGGGCTTTCCCTTTGCCATCGTGCTGGTGATCATGTGCTGGGGGCTGTTCCGGGCGATGCGCGTCGACCCGCAGATGAGCCGCTGAGACGGACCGCACGAGAGCGGGGAGACGACGATGGCCGAGAAGATCCTGCTGCCGGTGGACCTGGCCCAGGCCGAGGTCTGGAAGAAGGTAATCGAGGAGGCCATCGGCATGGCCCAGCGCCGAGGTGCCGAGCTGCACGTGCTCTGGGTCGTGCCGTCCCTGGAGCGCAACCTCAAGCGTCTGCCGGAGGACAAGAAGCCGGAGCTCGACGCCTTCGTGAAGTCGCGTTTCCCCAAGGACCTGCAGGTCACGGGACATCTGCGCGCGACCCTGGGCTCGCCGCATCGGGTGATCCGGGCGGTGGCCGAGGAGCTCGATGCCAATGTCATCGTGATGGGCGCGCAGAATCCGAGGCTCGCCGAGCGGATCACGGGCTCCAACGCCTCGCAGGTCGCCCTCTATGCGAAATGTTCGGTCTTCGTCGTGCGCTGAGCCGGACCGTGGAATCCCAAGGGAGACGCTGAAATGTACTCGACCATCGCCGTGCCCGTCGATCTGGAGCATGTCGACAGGCTGCACAAGGCGCTGCGCACCGCGGTCGACCTCGCCAAGCACTACGGTGCGTCGATCGTCTATGTCGGGGCCACGACCGAGACGCCGGGACCCGTGGCTCACACCCCTGCGGCGTACCAGGCCAAGCTCGACGCGTTCGCCAAGTCGCTGGCGGGGCAGCACGGGGTCAAGGCTTCGGCCAAGATGATCGTCAGCCTGGACATGACGATCGACCTCGACAAGCAGCTGCGCGAAGCCTTCGAGGAGGTAGGTGCCGATCTCGTGGTCATGGCCTCCCACATTCCCGGCATCAAGGATCACATCTTCAGCTCGAACGCCGGCTGGATCGCCAACTACAGCCCGATGTCGGTCTTCATCGTTCGCTGACGAGTGCTGCTTTTGGACTGGCTGCCAGCCGCAGTCGCCGGCCGGCAAGAATGCGGCAACCCCGGCCAGCTTTCACTGACCGGGGTCCACGCAGATCCGAGTTTACCCCAGGGAGGCGAAGGGTCCGCCCGGAACGCTCCAGCCGCCTCAGGCGGCGAGCGCCTTCACGTCCTCGAGATTGGCGTTGACACGCCTGGTCACGAGGTCGGCAACCTGCTTTTGCGCCTTCATGCCGAGGTCGGCCTGCTCCTTGGCGACGGCCATGACCTTGTCGGCAGCGGCCTTGGCATCAGCCATGAACTCTTCGGGCTTCTTCTTGGTGACGTCGCCCTTGAGCATCGCCTCACCCTGCTTGAAGGTCTCTTCGACCCAAGTGTACTGCAACTTGGCGACCGCTTCGGCGGTCTGCATCCAGATGCCCTGTGCCTCCATCATGGTGTCGACATTCGCCTTGTGCAGGGCGACGAGAGCGTCGAAGTTGAACTTGGACATGTCGAACTTCGGCATGTCGAACTTCGGCATCTCGAATTTGGGGGCGGTTTTGGTGGTCGTAGCCATCACGCTGTCTCCTGTCGGGTTTTGCTGCGTTGCACAATAAATAGCGAAACACCGGGAATTGTTCAAGGAAAAAATTGTGCAGTGCAGCATAAACGGCCGAAAGCGGGCGCGGCAGGCTGTCACAGCCGGTACGCTGCGAGCACCAACCGGTCGGCCGTGACCCGCCATGCCCTGGTCCTGCGGTAGAGGCTCGCCCGAAATCTCCTCTTGACCGGCAGGCTCGCCATGATCATCGCTCAGGCGCGGGCTACCGACGTCGGGTTCGAGATCGGCTTCGCCGAGCGTGTGCAGGTGCGGGTGCCGGTCACCGCCCTTGCCGCCGGCCTTGCGCTTTGGTGGCTCACCGTCGTTTCCGGGTAGCAAGATGACCTACGGCCTCGGGATTCTCCTCGACCAAGGGCTGGTGATGGCGGCCGACACGCGGATCAATGCCGGGGTCGACCACATTGCCTGCATGAAGAAGCTGCATCTCTTCGAGCAGCCCGGCAGCCACGTCCTGGCGTTGGCCTCCGCCGGCAATCTCGCCACCACCCAGGCCGTCGTCACCCTTTTGAACCAGCGGCTCGGCCATTCGGGCCAGCCCGGCAACCTGTTCGATGCGACCAGCATGTTCGATGCGGCGCGCATGGTGGGGGCGACACTGCGCGAGGTGATGGCGCACGACGCCAAGGACGTGCAGCCTTATGGCGATCCCTCCGCCACCTTCCTCTTCGGCGGGCAGATCGCCGAGGGCAAGCAGCAGCTGATGATGATCTACGCCGCCGGCAATTTCATCGCCGCCGACGGCGACACCCCTTATCTGCAGATCGGCGAGAACAAATACGGCAAGCCCATTCTCGATCGCACCATGCGCCGCGACGTGTCGCTCGCCGAGGCGATCAAGGTCGCGCTCTTGTCGTTCGATGCCACGATCCGCTCGAATATCGGGGTCGCCCCACCGATCGACTTCTTCATCAAGCCGCAGGACCTCCTGCAGCCTGTCGATCTCCGCCGGGTGCCCGCCGACGATCCTTATTTCAAGGCGGTGCGCGATGGCTACGCCGAGGCCATCCGTACAGCGCTCGCCGGCCTGCCGCTGCCGACCTGGCTGGACGACGGCGGCGGCTGAGCGGGTTCAGCGAAAGCCGACCAGCCGATAGGTCTCGTCGATGACCGGCCGGGCGATCGTCTCGGCGCGTGCCGCCCCTTCGGCGAGGACGGCGTCGATGTGGTCCGGATTGGCCAAGAGCCCGCGCATCTCGGCATTGATCGGGCTCAGCTTCTCGACACAGAGCTCGGCCAGATGCTCCTTGAAGCTGGCAAACGTGGCCTCGGCGTAGTCGGCCGCCACATCCGCCCGCTCGCGATCAGCAAGGGCAGCGTAGATCGAGAGCAGGTTCGAGGCCTCGGGCCGGTTCTCGGGATCGTAGGTGATGCCGAGGATGCTGTCGGATTTCGCCTTCCTGATCTTGTTCGCGATGGTCTCGGCATCGTCGGTGAGGTTGATCCGGCTCATGTCGGAAGGATCGGACTTCGACATCTTCTTCGTTCCGTCCCTGAGCGACATGACGCGCGCGGACTCGGCCTGGATCATCGGCTCGGGCAAGGGGAAGAAATCCTCGGCGAAGCGCCGGTTGAAGCTCTGGGCGATGTCACGGCTGAGCTCGAGATGCTGCTTCTGGTCCTCGCCCACCGGCACGTGCGTCGCCTTGTAGGCCAGGATGTCGGCGGCCTGCAGCACCGGGTAGACGAAGAGCCCGACCGGCGCATTCTCCTTGTGCTTGCCGGCCTTCTCCTTGAACTGCGTCATGCGGTTGAGCCAACCCAGGGGGGTGACGCAGTTCAAGACCCAGGCGAGCCGGCTGTGCGCCTCGACATGGCTCTGGACGAAGAGGATGGACCGCGCGGGGTCGATGCCCGAGGCAATGAGCGCGGCTGCGACCTCGCGGGTGTTGCGCCGCATCGCCGCCGCATCGTGCACCGTCGTCAGCGCATGCTGATCGACGATGCAATAGATGCACTCGAAGCTGTCCTGCAGCCGCACCCAGTTCCGGATCGCCCCCAGATAATTGCCGAGTTGGATGCCGTGGGTCGGCTGGATGCCGGAGAAGATGCGGCCCTGCATGGGTTCCTGCCAGTTGGGGAAAGGGTCGAAGGCGAGCGCGTTGGAGCCACGCAGGCGGCGTCCTGTCAAGCCCGTCACCCTTGTCGCCCGTCACCCTTATCGAGCGTCGGGCTCGGGCGTTCGGCTGCGCCTAGAGAGCTGGCGCTTGAGGTCTGCGGCGTCCGCCGCACCGGTGGCAAGGGCTGCCGTGGCGTAGACGGCACCGCCGATGCCGATGGTGAGGGCGAGATTGAGCATGGCCGGCAGACCCTGGAGCAACCGATCGAGGGCAAAGAGCGTGAGCGCCATGACCACTGTCGCCAGCATGATGCGCGGCAGGGTGCGCTTGAGCTTCTCGTCCATGCGCAGGTAGCCGCGGCGATGCAGGATGAGGGCCAGGAAGGTCACGTTGAGGGCATTGGCGAGTGCCGTCGCCAGGGCAATCCCGACATGCGCCAGGGGCCCGATCAAGAGAAGGATCAAGCCGACATTGGCGACGAGGCAGACGGCCGCCACCTTGACCGGGGTCGCCGTGTCCTCCCGCGCGAAGAAGGCGGGGACCAGGACCTTGATCAGCACATAGGCCGGCAGCCCGAGCGAAAAGGCCAAGAGTGCCGCGGCGGTGGCGGCGGTGGCCTCCGGGCCGAAGGCGCCGCGCTCGAACAGCACGCGGATGATGGGCTCGGCCAGCACGATCAAGGCAGCGGCCGCGGGCAGCGTGAGTAGGAGCCCCATCTCGATCGCCCGGTTCTGCGTGTGGTTGGCGGCATTGTCCTGGCCGCCACGCAGTTGCCGGGCCAAGAGCGGCAGGATCACGGTGCCGATGGCGATGCCGATGATGCCGAGCGGCAGCTGGTTCAGGCGGTCGGCGTAGAAGAGATAGGAGACGGCACCGACCGGCAGGGTGGAGGCGAAGAGCGTGTCGATCACCAGGTTGATCTGATAGACGCCGGAGCCGATGGCTCCCGGCAGCATCAGCTTGAAGAGCCGCTTCAGCCTGGGCGTCAGCCGCGGCAGCCGCAGGCGGAGCCCCATGCCGTTGCGCTTGGCCGCCATCGCCACCCAGGCGAGCTGCAGGATGCCCGCCACGAACACCCCCCAGGCCAGGCTGTGCGCCGGGGTGAGGGGGTGGAGGCTGGCGAGCAGCAGCGTGGTGATCAGCACGAGGTTGAGGATGATGGGTGCGAAGGCCGCGTGCGCGAACCGGCCGATCGCGTTCAGGATCCCGCTGAAGAGGGCCGCCAAGGAGATGAACATCAGATAGGGGAAGGTGATCCGGCTGAGCTCGACCGCGAGGCCGTAGCGCTCGCCCTCGACCTCGAAGCCGGGGGCGAGGCCGCGGACCAGCCAGGGCATGGCGAGCAGGGCCAGGAGCACGACGACCAGCAGCACGGTCGTCATGACGGCCAAGGCTTCCTCGGCGAAGCGCCGTGCGGCCTCGTCCCCCTCGCCCTCGTGCGCCTTGGCGAAGAGCGGGACGAAGGCGGCATTGAACGCGCCCTCGGCGAAGAGACGCCGGAGCAGATTGGCGAGCTTGAAGCTGACGAAAAAGGCGTCTGCCGCGGCCCCGGCGCCCAGGACAGCGGCGATCATCAGGTCGCGGACAAAGCCCAGGATGCGCGAGATCCCGGTCAACCCGCCGACGGTCAGGGCCGATTTGACGATGCTCAAGTCCGGCTCACCCGGGCGTCATACCGCACTGGCCGACTTGCCGGGCTGGTCGGCCAAGGCCGCCTTCAGCTCCTTTTCCAGCCGCTCGATCTTGGCCCGGCTCGTGACCTTCATGCCGAACACGTCCTTGACGTAGAAGACGTCGACCACGCGCTCACCATAGGTGCTGATATGCGCGCTGTGAATGACGAGGCCGCGCTCCTTCAACGCCTTGGCGACCGCGAACAGCAGGCCCGGACGGTCGCGGCCGTTGACCTCGATCACGCTGTGGGTGCGGGACGCCTGATTGTTGACGAGGACCCGGGGTTCGACCTTGAAGACGTCGGTCCTGGGCGGCAGGGTCGAGCGGCGGCTGGCGAGTTCCTGTTCGAGATAGACCTCGCCCGCCAGCACCCGCCGCAGGTGTTTCTCGATCCGCGCGAAGCGGCTCGGGTCGTCGACCGCCGCCGTGCGCTCGGCATCCTGCACGCCGAACGTGTCGAGCGCCATGCCGTCGGTGGTCGTGAAGATGTGCGCATCGACGATGCTCACCCCGGCGAGCGCCAAGGCCCCCGCCACCTTCATGAACAGGCCCGGATGGTCGGCGGCGTAGACCGTGACCTCGG
>DAIRDJ010000107.1:0-14405 GCA_036796215.1 Geminicoccaceae bacterium
TCCTTCATGCCGCGATAGCCCAAGACCTCGATCTCGCCGCCGCTGAGGCCGTCGATCGGCCGGATCGCCAGGTCCCCCTTCCGTTCCTTGAAGGCCTGCTCGCTCGCGACCAGCTGCATATCGGTCTGCCACAACAAGGCCGGGTTGGCGGCCGACAAGTTGCTGCGCAGCAGCTACTGGCCTTCCCGCCGCCGGACCTGGCGCAGCTTGTCCTTGCGCAGAGCGAAGGTGAAGGTTGTGGGCGAGACTGTCTGATCCGGTTTCGGCAACCGGATCTCCACCAGGCCATAGGCCTGGCCGGCCTCCTGCTTGGCGGCGCCGAGCTTGATCAGCAGCTGGTCCCGGCCGAGCGTCTGCTGTTGCCGTTCGTCGAGCCGGCGCCACAGCCGTTTCAGGCGCCGCCGCCGCATGGCTCGCTCCTTGGTCACCCGGCCGTCGCTGCGCGCCAAGATGTCGAGTTCCCCGTCCTGATGCAGCAGCTCGACCTGAACCGCCTCGCGCACCTGTTCCCGGGGCTGGCCCTTGAGGCCTGCTCCAGCCGGCTCAGGCGGCCCTTGGGCGTGCCCACCAGATAGTGCACGGCAGGCTCGCTCTGCCGCATGAGCGCCAGCGTCTCCTCGGTCGGGATGCCGCGGTCCATCACCCAGGTGCGATTGGCCTTGCCGTACCGCGCCTCGAGCTTTTTGAGGAATCCGGCAAGGGTCGTGCTGTCGGCAGTGCTGCCGCCCATGACCTCATCGGCCAGGGACCTCATCGGCCAGCGGGAAGCCTTCCGGCGTGACAATCAGGGCGATCAACTCCTGCACACAGTCGGGCCGTTTGTCCCGGCTGTAGCCGAACTGGCGTTTGCCTGCACCCGGCGGGTCGCTCTCCAAACAGGTGCTGGTCAGATCATAGCGGAGGCCGTCGAAGCGCGCCCCGAACAGCGCCTGCCAGCGCGCCTTCAGCGCCGCGAAGAAATCTTCCTTGTGGGCCAGCACCTTGTCGAGACAGCGATAGAGCGTATCGGCCTTGGCCACGGCGAAAGCCTCGCCCAGCAGATCGCCCATCGCACTTGCGTCGAACCAATGGCGGTGCAGCCGGCACGCGCTGCCGGGGTCGAGCAGGCGGCAAAACACCAGCGTCTTCAGAACATCGAGCCAGCGCGTGCCGTTGCGGCTGATGCGCAGCCGCGGCGTCCAGAAGGCGTCGAGTTCCAGTTGATCCCACAGCACCGAGGCCAGCCAGCACCCGCCCCATTGCCGCGGCCGATGCAGCTGCAGATCGCCAAGGCGGATCTGCACCACCTCGTGCTCGCTGGCCGGCACCGCGGCCCCGTCCGCAAACAGCGCCAGCTGCTTCGGGCGGCGCTGCCCGTCGGCGAGCACTTCGACCGTCCGCTGCCAGGCGGCTTGCTGGCCGTCGTTGATCTCGCCCAGATACAGCACCTGACGCTGAACCGTGCGGTTGCCGCGCACCCGACGGTTCTCGACGATGCTCCAGTAGCGGTGCGTCTTGCCGTCCTTGCGGCGGCTTCGGGAGCGCAGGAACATGGCCGGCTCTTCCGCTCCGACCACCCGCCGGTCAACCGGGTGGGTCGGCACCGCACGGCCATTTCGCCCCGATTCCCCAGCGAAAACCGCAGAAATCCGTCATTCCGTGCCGCTCAAAAGCGCCGATTTTGCCGAAACCGCCGGCGAATAGCGGAAGTCGGGGTAGGTGGGCGGCGATGACGCCGTTCGCCGCTATGCCGCGAGGTGGCGGCGCCAACAGAGTGCCTCGCCGGCCGTGGCGTTCGTGCCGCTGCGGTTCGCCCGTTTCGGCGGCTGGTACTGGGCGAGGCCTGCCAGTTCGACTGGCGCCACCTGATCGTGGTCATCAACGGCGCTGCCACGCTCGTGAAGGTGGCGCAGATGCGGCTCTGCCACAGCCGGATGCCGCCCAGCGCGGCTGCGCCGCGCCAGATTCTCGGTGTCATGCGGCAACGCGCGAGGGGTGCGCCTATCCACGCGAGGCGCAGGAGATGGTGTAGCTGCCAGCCGAAAGAATTCCAGGAGTGCCGATTGAGAATGCCCCACTTCCAGGATTGGCGATCAGCCGGGTTCAGGCACGGACGGCTCCCCTTTTGTGGGTGGCCTGCCGAGGCTTTTGGGAGCCGGCGGCGGCGTGATGGCGGCGTGCGAGCGGGTGTGCTCGGAGATGACGTCGGCAGGGGCGCGCAGTCGGTAGCTGGCGCCTTCGATCTGGACGACCATGGCGCGGTGGAGGAGGCTGCCACCCAGCGAAGCCTGCTTCGCGGGGACCCCGAGCATCGAGCAGTGACGTGGCAACGACCGGATCGCCGAAGACCTCGCCCCGGCAAAGGCCTGGAGGCCTTTGCCCCCCGCTCCGCAAGAGACGCGGTCGGATGCTGTGGCGGCGAGCGATGGACAAGGAGGACCATCGTTGCGCGCATCGACCTGGAGCGCAGCATGACCGTACGATCGAACCTGACCCACAGCCCTGTCGTGCTCGATCACGCTGGTCATCGTCATCGAGCTGAGCCTGAAGTGCCGGCTGGTCGCTCCCTCGTCCCCGGGGTGGCGCAACACCCGCTGCAGAAGCTGGCGACCGAGCCCGCGGCGCTGCTGCGGCGCATGGAGCGTTGGCGGGCAGCGGCGCCCGAGGCCAGCAAGCCGATCGAGCGCGTGGCCGTGGCCGACGCAGCCGGCGGCGACGGCTTCTGGTTGGCGCGTTGGTTGCGCCATCGAGGTATCGAGTGCCACGTCATCCACCCGACCCCTGTGGGCGATCATCCGGGCGTGGCGGTTTCGCGCGAGGGGCGGCGCGCCAGGACCGATCGCCGCGACAGCGCGCTGCTGATGCGTGCCTTTGTTGGCTGGGTGCGGGGCGAGGGCCGGATGGTGGCCATCCCGACGCTGGCCGAGAAGCACGGGCGACGTCCGAACCTCGAGCACGAGCAGCTGACGCGGGAACGGCGGCGATCGAGCAAGGCGACGCTGCCCCGGCTGGGTCTTCGCCCGTTCAAGCCGAAGCTGAAGCGGGCGAGCGAACGCTCGGCCCAGCTGCGCCCGCCCGACGAGGCGCCGATACCGCAGGGCAGAGCTGCAGCGTAAGCTGAGGCAATTGCGGCTCGCAGATCCAACGTATCGAGACCACCCGCCTCCAGCGTCCTGCCGCAGCGCCGGACGAACACGATGGTGGCGCTTTTGGCCCGAGTGCGCGGCCCAATCGGCGGATGGGGCGGCAGCGCAACTGCAGATCCTCGGTCGCAACCTTCGCGAGCGGCGCACGCCGCCGCGACAACGGGCTCTTTAACAGCGCCTTGCGCAATGGGGGGTTTCAGCGATCTGCGATTCTCAAGACGATGCAAGCGCTCGCGGGCTCTGGCGGATTATCGTTGGTGAGAATGGCGAGGCAGATGGCGTCATGGGCGCTGTCGACTGGCACCCGAAGCCAAAAAAGGGCCACTGGCCGAGACCCGGCCCGGCGCCTTGGGGTGCCGGCGCCGGTGAGCAGGCGCACGATCGACGCCAGGTTGTAGCCGGCGATGTGGATCAGGTAGCGTTTCTGGACGTTGTCGCGGCCGCGCAGCCAGGTTCGGCGCATGCCGCCGCGGTCGAGGGTCGCCGCGGCCGGACGCCCCTCGCCGCGGTCGGGCGCGCTGCACCCTCCCAATCGATGAGGCGATCGGCCGCAAAGGCCAGGTCTCGCGCAGGAGGTCGCCATCGGCCTGCTTCTCCACCAGCTCGACCAAGGCCATTGTCTCGGCGGTTATCGTCGTCTCCGTTTCAGCTTCCAGGTGTCGCAACCCGAACCTTCTCGGCGATCGGCGATGACCGCCAGCGTCACCGACGGCTGCGCTGCACTTCGGCGAAAGCGCGCTCGACCGATCGGCTCATGCCAACCGACCGCTTTGACCCCAAGATTCGCCCGATGCAGGGGGTGAATTCCAGGCGTCACCCGACGCCAGGCGGCAGCGAGCGGTCGACTGCCGGCGCAACAACGCTCCTTGACAGCATGAACCGGACCAGCCTGTCTTAGGCACCGAGGCGACTCGCCAGAACCAGGCACTGGCGCTGGACGCGACGACAGATCCTCCAGGCCCGCCCTTGAAGAGGGCCGATCCGCGGGCGATCAGGCCGCGATCGCCGCCGTAGCCGGTGCCGAATCAAGCGACTCGGCGAGGCGACGTTCGGCGGCGAGGCCGACGCAGACGGTCTTGATGCGCCGCCAGCGCAGGTAGCTGTGATAGTCGTCGTGGCGCAAGGCCACCGCCAGCTCCTTATCCACGATGTAGCGCTCGACGGTCGCCAAGTCGCCGGCGAACCGGTCGAGCAGCCGCTGCGCAGAGCGTTCAGCACAGTCGACCGTCCAGGCATTCGAGATTGTCATCCGCTGGCTCCCCGATTGATACTTAGCGATAGAATAACGAAGTTTTTGCTAAACTCCAAATAGATTTTTGGCGAATTTCGGCTGGCCCGCCACGAGACGGACCCCGACCGTGATCCTAGGGGCCAATTGTTAAGATTCACTTAGCAGCCGCCCTAGCCGCTTGGTGACGGGGCGGTCGACGAGAGAAGAACTCGCTTTCAGCGGCCCCAGCTGCGGACCTCGCCGGTATCGATGTGCACGAAGCCCGACTTCGCGTAGTAGCCCACGCCTCCCTTACCGAGCTCGAGCGCCGCCTTGCGCAGGCTGGCGAGGCGCGTGCCCTCAAGCCGCAGATCGATGGCGCGGCCGACCAGATGCAGGCTGCGCTTGGCGGCACCACCGCCATTGCGCCGCAGCATCTCGTTGGTCTCGGGCGAGCGGTAGCCGGAGATGATGCCGTAGCGTGGCGGCTGGCCGAGCCGGGCGGCGATCGCCGCCATCATGTCGTAGAGCTTCGGGTCGATCGGCCGAACCTCGTCCTGTCGCCAGTCGCGCAGGAGGTGATCGAGCGCCCGAAGTGCCGTCGCGTCGTAGCGGTCACCGTTGCGAAACACGACGTCGAGGGTCTCGTTCGTGTGCAGAGTCTGCAGGCTCAGGCGGTCGAGCCGGCTGGCCGCGGCCGCCGGGAGGGCCGTCGCCAGGAAAGCAGACGCGGTGCCGGCGAGCACCGCCCGCCTCGTCACCACCTGTGCCGCGGGCATCGCCATCATCGTTCTTGCAACTTTTTTGGTTTCCGGTTGGGGCTTCATACGCGCTTCACAGTTGATGGAAAACCGTTAATCTCGCGACGAGCTGCCGCCGCACCTTGCCGGCGAGACGCCACGCCAGCAGCCGCGCGGCGCATCGCGCTGCTCTGGCAGGGCTCGAGCCTCGTGCTCGAGCGAGCCGAGCTCGGGTGCGAAGCGCCGTGGTCGCGGCACCGCCCGAGAGCCTTAGGCGTGAACGATTGCTGCCCGCCGACCTGGGCTCGCCGGAAGTCGCCCCAACGCCGCCAGCATGCCCGCCATTCGTTAAAAATTCGGCTATCGAGTGCCAGCGAACGCGGCGCGCTTGTCGCCGGCCCCTCGAGGCGCGTATCAAGCGAGGGCATCAGCACCGGTCGACCGACCACCCCATCGGAAAACCGGCAAGAGGAAGGACGGCCTGATGACGGCAACGCGACCGCAGCGACATGCTCTGGACGATGGTCCGCGCCCCGATAGCCTGGTTCCTGGAGAGGACGACCTGATGGGCGCTGACGATCTGCTGCCAGCGCAGCCGACCACCGACTACAGCGAGCCGGTGACGACCGAGGAGGCCCTCGAGCTGCACGGCAGGGGCCGGCCCGGCAAGCTGGAGATCACAGCCACCAAGCCCTTGACCACGTCGCGCGACCTCTCGCTCGCCTACAGCCCCGGCGTCGCCGCCCCCTGCCTCGCCATCCAGGCCGATCCGGCCAAGGCCTACGACTACACGGTCAAGGGCAACCTCGTGGCGATCATCTCCAACGGCACGGCGGTGCTCGGCCTCGGCAATCTGGGTGCCCTGGCCTCCAAGCCGGTGATGGAGGGCAAGGCTGTCCTGTTCAAGCGGTTCGCCGACATCGACAGCATCGACCTCGAGGTCGACACCGAGTCGGTCGACGCCTTCGTCGACTGCGTCAAGCTTTTGGGGCCCACCTTCGGCGGCATCAATCTCGAGGACATCAAGGCACCGGAATGCTTCGTCATCGAGCAGCGGCTGCGCGAGCTCATGGACATCCCGGTCTTTCACGACGAC
This sequence comes from Geminicoccaceae bacterium, assembly GCA_036796215.1. Classification (GTDB taxonomy): domain Bacteria; phylum Pseudomonadota; class Alphaproteobacteria; order Geminicoccales; family Geminicoccaceae; genus SLRI01. Next base: position 6,172 of record DAIRDJ010000107.1, read on the forward strand.
CAGCACGGCACGGCGATCATCGCCGCTGCCGGGCTGATCAACGCGCTCGATCTCACCGGCCGCTCGATCGCGACGACGCGGATGGTGGTGAACGGGGCGGGCTCGGCGGGGATCGCCTGCGTCGAGCTGATCAAGGCCATGGGCATGCCGCACGAGAACGTCATGCTCTGCGACACCAAGGGCGTGATCTACCAGGGTCGCACCGAGGGCATGAACCAGTGGAAATCGGCGCATGCGGTGCCGACCGAGGCGCGCACGCTGGCCGATGCGATGGCGGGAGCGGACGTCGTGCTGGGGCTCTCGATCAAGGGGGCCTTCTCGGCCGAGATGGTCAAGTCGATGGCGGCCAATCCGATCGTTTTCGCCATGGCCAACCCCGATCCCGAGATCACGCCCGAGGAGGCGAAGGCACTGCGCCCCGACGTGATCATCGCGACCGGGCGCAGCGACTACCCCAACCAGGTCAACAACGTTCTGGGTTTTCCCTACATCTTTCGAGGTGCGCTCGACGTTCGGGCGTCCACCATCAACGACGCGATGAAGATCGCGGCCGCCTACGCCATTGCCGCCCTTGCCCGCGAGGAGGTGCCGGAAGAGGTGACCGCCGCCTATCGCGGCCGACGGCTACGCTACGGGACCGACTACCTGATCCCCACCCCCTTCGATCCTCGCCTGATCACGGCGGTGCCGGCGGCGATCGCGAAGGCTGCGGTGGAAAGCGGGGTGGCGAGGAAGCCAATCATCGATCTCGAGCGCTACCGCCAGGAACTCCGCTCGCGCCTCGATCCGACGGCGAGCCGCATGCAGCTGATCGTCGACCGGGTCAAGGCGCACCCCAAGCGGGTGGTCTTCGCCGAGGGCGAGGAGGAAAAGGCGATCAGCGCGGCACTCGCCTGGCGCAACAGCGGCCTCGGCCGGCCCATTCTGATCGGCCGCGAGGAGCACATCGCCGAGACGCTGAAGGGTATGGGCAAGGCCAGTCTCGACGGCATCGACATTCAGAACGCGCGGCTGAGCCCGCACAATCGCACCTATGCCGAGTTGCTCTACGAGCGCAATCAGCGCGACGGCCTGCTCTTTCGCGATTGTCAGCGGCTGGTGAATCTCGATCGCAACGTCTTCGGTGCCTGCATGGTGGCGTGCGGCCATGCCGATGCGATGGTGACCGGCCTCACCCGCCGCTACAACACCGTGATCAAGGACATCCGTCTGGTCGTCAGCCCGTTGCCGCGGCGGCGCGTGCTGGGGGTCACCATCATCATCGCGCGGGGCCGCACCGTCTTTATCGCCGATACCACGGTGCACGAGTTGCCCGAGCCCGAGGTCGCCGCCGACATCGCGACCCAGACCGCCGAGGTCGCCCGCAACATGGGCTTCGTGCCGCGCGTCGCCTTCCTCTCTTTCGCCACCTTCGGCAACCCGACGGTGAGCAAGGCCGCCCGGGTGCGGGACGCAGTGAAGGTGCTCGACGAGCGGCAGGTCGATTTCGAGTATGACGGCGAGATGTCGGCCGACGTCGCCCTCGATCCCGAGCTCATGGCGCTCTATCCGTTCTGCCGCCTCAGGGGCCCGGCCAACGTCCTGATCATGCCTGCACTGCACACCGCGCACATCGCGGCCAAGCTCCTGCAGCAGCTCGGCGGCGGGACGGTGATCGGACCGTTGCTGATCGGCCTCGAGAAGCCGATCCAGATCGTCCCGATGAATGCCACCGTCTCCGACATGATCAACGTGGCAGCCCTCGCTGCCCACGACGCCCAGACTGCCGAGGCGGCGGTGGCTGCGCCATGAGCGATGCCGCGATCCTCAGGGCACTCCAGGCCCCGCTCAAGGCGACGTACAAGGAGAGACCCGAGACAGCACTGATCACGCTCAAGGCCTCGGGCACGGTCGACGAGCAGGCCATCGCGTGCAAGGTCGAGACCGGGCGCGCCATCCAGAGCGCGGGCCTGCATCCGGCCACGGGCGGCAGCGGCCTCGAGCTCTGCTCCGGTGACATGCTGCTCGAGGCGTTGGTCGCCTGTGCCGGTGTCACCTTGAAGGCGGTGGCGACGGCCCTCGAGATCGAGCTGCGCTCGGCCCGGGTAACGGCGGAGGGCGACCTCGACTTTCGCGGCACGCTCGGTGTCGACCGCGCAGCACCGGTCGGTTTCAGCGCCATTCGTCTGCGCTTCGACGTCCTGGCCGATGCGCAACAGGACAAGCTCGACGCGCTCTTGCAGCTGACCGAACGCTACTGCGTGGTCTTCCAGACACTCAACACCAAGCCCGAGCTGACGGTCAGCCTGGACCAAGCCTGACCCCCTCGGCAGGCTTCGGCCCTGAACGGCGACCAGGGGGGGACCAACGCCATGCCGGCCATCGCCACGATCACGCCCGGCTTCTACCGCATCCCGTTGCCCACGGTGCTCTCCGACAGCACGCATGGCGAGATGACCGCCTTCGAACTCGTCACCGTTCGGGTGGTCGACGTCGAGGGGGTGGAAGGTGTCGGCTACACCTATACGGTCGGGCGTAACGGAGGGGCCGTCTTCGACACGCTCGAGCGCGAGATGAAGGATCTCGCCACGGGCCTCGACGCCGACCGGATCGAGCAGATCTGGCAGACGCTCTGGTGGGCGCTGCACTATGGCGGTCGCGGCGGCCCCACCGTCCTCGCCGTTTCCGCCTTCGACACCGCCCTTTGGGATCTGAAGGCGAGGCGCGCCGGCCAGCCCTTGTGGAAGCTGCTCGGCGGCCACGCCAACCGGGTCTCCTGCTATGCCGGCGGCATCGACCTCGACCTGCCGCTCGACGCGCTGCTCGCCCAGACCGACGCCAATCTCGCCCGCGGCTTTCGCGCGATCAAGATGAAGGTCGGCCGGGCGAATCTGGCAGAGGACGTCGAGCGGATCGCCGCCATGCGCGCCCATCTGGGCCAGGGCTATCCGCTCATGGTCGACGCCAACATGAAATGGACGGCGGATCAGGCGATCCGGGCGGCCCGCGCCTTTCAGCCCTATGATCTCACCTGGCTCGAGGAGCCGATCGCACCCGACGACATGGCCGGTCATGCCCGCATCATCCGCGAGGGCGGCCTGCCGATCGCTGCGGGCGAGAACCTCCGGACCTTGTGGGAGTTCCGGCACCTGATCGCCTCGGGCGGCGTCACTTGGCCCGAGCCCGACGTCACCAATTGTGGCGGCGTCACCAGCTTCTTGAAGATCTGCCACCTGGCCGAGGCCTTCAACCTGCCGGTCACCAGCCACGGTGCGCACGACATCACCGTCCACCTCCTGGCAGCCTGCCCCAACGGCCAATTCCTCGAGGCCCATGGCTTTGGGCTCGAACGCTACATCGAACATCCGCTGGTGATCGAGGAGGGCTACGCCATCGCTCCCGACCGCCCGGGCCACGGCATCGTCTTCGACTGGCAGGCCCTGGCGGTGATCAGTGCTGCCTGAGCAGCGGATATTGGGCGTTCTCCAGCCTCGCGATCGCGCTTCACCTGCTGTTCATCGCACCGGCGACCGCCGTGCGGCTTGTGCGGCAGCCGAAGCTGGCGCAGCCCCTGGCGCGTCTCGGCACTCCGGCGGGCCTGCTGTTCGTCGTCCTCGTCGCCGTGCTGGTGGCTGTTCAGGCGGTGTTGCGGCAGTACAGCCTCGCCGGCGTGAGCTGGTTGCTCTTCCTGGTTCCAATGGCACTCGCCCTGGCTGTCGCACACGGGCGAACAGTGAGGGCGCCGTCGACCGGGCCCCTGCTCTGGTCACCGCTCGGCTGGCTGAACATCGTGCGCCTGCTCTTCTTCCTCGACAACACGCTGCCCTATCTTGGCCTGAAGACGGCGCAAACCATCAACATGTTCGCCAATCTCCGGCTCTGGGGCGGGGTCAGCAACCACCTGCTGCTGAGCGGGCCGCCCGGGCCGTTTCGCCAACTCGATGACGTCGTGACGATCGAGGCAGCGGCCGGCTCGCCGCTGCTCGAGCATCTGGCCGGAGCCGAGCAAGAGCTGGTCTACTACGCGCTGCTCGATCAACTGGATAGGCATCCCGCGGCGGTGGTGTCTTTTGCGCGCAACGGCACCAGCCACGTCGACCAGACGGCCCAGACCCTGGCCATGGACATCGAGGGCCTGCTGCACCCTCTTTGGGTCCGCAAATGGTTTCACTTTCGCCTGGTCGATCGCCGCACGCCCAAACCCTGCAGCGATTGAGCAAAAGCGCGCTCCGACCTCGTTCGGCGGCCTTCCGGCCGCGTTGTCTCGCCTCGGCTCGACAGGCCTCGCACCCTCTGCCATGTTGCGAGGCTAAACCTCCCGGAAGCGCGCCATGCCGTGCCCCAAGCCGAGCCCCGCCAGGTGAGCCGCGGCCGCCAGGCTATTGCCTGGACCTCGGGTTTCGTCGTCTTCGTCCTGCTCGTCTGGCTCCTGGGCGACGTGCTCACGCCGTTCGTCGCCGGGATGGTCATCGCCTATCTGCTCGATCCGCTGGCCGATCGGCTCGAGCGTTGGGGGGCGTCGCGGACGCTGGCGACCAGCTTGTTGACCCTCTTGCTCATTCTGCTCGTGCTCGGCGCCATTCTGCTGCTCGTGCCGGTGGTGGAGAGCCAGGCCCGGAGCCTCGCGGCCACCCTGCCGGCGCTGATCGAGTCTGGTTGGGGCTGGCTCGGCCCCTGGGTCGAAGAGCTGCGGGCGCGCTTCGACGTCTCGACCGAGGCCGAACTGCAGGAAGCGCTGCAGAGCCATGCCGGCAATCTCGGCGAATGGGCGACCGGGATGCTCGCCGGCCTCGCCTCCGGCGGTGCCGTCATCCTCGACATCATCTCGATCCTGGTCATCACGCCGGTCGTCAGCTTCTATCTGCTGCGCGACTGGGATCAACTAGTGGGCACGGTCGATGGCTGGCTGCCACGGGACCACAGAGACATCATCCGTCACCTTCTGGCCGAGATCGATCGGAGTATCGCCGGCTTCCTGCGCGGCCAGCTCTCGGTCTGCGTGCTCTTGGGGCTCTTTTACGGGCTCGGCCTCGCGGCACTCGGCCTGAAGGGCGGCCTGCTCGTCGGGCTTTTGGCCGGGCTGATCTCGTTCATCCCCTATGTCGGCTCGATCGTCGGCTTCGTGGCCTCCATCATCCTGGCCGCCGTGCAGTTCGGCCCGACCGATTGGCTGATGCTCGGCCTTACCGCCGGCCTCTTCGGCATCGGCCAGTTCATCGAGGGCAATTTCCTCACGCCCAAGCTGGTCGGCGAGCGGGTCGGGCTGCACCCGGTCTGGGTCATCTTCGCCCTGCTCGCCGGCGGCTCGCTCTTCGGCTTTCTGGGCGTCATGCTCGCCGTGCCGGTCGCCGCCGCGATCGGCGTCCTCACCCGCTTCGCGCTCTTCCAATACCTCGCGAGCCCACTCTACGCCGGCCAGCAGTCGAAAGCTCGCGACACCGCCCCGGACTAAGCAGCGCCAAAATACCGGTGGGGCCGCGGGGAGGATCATCGTCCCCGCTTCTTTTCGCTTTTCCTATTCTGCTTCCCGCTCGCGCCAGCGCGCGGCCGTGATGTCGTCGCTTTCCCGGGCCTCGACCCAATGCTCGCCCGAAGGTGTCTCCTCGAGCTTCCAGAAGGGTGCCTTGGTCTTGAGCCAGTCCATGAGGAAGGCGCAAGAGTCCAGGGCGGCGGCGCGGTGGGCCGAGGCGGTTGCGACCAGGACGATGGGCTCGCCCGGCAGCATGCGGCCGTAGCGGTGGATGACGAGGCTGTCGTCGAGCGGCCAGCGGGCCCGGGCCCCGGCCTCGATCCGCCTGAGCTCATGTTCGGTCATGCCGGGGTAGTGCTCCAGGGTCATCGCCAGGATGCGCTCGCCCTGGTGCGTGTCGCGGACGAAGCCGGTGAAGCTCGCAACCGCGCCGATGTCGCTGCGGCCCTGGGCGAAACGGCCGAGCTCCTGGCCCGGATCGAACGGTTCGGCCTGGACCCGGATCATATCAGCTCCCCCTTCAACCACCCGTGACGGGCGGGAAGAACGCGACCTCGCGGGCCCCTTCGAGGCGGGCCTGTGGGTCGGCGTGGGTTTGATCGACGGCACAGCGCACCACTCTCTGACCGGCGGCCGCCTCGGCGAAGCGGGGGTGGCGACGGCCCAGATAGGTCATCAGGTCGGCCACGGTCTGGATCTCGGCCGGCAGGTCGAGCTCCTCCTCGGCGCAGCCGGTGCGCTGCTTGAGCCAGGCGAAATAGCGGATGCGCATCAGGCACTGCCCTCGTGGAAATGGTCGTAGATGGCCCGTGCGACGGCCTTGCCGAGGCCCGGCACCTGCTCGAGATCGTCGAGCGAGGCGGATGCCACGTCCCGCGCCGAGCCGAAATGGTGCAACAGCGCCTTCTTGCGCTTGCCGCCGATGCCCGGGACCGTATCGAGCACGGACTGGCCGATCGCCTTCGTCCGCTTGCCGCGGTGCTTGGTGATGGCGAAGCGGTGCGCCTCGTCGCGCCAGCGTTGAACGAGGTAGAGGACGGGGTCGCGGGCGTCCAGCATGATCGGATCGCGGCCGGTCCGGAAGAAGCGCTCGGCACCGGCGTCGCGGTCGGGCCCCTTGGCGACGCCGATGAGATCCACACCCTCGATGCCGAGCGCGTCGACGACACCTTGGGCGGCAGCGAGCTGGCCCGCACCACCGTCGACCAGCACGAGATCGGGCCAGGTGCCGGATTGGCGCTCCGGGTCCTCCTTCAAGAGGCGGGTGAAGCGGCGGGTCAGCACCTCGCGCATCATGGCGTAGTCGTCGCTGGTGCCGGTCTCGGGGGCCTTGATGGTAAAGGTGCGGTACTGCTTCTTGTCGAGCCCTTCGGGCCCGGCGACGACGAAGGCACCCACGGCATTGGTACCCTGGATGTGGCTGTTGTCGTAGACCTCGACCCGCTCGGGCGTCGTCTCGAGATCGAAGCGCTCGGCCAGTTGCTCCAAAAGCCGGGCCTGCGAGGCGTGGTCGGCGAGCCTGCGGGCGAGCGCTTCCTTGGCGTTGCGCCGGGCAAGCTCGACCAGGTCGCGCAGCGGCCCGCGCTTGGGCTCGCGGATCTCCACCTTGCGCCCGGCCTTGAGGGTGAGCGCCTCGGTCAGGAGATCGGCCTCGCCCGGCTGTTCGCTCACCAGCACCAGCTTAGGCGGCAGCCGCTCGCTGTAGAACTGGGCGAGGAAGGCGGCGAGCACGTCTGCCGCTTCGCTGTCCTTGGTATGGGCCGGGTAGTAGGCGCGGTTGCCGTAGTTCTTGCCCGCCCGATAGAAGAAGGCTTGGACACAGACCTGCCCGCCGTCCTGGTGCAGGGCGATGACATCGGCATCCTCGACGGCGGCGGTGTTGATCCCCTGCCTAGCGGCGATATGCGCGATGGCCTTGAGCCGGTCGCGGAGCACGGCGGCCTTCTCGAAATCGAGCCGCTCGGCGGCCGCTTGCATCTCGGCCTGCAGCTTGGCCTGGACCTCGCGGGTCGAGCCACCGAGAAAGCCGCGGACATCCTCGACGATCCGGGCGTAGTCCTCCTTCGCGATGCGGCCGACGCAGGGCGCCGAGCAGCGCTTGATCTGGTATTGCAGGCAGGGGCGGGTGCGGTTGTCGAAGATCGAATCGCGGCAGCTCCTGAGCGGGAAGGCGCGCAAGAGGGCGTTCAGCGTCTCGTTGACCGCACCGGCCGAGGCGAAAGGGCCGAAATAGTCCGCACCGGCGCGCTTCGCACCGCGGTGCTTGCCGATCATCGGGTAGTCGTGGCCCCAGCGGAGATAGAGATAGGGGAAGCTCTTGTCGTCGCGGAGCACGATGTTGAAGGTCGGGCGCAACCGCTTGATCAGGTTGGCCTCGAGCAGCAGCGCCTCGACCTCGCTGGCTGTGGTGACGAACTCCATGGCGGCGGTGAGCGCTACCATGCGCTGCAGGCGGATCGTCAGCGATTGCGGCTTCGTGTAGGCGACGACCCGCTTTTTCAGCGACTTCGCCTTGCCGACATAGAGCACCGAGCCCTTGGCATCGATCATCCGATAGACACCGGGGGCGTTGGGCAGATGGCGGAGCAGCTCATGAATCAACGCGGCACCGGTCTTGGCCGGTGCCGCGGTCAGTTGAGGCTCGAGGTCGAGGGTCGCCATTCCGGGAAAGTGCGCATGGCAGCAGCCCGGGTCAAGCGGCGATGCGGCCCTCAGGCGGGAACGGCGGTCAGCAGCATCTCGTCGCCCGGGTCCTTGACCTTGCGCAAGAGGGCCACCTTGAGCT
>DAIRDJ010000108.1:0-14315 GCA_036796215.1 Geminicoccaceae bacterium
AAAAGAAGCGGAGCAGCTTGACACCAACGACCCCAATCAGAGAGGGCTCTCAGTGACTTTTCCTGTTTTAACCACCCGCCCCGAAATCCTCGCGGAACCGGTCGATCTGGTGCATGCGCTCGTGGAGGATCGTCACGATGCCGATGTCGCCGCCCTCCAGGCGGCGCCAATAGACGAAGTGGTGACGGTAGCGGCAGACGTAGCCGTCGACGCCGAAGGCGGCCGGGATGGGGCGGGAGAGGATGGTGTGGCTTTCGATCTGGGCAAAGGCTTCGAACAGCCCCTCGATGTACCGCTCGGCCTGTTCATCGCCCCACCGGTCGCTTGTGTAGCGGAAGATCTCGTCGAGGCGATGGGAGGCCGCGCGCTGGATGCGGACGGCCATGCAGCTCAGCGCCGGTTGCGGGCGATGACGTCGGCGGCGGTCAGGGGCTCGAAAGTGTCGTCGGTTGCGGCGAAGGCGTGCTGCAGTTCGGCCTTCAGCCGCTCGAAGGCCTCTTGCTCCACCCGTTCCTTGTCGCGGCGGATCAGGTCGCGAATGTACTCGCTGACATTCTCGTAGCGCCCGTTTTCGCCGACATTGGCTGCCACGAACTCGGCGAGCGCCCCGCCGACACGCACGGTCATCGTCGTCTGCGCCAAGTTTGATCTCCCGTCGCCACCCGTCTTCATCTTGTTCAATATCGCACACGACCCGTGATCGGACAAGACGACCGTCGTCAGCCATCCCGACCATCCACCCCCGCAAAAGTAACGGATGGGCGCGGGAAGGCGTGCCTTCCCGCATTCGTCCTCTCTCTTCACGCCGCGAGAGCTGGCGCTTGCCGCGCTGAGCGGATCGGCCTAAGCGCGGTCGGCTCGTTCTGCACTGAGGAGGAAAACGCTCTTGCCGGCCGGTGCATTGCGCGAATCGTTCAGGCTCGCCTGGCCGCTCGTCCTTTCCAACCTCTCCGTGCCACTTCTGGGCATGGTCGACACCGCCGTCGTCGGCCGGCTGCCCGAGCCTTACGCCCTGGGCGGCGTGGCCTTGGGCGCCAATCTCACCTCGGCCGTCTATTTCGCCTTCGGCTTTTTGCGCATGGGCACGACGGCGCTGACCGCCCAGGCGCTCGGCGCCGGCGAAGCGGCCGAGATCCGCGCCACCGCCTGGCGCGCCTTCATGCTGGCGGCTTGCATCGGCCTCTTGTGCATCCTGGCGATACCCCTGGCCCTCGCGGCCGGCAGCGCCGGCTTCGCCCCCGATCCGGCGATCGACGCCGAGTTCCGCGGCTATCTGCAAATCCGCCTCTTGGGCGCCCCGCTCGCGCTGGCCAACGCCGTCACGCTGGGCTGGCTTCTGGGGATGCAGGACAGCCGTGGCCCGCTCGTCCTCCTGATCGCCACCAACCTGGTCAATGGCGCCCTCGATGTCCTCTTCGTCTGGGGCCTCGGCTTCACGGCATCGGGCGTGGCGCTGGCCACCGTCATCGCCGAGGGCTTCGGCCTCTGCCTCGGCCTCTGGCTGCTCCGCCGCCACCTCGCGAGAACGCCCGACGACGCCCGGCCATCGCGCGCCCAGGTCTTGGCCCTGGTGCCGTTCCAGCGCTTGTTTCGCCTCAACCGCGACCTCTTCCTGCGCACCATCGTGCTGCAGGCGGCCTTCTTGAGCTTCATGGCCTTGGCCTCGCGCCAGGGCCCAGTGGTGCTGGCTGCCAACGCCGTCCTGATGCACTTCTTCTTCCTCGCGGCGCACGGCCTCGACGGCTTCGCTTATGCTGCCGAAGCCATGGTCGGCCGCGCCGTTGGCGCCCGCAATGCGGCGGCCTTGCGCGCGGCGGCAAGGGCCGGCTTCATCAATGCGGGCATCCTCTCGGCCCTGATCGGCCTCGCGTTCTGGCTCACATCCCCCTGGATCATCGGCCTTTTGACCGCGATCGAGCCGGTCCGCGATACCGCCCTCGGCTACCGCCTGGTCGTGGCCGTCTTGCCGGTGATTGCGATCTGGGCCTTCCTCTTCGACGGCATCTTCATCGGCGCCACCCGAACGGCCGAGCTCAGGAACGCCATGGTCGCCTCGATCGCCGTCTACGGTGTGGCGGCCGCTGTCCTGGTCCCGACCCTGGGCAATCCCGGCTTGTGGGCCGCCATGCTGCTGTTCTTGGCGTCGCGCGGCCTCTTCCTCGGCCTGCTCTACCGCCGCGCCGGCTTCGGCGCCTCGTTTGCCGCCCCTTCGGCTCCCGGCTGACGGCCGAAGGGTGCCACCAGCAATCGGAGAAACGGCCGATCGCGCATCCGCTCGACCCCGATCTTCATCGAGGCAAAGCGCTCGGTGGCGCTCTTCGAGCCGAACAACCGATCCCAGAAGCTGAAGATCGTGCCGTAATTGCTGTCCGTGTCGGCCCGGATCGCGTGGTGGTGCACCCAGTGGATAGAAGGCGTGATCACCACCTTCGATAGCGGCCGCTCGAGCCGGGCCGGGATCTTCGCGTCCGAATGGTGGAAGATGGCGGAGGTCAGGACCAGGGCCTCGAAGACGATGACGGCGACCAGCGAGATGTCGAAGGCGATGATCACGACGGCCCGGACCAGGGCCGAGAGCACCACCTCGCCGAAATGGAAGCGCACGGCACTGCTGGTGTCGAGCAGTTCGTCCAGGTGGTGGACCTGGTGGAAACGCCAGAGCAGCGGGAGCTCGTGGTTCGCCCGGTGCCACCAGTAGATCCAGAGATCGAGGATCAGGATGTCGACGGCGAGGCCCCACCAACCGTCCAGAAAGGCCGGGCGCAGGCCGAAGGAGAAGCCGCTGGCCCAGTAGGTGATGGGCAGGACGATCAACGGCGAGAGCAGCGCGTTCAGGCTGAAGAGCCCGAGATTCTTGGTCAGCCGCAGCCAGGCGGCCTTGGTGCTCCGCCCGAGCCGGACCAGGAGCGGGCTCTCGACGGCCGGCCGCCAGCGCTCGGCCGTGGCAAAGAAGACGAACACCGCCAGAACCAGGGCGGTCTTGAAGGCGAGGGCAGTTTCGAGGGTCAGTTCCATAGGCCGGCATATGGACCGCTTGCGGCGCCGCGGCCAGACGCTCGCGACATCTTGAACCCGCTGGAATCGCTGCCCACCTGTCGTTTGTGGATGCCTTTCGGGTCCACGTCACCACCCCTTGCCCGGTCGCCTCGCGACGGGCGCTCACTGGTTGCTCTAGGAGGACTGGTCATGCGCAGCTTCGATCTCTCGCCCTTGTTTCGCTCCTCGGTCGGCTTCGACCAGCTCGACAAGATGTTCGACACCGCCTTTCGCGAGGCCTCTCGCGACACCTCCTACCCGCCCTACAACATCGCCAAGGTCAGCGCCGACACCTACCGCATCACCATGGCCGTCGCCGGCTTCGCCAACCCCGATCTCGACCTCACCATCCACGACAACGTGCTGATCGTGAAGGGCCAGATCGGCCGGCCCGAGAAGGAGGTCGAATACCTCCATCGCGGCATCGCCCAGCGCGCCTTCGAGCACCGCTTCCAGCTGGCCGACCACATCAAGGTCACCGGCGCCGATCTCAACAACGGGCTGCTCGATATCCACCTCAAGCGCGAGATGCCGGAGCAGATGAAGCCCAGGAAGGTCTCGATCGGCGGTGCTGCGGGCGGCCCGACGCTCGAGCAGGCACCGGCGGCCGAGACGGTGCTCTCAGTCGATAAGGCCAGGGTCGCAAAGTCCGGCGCTGCTTGAGCCGCAGCGTGCGAGTTGCCGGGCGGCGGGCGCTGGCCTATAGCGCCGGCCCATGCTGCCCGAAACCCCGCCGCCGCTGATCGGTGTCTCCGCCTGTCGCAAGTCGACCGCTCATGCCACCTCGCACTGCGTCGGCGACAAGTATGTCGACGCGGTGATCGAGGCAGCACACGGACTGCCATTGATCATTCCGGCCGTGGGCTCGGCCATCGACATCGACGCCCTGCTCGACCGGCTCGATGGCGTCCTCTTGACCGGCAGCCCGTCGAACCTGGACCCGGCGCTCTATGACGGTGGGCAGCGCCCGGCGGGTGACCCGGCTGATCCGCATCGCGATGCGACGACGCTGCCGCTGATCCGTAGCTGCATCGACCTGGGCATCCCGCTTCTGGCCCTCTGCCGCGGCCTGCAGGAGGTCAACGTCGCCATGGGCGGCTCGCTCTTCGGCCGGCTGCACGAGACCCCGGGCCGCGCCGATCACCGCTCCGACAAGACCAAGGGCTACGCCGAACGCTACGCGCCCAGCCACGAGGTGACGCTGACCCAGGGCGGCCTTCTGGCCCAGCTCTACGACGGCGCCGCCTCGATCGCGGTCAACTCGCTGCACGGCCAGGGCATCGACCGCCTCGCCCCCGACCTCGCCATCGAGGCAACCGCCCCCGACGGCACCATCGAGGCGATCACCATGCCGGGTGCCAAGGGCTTCGTTCTCGCTGTACAGTGGCATCCAGAATGGCGGGCCGCCGACATCGAGCCCCACCGGCGGCTCTTTGCCGCCTTCGGCGAGGCCTGCCGCAACCAGCTTTCTTCGAGAGGATCGCATGAGCGATCTCGAGCTTTGGCTTAAAGAGCACCGGATCACCGAGGTCGAGTGCATCGTCGCCGATATCAACGGCATCGCCCGGGGCAAGATCCTGCCGGGCTACAAATTCCTCCGCTCGCTCAAGGAGGACGGGCTGCGCCTGCCCGAGAGCATCTTCATCCAGACGGTGACCGGCGACTATCCCGAAGCCGACGTCATCGACCCGGTCAATCGCGACATTCGCCTCCGCCCCGACCCCTCGACCATCCGCCTCGTGCCCTGGTACGAGGAGCCGACCGCACAAGTGATCGCCGACGGCTTCAACCACGACGGCTCACCGGTCACCATCGCCGTCCGCCAGGTGCTCCGGCGGGTGCTCGGCCTCTACGCCGAGCGCGGCTGGCGCCCGGTGGTGGCGCCCGAGCTCGAATTCTTCCTGACCAAGATCAACACCGACCCGGACTACCCGCTCGAGCCGCCGATCGGCCGCTCCAAGCGCCCCGAGACCTCGCGCCAGGCTTACGGGATCGAGGCCGCCAACGAGTTCGACCCCGTCTTCGAGGACGTCTACGACTGGTGCGAGGCACAAGCGATCGACATCGACACGCTCGCCCACGAGGCGGGTGCGGCGCAGATGGAGATCAACTTCAACCACGGCGACCCGCTCGAGCTGGCCGATCAGGCCTTCCTCTTCAAGCGCACGCTCAGGCAGGCCGCCTTGAAGCACGGCATCTACGCCACCTTCATGGCCAAGCCCCTCGAGGCCGAGCCCGGCAGCTCGATGCACGTCCACCAGAGCGTCTATTCGATCGACACCGGCGAGAACCTTTTCGCCAACGAGGACGGCGGCTACTCCGAGCTCTTCCTGCACCACATCGCAGGCCTGCAGCGCTTCATGCCGGCCGCCATGCCGCTCCTCGCCCCCAACGTTAACTCCTACCGCCGCCTGCGCCGCTATTCCGACGCCCCCATCAACGTCCAATGGGGCTGGGAAAACCGCACCGTCGGCCTCCGTGTGCCGGAATCCAGCCGAGAGGCGCGCCGCGTCGAAAACCGCGTCGCCGGGGCCGATGCCAACCCCTACCTCGCCATCGCCGCGTCCCTGGCCTGCGGCTGGCTCGGCATGGTCGAAGAGCTCGAGCCCACCGACCAGGTCAAGGGCAGCGCCTACCGCCTCGCCCAAACTCTCCCCCAACAACTCCCCGATGGCCTGAGAAAACTATCCAGCTCGCCGCAGCTCAAGGAAGCATTGGGCGAAGATTTCGTCCGCGTCCTGATCGCCGTCAAGCAAGCCGAGCACGAAGCGTACCAGAGCGTGATCAGCTCCTGGGAACGCGAGCATTTGTTGTTGAACGTGTAGAAACAAGATATGCGGGGAGGATGATCCTCCCCGCTCCCCACCGTTATTTGGGCCGGATGATGCGGGTCAGGATCGAGATCGACGACGAGCTGATGCGGCAGGCGATGGCCGTGAGCGGGCACTCGACAAAGAAGGCGACTATCGAGGCCGCCCTCCGGTTGCTCGTCGAGGCTAGGGGGCAGAAACGGATCCGGGAGGCCTTCGGCAAGCTGCCCTGGGACGACGACCTCGAGACGATGCGGCTCGGCCAAGCAACCAGGTACCCGGCCGGCGACTGACGGCCCCCTTGCCGCCACCGGCACTCCCTGCCACAGAGCACCCTATCGCCCTCACCATGAAACGAGCAGCATGCAGACGACTGCGCAAACCGCCAACTGGCGTAAGCTGGACTGCCGCCATCACTTCCACCCGTTCACGGTGTTCCCCGAGCTCGAGGCCAAAGGCAGCCGGATCATCACCCGGGCCGAGGGCTGTCACATCTGGGACAGCGAGGGCAACAAGATCATCGACGGCATGGCCGGGCTCTGGTGCGTCAATGTCGGCTACGGCCGCGAGCGGCTGGCGAAGGTCGCCTACCGGCAGCTGCAGGATCTCCCCTACTACAACGCCTTCTTCCAGACGGCGACGGTGCCAGCTGTCGAGCTCGCGGCCAAGCTCGCCGAGATCCTGCTGGACGGCATGAGCCGGGTGTTCTACATGAGCTCCGGCTCCGAGGCCAACGACACCATCGTCAAGTCGCTTTGGTACTACTGGAATCTGCAGGGCAAGCCCGAGAAGAAGCACTTCATCAGCCGCAAGCTCGGCTATCACGGCGTCGGCCTGGGCTCGGCGAGCCTCACCGGCATGCGCTTCATGCACGACCCCTTCGATCTGCCACTGCCGCGCTTCCATCATATCGGCAACCCCTACTGGTTCGCCGAGGGTGGCGATCTCGACCCGGACGAGTTCGGCAAGGTGGCGGCGGGCTGGCTGGAAGCGAAGATCCTGGAACTCGGCCCCGAGACCGTCGCCGCCTTCGTCGCCGAACCGATCCAGGGGGCAGGGGGCGTGATCATCCCGCCTTCGACCTACTGGCCGGAGGTCCAGCGTATCTGTCGGCACTACGACGTGTTGCTGGTCGCCGACGAGGTGATCTGCGGCTTCGGGCGGACCGGCAACTGGTGGGGCTCGACGACGCTCGACATCACCCCGGACGTCATGCCAATGGCGAAGGGACTCTCCTCCGGCTACCTGCCGATCGCGGCCGTAGCCTTCCATGATCGCATCGCCGACGTGCTCGCGGCCTCCGGCACCGAGTTCGCGCACGGGGTGACCTATCACGGCCATCCGGCGGCAGCGGCAGTGGCGCTCGAGAACATCCGCATCATCGAGGAGGAGGGGCTGCACACGCGCGCCGCCGGGCCGATCGGCGCCTATTTCCGCGAGCGCTTGATGACGCTTGCGGACCACCCGCTCGTCGGCGAGGTGCGGACCTGTGGGCTCATCGCCTGCCTCGAGCTCGTCCAGGACAAGGCCAGCCGCAAGACTTGGCCCTCTGAGCGCAAGGTCGGGCTCACCTGTCGCGAGCATTGCTTTCAAAACGGTCTGGTGATGCGGGCGATCCGCGACGGCATGGTGCTCTCGCCGCCCTTGATCATCAGCGAGGCGGAGATCGACGAGATCGTCGAGAAGGCCGCCCGAGCTTTCGACCTGACGCTCGCCGATCTCGAGGGCTGAGACCGGTCGTCCGAACATGGATGCCACCCAGATCAGCCTCGTCGTGTTGTTGCTCGCCGTGCTCGCGGGCTTCGTCTGGGGCCGCTTTCGCCACGACGTCGTGGCCTTTGCCGGCCTGATCGTGGCTGTCCTCATCGGCATCGTGCCGGCCGACAGCGCGTTCGCCGGGCTCGGCCACACCGCGACAGTGACCGTGGCCCTGATGCTGGTCCTGACCAAGGGCCTCACCGACAGCGGTGCGACGAGCTATCTGGTCGAGTTCCTCGGCCGGTTCACTGCCACCGTCACCCGCCACGTCGCCTCGCTCGCCGGGGCCACGGCCCTGCTCTCGACCGTGATGAACAATGTGGGTGCCCTGGCGCTGACCATGCCGATCGCCATGCAGACGGCGGCGCGGACCAACCGCTCGCCGTCGCTCCTGCTCATGCCGATTTCGTTCGCGGCGCTGCTCGGCGGCCTCGTCACCCTGATCGGCACCCCACCCAACATCATCGCCGCCGCCTACCGGCAAGGGCAGACCGGCCAGAGCTTCCAGATGTTCGACTTCACCTGGGTCGGGCTGCCGGTGGCCCTCGTCGGCATCGCGTTCATCTCGACCATCGGCTGGCGGCTGCTGCCCAAGGACCGGCAGCGGGCGGCCGGGCTCGAGGCCTTCTTTCACATCGGCGACTACGTCACCGAGATCCGCGTCGCCGAGAAGAACCCGCTGCTGGGCCAGACCATTGGCGAGGTCGCCGACAGGTTCGCCGAGCTCGACGTCGCCATCCTCGGCCTGCTTCGGAACGAGCGGCGGGTGCCCAACGTGCCGAGGCGCTTCAATCTCATGGCCGGCGATGTGCTCATCGTCGAGGCCTCGCCCGCCAACCTGCCCAAGCTGATCGAGCGCTTTCAGCTCGCGATCGGTGGCCAGACACCGACCCCGATGAGCCTGCTCAGCAATGATGACGTCCGGCTCGCCGAGGTGGTGATCAAGCCGGGCTCGGAGCTCGACGGCCGCTCGGAGGGCCGCACCCGGCTCGCCCAGCAGTTCAACGTCAACCTTCTGGCGGTGGCGCGCGAGGGGAGTCCGACCCGCGATCGGCTCGATCGCATCGTGCTGCGGGCCGGCGACGTGCTGCTGCTGCAGGGCGAGATCGCACGGCTCGCCGAGGTGACCCGGCTGCTCGGCTGCCTGCCCTTGGCCGAGCGGCGTCTGCTGGGCGGCCAGGGCACCCGGGCGATCCCGACCCTCGTGATCTTCGCCGCCGCCATTCTCGCGACCTCGGCCGGCATCCTGGCCCTGCCGATAGCGCTCGGCTGTGCGGTCCTCGGCATGATCGTGATCGGCGTGATCCAGGTGCGCGAGCTCTATGACGCCATCGACTGGCCGGTCATCGTCCTTTTGGCTTCGATGATCCCGATCGGTGATGCCCTGCAGAGCACGGGCCTGACCACCGTGATCGCCGGCAGCATCGCCATCCTCTCCGCCGACTATGGCGCGATCGTGGCGCTGTTGATGGTCTTTCTCGTGACCATGCTCACGACCGACATTCTCAACAACGCCGCGACCGTGGTCATCATGGCACCGATCGGGTTCGGCGTGGCCCAAGTCCTTGGCGCGAACCCCGACACCTTCGTGATGGCGGTCGCGATCGCCGGCTCCTGTGCCTTCCTGACGCCGATCGGCCACCAGAACAACACGCTGATCATGGGCCCGGGCGGCTACAATTTCGGCGACTACTGGCGGATGGGCCTGCCCTTGCAAGTCATTATCGTCGCGACGGCCATTCCGCTGCTGCTCCTGTTCTGGCCGCTTTGATCCATCCGAAAAAGCCGATGCCGCGGACCCGTTCTCGGGCACCGCGGCATCACGTCCGCCGGGACGGCTCGCCCGAACCGTCCCGTCCCTTCGGACGGCTCAAAACGCCTCGAGCGGCTCCTCGGGCGCGCCCAGCGCCACGGCCTGGAGAGTGTAGGCGAAGATCGCCGTGCCGATCGCCCCGAGCACGAAGATCAGCGCCACCAGCATCAGATCGACCGGCCCGCCGATGTCGCGAAAGCCGGAATTGGTGATCCACTGCATGAACAGGAGCGCTGCCACACCACCCAGCACGCCCACCACCTGGGCGCGCACCAGCCGCTTGCTGTCGAGCCCGCGATCGCGGACCAGCACCCAGACGAAGCCCAGGGTGACGACGACGACGGCGGCCACCAGCAGCCAGAACAAGAGCGGTCCCAGCATCTCGACGAAGACCGCCACGAACACACCGATCTCGAGCTCTTTCATCGTCCCGTCTCCTCAGGCCTGGCCGCGCAGCATCGCGACATAGGTCGGCTTCAACGCCGTCTCCTTCATCACCCAGCTGATCCAGAGCTCCTCGAGGGGTGCGATGACACCCGGGAAGGAAGGGACCAGATTGTCCTTGTAGTCGAACTCGACCAGCATCGCCCGGCCGATCCGGGTGATCAGCGGGCAGGAGGTGTAGCCGTTGAAGACCTCCTTGCTCTCGCCACCGGCGATCTCCTGGACCAGATGATCGACCGCGACGGGCACCTGCCACTTCACGCTCGCCGCGGTCTTGCCCTTGGGCACGCCGGCGACGTCGCCGACGGCGAAGACGTTGGGGTAGCGGACGTGGCGGAGATTGTCCCGGTTCACCTCGATCCAGCCGTCAGCCGCCCAGTTGCCCTCCTGCCAGGGCAGCGGGCTGTTGCGGACGGCATCCGCGGCGCGCATCGGCGGGACGACGTTGATGAAGTCGTAGGGGATCTCGGTCATGCCCGCCTCGGTCTCGAAGATCGCCACCTTGCGGCCGGGCTCGATGGCGCGTAGCGTGTGGCGAAAGCGGGTCTCGATCCCGCGCTCGCCGTAGAGCATGCGGACCTTCTCGGCGACGATCGGCACCGAGAAGAGCACCCCTTGCGGGCAGGCGTAGAGCAGCTCGGCCTTGTCGCGATTGCCGCGCCGGCGCAGCACGTCGTCGGTGATGAAGGTGTATTTCAAGGGTGCGCCGGCGCACTTCATCTCGGTCTCGGGCCTGAGGAAGAGGCCGACGCCGCCGGTATCGGCGAAGCGTGACATTTCGGCATAGGTGGCGGCCGCGGCTTCCGGGCCGGCATAGACGCTGCCGATGCCGTCCTTGCCGATGAGATCCACCGACATGCCCGCGATGGCGTCGTAGTCGAGCCTGAGGCCGGTGGCGACGAAGAGGTAGTCATAAGCCACCCGGGTGCCGCCTTCGGTCACCACCTGGTTGGCGTCGGGGTCGATTTCGGCCACCGC
Organism: Geminicoccaceae bacterium; assembly: GCA_036796215.1. Lineage (GTDB taxonomy): Bacteria > Pseudomonadota > Alphaproteobacteria > Geminicoccales > Geminicoccaceae > SLRI01. The sequence goes on from DAIRDJ010000108.1 coordinate 10,840, forward strand.
CTCCTCGAGCCACTCCACACCGCGCGGCACGAACTGGCCGGTGGTCGAGGTCGCGTAGGAGGGCTGCTTCAGGCCGGCGGCGATCAGGGTGAAGCCCGGCTGGTAGTAGTGCGCCTTCCTGCCGTCGATGATGGTGATCGTCGCACCATCGAGGCTGGCGCTGAGCCGCGCTGCGGTGGCGAGGCCGGCAGCACCGGCACCCGCGATGACGATCCTGGCACTGGTGGCCACGGCTGCGGCGCGGCCGCCGGCCGGGCCGAAGAACCAGGACCCACCGAGACCCGCGGCGGCCGCCAGTTGCAGGAAGCGGCGCCTGTCGGCGCTCTTGGAAACGGCTTCGATAGCGTTGCCGGCATCCCGGCGTGTCATGTCGACCATGCTCGACCTCCCGTTGCACCACGAGCCAGCCGTGGCGTGTCGCGACTTATCATTTACACAGTTGCATAAACTATGGAATTGATTTGTGTCAAACACCCACGACCTGCGGCAGTCGACCGCAGCCAACGAATTTCAGACATGACGCGTTGATTGGTCGCAACAGTGCTTCCGCGGCATGCAACGCCGAGCCTCCAGTTTGCCGGATGGTTTGCAACGCGTTGATTCGGCCAGATAGTCTTGTAGGATTGCCGTTACCCGCCGGCCCCATGACAGCTCGCCCGGGCTCGAGCGCCGTGCGTCGCCTTTGACACCTGCGCGCATTAGACCCGTTTCAAGTAAATTACTCCAAGTTAAGAAGGTGCCACGGGGTCGACGAGGTCTATGCTCTGCGACCGGCGCTCCAACACGCATCCCAGGGGGGTTACATGCGGCAGGGAAATACCGACGGGTCAGCCTACTGGTCGGCCAACCTCAAGCTCATCCGCAACATTCTGATCGTCTGGGCACTCGTGTCCTTCGGCGGTGGCATCCTGTTCCGGCCGTTGCTCTCGGGCATCGCGGTCGGCGGCACCGATCTCGGCTTCTGGTTCGCCCAGCAAGGTTCGATCCTCGTGTTCATCGTTCTGATCTTCTATTACGCGATCCGGATGAACGCGCTCGACCGCAAGCACGGCGCCGACGAATAATCCGGTCCTGACGGAGAACGCGGATCATGGAACAGCAAACCCTCATCTATCTCGTCGTGGGCGCCACCTTTGCGCTCTACATCGGCATCGCCGTCTGGGCCAAGGCCGGCACGACCGGTGAATTCTACGCCGCCGGGCGCGGCGTCCCGCCGGTCATGAACGGCATGGCCACGGCTGCCGACTGGATGTCGGCCGCCTCCTTCATCTCGATGGCCGGCCTCATCGCCTTCGTCGGCTACGACAATTCCAGCTTCCTGATGGGTTGGACCGGCGGCTACGTGCTGCTCGCCTGCCTCCTCGCCCCCTACCTGCGCAAGTTCGGCAAGTACACGGTGCCGGAGTTCATCGGCGACCGCTTCTACAGCCAGGGTGCCCGGATCATTGCGGTCATCTGCCTGATCGTGATGTCGGTGACCTACGTCATCGGCCAGATGACCGGTGTTGGCGTCACCTTCGCCCGCTTCCTCCAGGTGGAGGCCTCGACCGGCCTTTATATCGGCGCCGCCATCGTCTTCTGCTACGCGGTCCTGGGCGGGATGAAGGGGATCACCTACACGCAGGTGGCCCAATACGTCGTCCTGATCATCGCCTACACGGTGCCGGCGATCTTCATCTCGCTGAACCTCACGGGCAATGCCGTCCCGCCCCTGGGCCTGTTCTCCAACACCGTCCAGGAAGGCGTGCCGCTTCTGGTGCGGCTCGACCAGGTGGTCACCGACCTCGGCTTCAACTCCTACACCGGCCACCACACCAACACGTTCAACATGGTGCTCTTCACCATGTCGCTGATGATCGGCACGGCCGGCCTGCCGCACGTCATCATCCGCTTCTTCACCGTGCCCAAGGTGGCGGATGCCCGCTGGTCGGCCGGCTGGGCCCTGGTCTTCATCGCCCTTCTCTACCTGACCGCCCCGGCCGTTGGTGCCATGGCCCGGCTCAACGTGTTGAACACGGTGCAGCCCGGCCCGGTCGGTGCCGAGGACGGCAGCCTGCTCTACGATGAGCGGCCCGACTGGTTCAGGACCTGGGAGCAGACCGGGCTCATCCAGTTCGAGGACAAGAACGCCGACGGTCGCATCCAGTTCTACAACGAGGGCAACGCCACCTTCGCGGCGCAGGCCCAGGAGTGGGGCTGGCAGGGCAGCGAGCTGACCATCAACCAGGACATCCTGGTGCTGGCCAACCCGGAGATCGCGCAGCTGCCCAACTGGGTCGTGGCATTGGTCGCCGCTGGCGGTCTGGCGGCCGCCCTCTCGACCGCGGCGGGTCTTCTGCTCGCCATCTCCTCGGCGATCAGTCACGACCTGATCAAGGGGATGATCAACAAGAACATCTCGGAGCAAGGCGAGCTCTGGGCGGCGCGTATCGCGATGAGTTTTGCGATCGTCGTCGCGACCTATCTCGGGCTCAATCCTCCAGGCTTCGCGGCGCAGACCGTGGCCCTGGCCTTCGGCATCGCCGCCGCCTCGATCTTCCCGGCATTGATGATGGGCATCTTCTCCAAGCGCATCAACGACTGGGGAGCGAGCCTCGGTATGTTGTCGGGCCTGCTGTTCACCGTGATCTACATCTTCATCTACAAGGGCTGGCTGTTCCTGCCCGGCACCAATCAGTTCCCCGACACGGCGGAGTACTGGCTGTTCGGCATTTCTCCCTTGTCGATCGGCGCGGTCGGGGCGCTGGTGAACTTCGGCGTCGCCTATGTGGTCTCCGGCCTGACCCAGGAGCCGCCCGAGGAGATCCAGCACCTGGTCGAAAGCGTGCGCGTGCCGCGCGGCGCGGCTGGCGCCGTCGACCACTGACCACCATCGGGTTGGGGGGCCGGCTGCCGGCATCCCCAAGCCGAAACGCTTGACGTGAACGCGGGACCCCGCTCCGATGAACGGGGTCCCCTTTTTTTGCCGACGATCGGGCCGATGCGTGACCGACGGCGGCGCCACCAGACGGACGCTATGCGCGGCATGACCGAAGCAAACGCCGACCTCACGCGCTTCTTGGCCCAGCATCACCCCTTCGACCTCTTGCCCGAAGGCGCCCTGGTCGATCTCATCGAGGCAAGCGATGTTCGCAGGCTCGAGGCCGGTGCCGTGCTCTACGACAAGGGGACGCCCCTCACCCACTACTCCATCGTCCTCGAGGGCGAGATCGACACCGTCTCGACCGACGGCGAGACCCTGACCCGCTTCTCGCCCGGCGAGGGCATCGGCGCCCGCGGCATCCTGCGCGACGGCAGGGGACCCAACCGGGCGGTGGCCGGTGCCGACACGAGGCTGCTCGAGCTGCCGAAGGCCGTCTTTCTCGATTATCTCGAGACCCATTCGGAGTTCGCCCGCTATTTCGAGCGGCTGCGGACCAGCGCCGACCGAAAGCCGATCTTCTCGGCCGACGGCGGCGATGCGCTGATCACCAACC
>DAIRDJ010000109.1:0-14289 GCA_036796215.1 Geminicoccaceae bacterium
AGGTGCCGCCGGTGGTGGCCGTGGTCAGGATGTAGGAGCGGTCGTCCTGGGCCTGCGTCGGGCTGGCGGCGCCGAGCAGTGATGCCCCGAGAATGGCGGCCGAGGCGACCGAGCCCAGAAGGGTGGTGCGGCGGGTGCTTGCCATGGGTGTTCTCCCTGATGGTGAGACGAGGATGGTGAGCGCAGCATTACCGGCTCGGCCGCCGATGACAAGCCCGGCGGATCGGCTCGGCCGGCAGCGCTGAAAGCGCTCGAGGAGCGCTGCCACGGTTCAGGGCGTTGCCTTGGACAGCGATTCCACCACCTTCCGAGCGCTTCGTGCCGAAAAAAGGGCCCGTGCAGCTTGCCGCTCGCGAAGATCCGTCACCGCCTCGTCGTCTCCTGCCAGCCCGTGCCGGGAGGACCACTCGACCATGCGTCCATGGTGGTGGCGATGGCGCTGGCCTGTCTGGACGGCGGTGCGGCGGGGCTCAGGATCGAGAGTGTCCGCCATGTGGCGGCCGTCCGGCAGGCGACCGAGGTGCCGGTGATCGGCCTGACCAAGCGTGAACTGCCCGACAGCCCCGTGCGCATCACGCCGACCACGGCCGACGCCACGGCCCTGATCGAGGCTGGCGCCGATATCGTCGCCTTCGATGCGACGCGCCGCGTGCGCCCTGAGCCGGTGGCGACGCTGATCGGGGCGATTCACGCCAAAGGGGCGCTCGCCATGGCGGATTGCGCCGAGCTCGAGGACGGCATTGCTGCTCTTGCGGCAGGCGCCGATCTCGTCGGCAGCACGCTTGCGGGCTATACCGGCGGAGCGGAGCCCGAGGCGCCCGATCTCGAGCTCGTTCGGCACCTGAGACGGCACACCCCCTTCGTCATCGCCGAGGGCCGGATCCGCTTGCCCGAGCAGGCGGCAGCGGCCATCAGGGCGGGTTCCCATGCGGTCGTCGTGGGCTCCGCGATCACCCGGCCCGAGCACGTCACCGCCTGGTTCGCCCGGGCCATCGACGCGGCGGCGTCGTGACCAGCCCCACGCTCGGCGTCGATATCGGCGGCACCAAGACCCTGGTCGCCCTGGTCGAGGGCGATCGGGTGCTGGCCGAGGCCAGGGCCGCGACCCCGACGCATGGCGATGCCGCGGCCTGGATCGACTGCGTGGCCGAACTGGCAGAGCCCTGGCCCGGCCGCTATGCGAGGGTCGGCGTGGCCGCGACCGGCATCTTCATCGATGGTGCCTGGCGAGCACTCAATCCGGGCATCCTGCCGATCCCGGACGGCTTTCCCCTGGCGGCAACGCTTGCCGAGCGGCTGGGCCGCCCGGTCCATGCCGTCAACGACGCCCAGGCCGCCGCCTGGGGCGAGCATCGCTTCGGCGCTGGCCAGGGCCGGGATCTCGTCTTCATGACGATCTCGACGGGCATCGGCGGCGGTATCGTGCTGCACGGCCGGCTGCTCGCGGGCATCGCCGGCAGCATCGGCCAGCTCGTGGAGCCGACCCTCGACGACGACGGGCCACTCGAGGACCGCTGTTCCGGCCGCTGGATCGCCAGGGCGGCCGCCGCCGCAGGCCACCCCGTGGCCGCCGAGGACGTTTTCGCGGCGGCTGCCGCGGGCGAGGGCTGGGCCCGGCGGATCGTCGATACCGTCGTCATCCGCGTCGCTCGGCTGATGCGCAGCATCGAGCTCCTGCTCGATCCGCCCGTGATCGTCGTGGGCGGCGGGATCGGGCTCTCCACGGGCTTTCTGGCCGAGGTCGAGGCCGTGCTCGCCGATCTCCCGTCGCATCTTCGCCCCCATCTCGTGCCGGCCGCCAAAGGCCATCTCGCCGGCCTTCTGGGGGCGGCCGATCTCGCCTCGATGAACCTATGACAGGGAAGGACACGAACATGCCGAAAAGTTGGACGTTCAGGCTGGCCCTCGGGGCCTGCCTCGCCCTGGGCGCGGGCGGTGCCGCCACTGCCGAGGTCACCGTTCTGGGCTGGCCGGGCGGCCCCGAGGAGTCGGCCCTTCGGGCTGCCGCCGACGCCTACAACGCGAGGCCGGAGGTGGCCGAGGCGGACAAGGTCGAGCTCCTCTTCTTCAACCGCGACGGCTTCTGGGACAAGCTGCAGGCCGATCTCGCGGCGGGCTCGACGGCCTTCGATGCCAACCTGATCGCGACATACTCGATCGGCCGCTACGCGCCTTTCATGGAGCCGATCTCGCTGCCGGCGAGTGCCGTCGACGTCTATGGCGAGGCGGTGCTCACCACCATGCAGTTCGAGGGGCAGCAATACGGCGTGCCGACCGACCTCTCGCTGCACTTCCTCTACCACCGCAGCGACCTCATCGACGAGCTTTTGGCCGATGATGCCGCCAAGGCCCGCTATGCCGAGATCAGCGAGCAGCATCTGGGCCAGGCCATGCAGCCCAAGGCACCCGACGAGTGGACCTGGGACGATTTCGCCGCCACGGCCCTCTACTTCACCCAGGCCGTCAACCCGGAGAGCCCGACCCGCTACGGCACCGTGCTGCAGATGAAGAACCTGCTTTTCAACATGATGGTCTGGCACTCGATCCCGCGCAGCCATGGCGGCAACTGGATGGACGAGGACGGCACCATCACTGTCGACAGCGACGCCTACCGCAAGGGGCTCGAGCTCTACCGGATGCTGACCGACGCGGGGGCGACGCCGAGGGACAGCCTGAGCTATGAATATGCCGAGGCCAATGCCGCCTTCGCCTCGGGGCAGGTGGCCTTCATGCTGCAATGGAACGCCGCGGCGGGCGAGCTCACCAACCCCGAGACGGCACCCGCCGTGGCCGAGGTGACGGCCACGGTCGCGCCACCGGCCGGCCCCGAGGGCCGCTTCACCCACATCCACGGCCTCGGTCTCGGCCTCAACAAGGCGGCCCTGAACAAGGCAGGGGCGGAGCAGTTCCTCGCCTGGCTCGCCACCGAGGAGGGGGCACTGACCTATGCCCAAAACCAGGGCTCGCCGGCCTTGACGCCCGAGGTCGTGAAGGCCATAGCCGCCGAGCGGCCGGATCTCGAGCAGCTGGGCGCCTTTGCCGGGCAATACGGCTTCGTCATGAACGGCGGCACCTCGGCGAACGCGCTCTCGGTCTACGAGCTCCAGGCACAGGAGTTCACCGCCTACTGGGCCGGCCAGAAGGAGCTGGACGCGGCGCTGGCCGCCACGGCGGCGGGCATGGCCGAGCTTTTGCCGTAGCGCGCGTCACCACCCGGGCGGCCGTGTGGGCCGTCCGGAGCACGTTTGCGCTTGTTTGTCGATGACGTTCAAGAGCCGCCTCGAGTGGAGCGTCTTCGCCACGCCCCTGGTGCTGTTCCTCACCGCCCTCCTGGGTTTTCCGGCGATCGTCGACCTCGTCTACAGCCTCTCCACGGTCACTTTCGAGAACCTGCGCTCGCCCGAGCTCGTCGGCTTCGGCAATTATGCGGCCGTCTTGCAGGACCCGTCCTTCTGGCGGGCTGGCTGGTTCTCGCTGCGCTTCGCGTTGCTCACTTCATCCGTGGAAGTGGCGTTGGGGCTGGCACTCGCCGTGTTCCTCGCCCCCCTGCTCGCCGCCAGGAACTGGCTTTTGGCCATTCTCCTGATGCCGATCATGGTGGCCCCGGCCCTCGTCGGGCTCATGTACCGGCTGGTGCTGCACGAGTTCTCAGGGCCGGTGCCGCATTACCTCTGGCAGTGGTTCGGCACGAGCCCAGCTTTTCTTTCGGGGCCCAACGCCTTCTGGACGCTCGCCGTGGTCGAGATCCTGCAGTGGACACCCTTCGCCCTGCTGCTCTTCGTCGTCGCCTACCGGGCCATTCCGCTGGAAGTGAGGGAGGCGGCAGCCCTCGACGGGGCAGGGGGTGTCCGGCTCTTCTGGCTCGTCGAACTGCCGATGCTGCTGCCAACCCTCGTGATCGCGTTCGTCATCCGCTTCATCGACGGCTTTCGTGTCTTCGACACCATCTACACGCTCGTCGGCAGCGGCCCCGGCGGCAGCACGGCCTCACTCTCCATCTGGATCTACGAGACCTTCTTCAAGCGGGCGGCGATCGGCGAGGCGGTGGCGGCTTCCGTCCTGCTCTTTATGGCCTCGTTCGCGCTCCTCGCCTGGCTCGATCGGCTGGCGCGGCGCCGCGAGGCGGCGAGGCGATGATGCTCACAGCACTGCGCTGGCTGGTCTTCGTTCTGGCCGCCCTCGCCCTCAACTTCCCGGTGATCGTGACCCTCGTCACCTCGTTGAAGACCCCGCGCGAGGTGAGCCTGAACCCGGGGCTATGGGTGCAGGCACCGACCCTCGACAACTACCGCCAGGTTTTCGCCATCTCGGACCGGCTGGACATCTGGGCCTATCTCGCCAACAGCCTGGTTGCCGCCCTGATCGGCACCATCCTCGCGATCCTCCTGGCCCTGCCGGCAGCCTATGCGATCGCCAGGGGCGAGCTCGGCCGCCGGACCCTGCTGCCGCTCGTCGTCAACCTGCGCGCCGTGCCGCTCATCATCTTCGCCATCCCGCTCTACATGATGTTCCAGTGGGTGGGTCTGCTCGATACCCGGACCGGCCTCGGGCTGATCCTGGCCATCGTCAACCTGCCGATCGCCCTCGTCCTTCTGGTCAATGCGATGCTCGAGCTGCCGGTCGAGCTCGACGAGGCGGCGATGATCGACGGCGGCAGCCGCACGCGGATCCTGGTCTCGATGATCACCCCACTGGTCCGCCCGACGCTGGCGACGACCTTCATCTTCGGCTTCATCACCGCCTGGAACGAGTTCCTCTTCGGGCTGATGCTGACGACCCGCGACGCGGTGCCGGTGACGGTCGGTGCGTCGTTCTATTTCGCGACCGCGGGCGGCGGCATCCAATGGGGTGTGGCGGCCGCCGTGATGATCGTGGCGGCCCTGCCGCCGATGCTGCTGGGCCTCGTCGCCTACCGCGCCCTCTCGGGCGGCGTCGCCGGGGCCATCAAGGGCTAGGCCTGTCGCCCGGGCTTTGGATGGATCGGATCGAGCCCGCGGCTGCACTGCCGAGCCTGTGCAAATCTGCCGGCAAGCCGCGAGGTCGTTGACAATCGCTGCGCATGGCGCATGCCGGAGCCAGGGAAACGCCGAGGAACTCTGTCGATGCCGACCACCGCCGCCCCGACCATTCGCGCGATCGACGCCATCCCGCTCGCCATAGCCTTCCCGGCCGATCGCGCCTGTGGCATGGCGCGCGGGCCGACCAGCGGGCGGGCCACCACCCTCGGGCGGGCCACCACCCTCGGGCGGCTGGCCACCAGTGACGGTGTTGAAGGCTGGGGCGAGATCTGGGGACCGGCCAGGCCGGCCTTGGGCTATCTCGACCTGATCAAGGCCTATGTCGAAGAGAGCCCGCTCTTCGGCTTTCAGCACGTGGTCAGCCGCATCTTCTCGACCGACTACCATTTCGGCATCCAGAACCAGCTGCAGCGCCTCGGCAGCGATGGCTGAGCGATGCCGCCTGCAGTTCGACCACCATCAAGGCCGAATCGACCCGGCCGCCGAGATCTGGGCGGTGCTCATGGCGGCTGGCTGCTGCGCGTCGATCGCATCGCCCTTGCCGCCGGCTCAATAACGCCCCGCCACCGCCACCAGGGTCGGGGCATCCGCCTCCTGGAGCACGGTGCCGTCGACGCCATGGTTGGCGACCAGCGCTTCATGGTGCGCGCGGGCGAGGCCTGGCTCGAGCGCCCGACGGACGACATCATCGGCCGTGCCGATCCGCATCTGGGGGCGGTCTTCCACCGTTTCGTCATCCTGCCGCCCGCCCTTGCCGGCGGGCACGCCTCCTTCATCCCGTGTAGGCCCGAGGCCGGCGACCCGACCGACGCCCCGTTCAAGCGCGAACAGGCGATCCTGGCCCAGACGGTCGTGCGATCATCCCCGGCAAAGCCGGGCGATGCCTCTTCTTCCCGACATGTCGGATGCTTGACAGGCCGGGAGGGGCTGATCGACAGTTGAATGGCGAGGGCCGTCGGCCGAAGAACGTGACCGGCGTCGCCGGTACGTCTACCGTGCGTCGGCAAGAGCCGGAGGAGAACCCGGCTGGAGGCTGCGATGAAGCTGGCAGGCAGTCCTGGAAGCCTAAGGGAGGCATGTGATGAAGGTTCAGCACTACAATGCGATGGTGCGCGCGATGATCAGCCGCCGCACGATGCTGCGCGGGGCGTCGGGCATGGGTGCGCTGGCGGCCACCGGCGGCCTGCTGCCCGGCCTCAGTCCGCGCGCCGCCCGGGCCCAGGGCAACCTGCGCGCCGAGATGCTGCAGATCCCGGGCGTCGGCATGGGCAGCCCGACCGATTCCGACTGGCAGCGGGTCGGTGAGCTGTGTCTCGGTGCGACCCGCGAGCGGTTCGAGGCGGGGGCTTTCGACGGGGTCGAGCTGACCTTCATGGGGCTCAACAACCAGAACCTGCACAACTTCCTGTTCCGTGGCTTCCTCCGCCCGTGGGAGGAGTATACCGGCGCCCGGATTGATTGGATCGATCTCGCCCAGGCCGACTACAATGCCCGGCTGCAGCAGTCGATCGCGACCGGTACCGTCGATTTCGACCTGCTCGAGATGGGTGCCCCCTTCGAGGGCGATACCGCCGGCCGCGGCCTGCTCGATCCCTTGCCGGACTGGGTGGCCGAGGACATCGACATGGACGACTATGTCGACTACCTCAAGCCACCCGTGGGCACCTGGGACGGCCGGGTCTTCCGGGTCTCGATCGACGGCGACTGCCACTCCTTCGCCTATCGCAAGGACTACTACGCCTCGGAGGAACTGGCCGCGGCCTGGGCCGAGGCGGGTGACGGATCGCCCTGGGAGCCGCCGACCACCTGGGAGATGGTGAACGCCCACAGCCGGTTTCTCGCCGGCAAGACCGACCCGCTGACCGGCCTGCCGGCGCACGGCTTCCTCGATCCGCTCAAGTTCACCTGGGGCGGTTTCGGCTTCTACTTCCTCGCCGACCGGGCGGTCGCCTACGCCAAGCACCCGGACGATCCGGCCTGGCTGTTCGATCCCGAGGACATGACGCCCCGGGTCAACAACCCGGCCTGGGTACAGGCGATCCAGGACGTGATGGACCTGATGGCGGTCGAGGGTGCCTATCCGCCCGATCAGCTGAACGCCGATCCGAACACCACGGCGTTCCAGCAGTTCCTCGCCGGCACCGGCATGGGGCTGACCTGGTGGGGCGACGTCGGCTCGAGTGCGCGCACCTCGGATACCAGTGTCGTCGGCGACGTGGTCGGCTTCTCGATCAACCCCGGCGCCACGCGGGTCTACAACAGCCGAACGGGTGAATGGGAGGAGCGCCCGAACGAGGCGCCCAACAATGCCTATATCGGCTGGGGCATCTACGTCACCAACCGGGTCGCCGAGGACGAGCAGAAGCGCACGGCGGCCTGGTCGGCGGCAGCGCATCTGGGCGGCAAGGACCTGTCGCTCTGGTGCTCGGCCTATCCCTCGGGCTTCCAGCCCTATCGCAACTCGCACTTCAACTACGAGGAGTGGGAAGCGGCAGGCTACGACCGTGATTACGTCGAGGATTACCTCAGCTCCAACCTCGACAGCTACAACCACCCGAACGCCGCCATCGAGCCGCGGATCCCGGGCATCTTCCAGTACTACTCGATCGCCGAGGACGAGTTGGTGCGCGGGCTCGCCGGCCAGTATGGCAGTGCGCAGGAGACGGCGGACGCCATCGCCACCGCCTGGCAGGGCATTACCGACCAGATCGGGCGCGACAGCCAGGTAGCGCTCTACCGCGCCTCGCTCGGGCTCTGACGCCCGAAGCACCCGACAGGCGCACCGGTGCGGCGGCAGGCCTGCCGCCGCCTCGGGGCGGGCAAGGTGAGGCGTAGCGGGCGGCAGGGCAGGGTGAACCGGGCAGGATGAGCGAGGACCGTCTCTACGTCGTCACCGACGAGCGGATCAGCCCGGCGCGGGACCGGACAGGCCGGCTGCTGTTCTGGGGCTCGCTCGCCCTGCTGATCGGCGTCGCCGCCTTCCAGACGCTCGGCGCCTTCGGCCTCGTCGCCGCAGCCGGGAGTTGGCGCCCGACACTCTATGTCTATGTCTTCTGGGGCACCTGCTACGGCATCTCGCTCGTGCTGTGCCGGGGCGAGCGCGGCCGGCGACAGCTCTTCCTGCTGCCGGCGACCCTGTTCGTCGTGGCGATGGTGTTCTTCCCGCTCGCCTTCGGCCTCTCCATCGCCTTTTCCGACTGGAACCTTTCGTCGCTCGATGGCCGGCGGTTCAACGGCTTCGACAACCTGCGCCGGATGTGGACCGACTCGTTCTATTGGAACGCACTTCGCAACATGCTGCTCTACGTGGCGGCGATTCTCGTCGAGTACAGCATCGCCTTCGGCCTCGCACTGCTGCTGAATTCGCAGATCCGGGCGCGCAAGTTCTTCCGTGTCGCCTTCCTGATGCCCTTGATGCTGAGCCCGGTCGCCGTCAGCTGGATGGTCGGCAAGTCGATGCTCGAGGGCCGCTTCGGGCCCGTCGCCCGGCTGCTGCGCTGGCTCGGGGTCGAGAACCCGCGCTTCTTCGGCGATCCGGAAACGGCTCTCGTGCTGATCATGATGATGGACGCCTGGACGTTCATTCCGCTGATGATGATCATGCTGCTCGCCGGCCTGCAGGCGATCCCCACGGACATCCAGGAAGCTGCCCGCGTCGACGGGGCGACGCCGTGGCAGACCTTCTGGCGGGTGGTGTTCCCGCTGATGCTGCCGGTGTCACTGACCGCGATCATCATCCGCATCATCTTCAAGCTGAAGATCGCCGACATCATCATCAACGTCACCTCGGGCGGGCCCGGCGGTGCCACCGACAGCGTGACCAGCTTCATCTTCCGCGAGTACCGCGATCGCTCCAATGTCGGCTACGGCACGATGCTGGCGATGGTCTACCTCGTGCTGATCGTCATCGGGCTCACGATCTTCACGAAGCTCGTGTCGCGCTGGATGCGGCCGAAATACTGAAAGGGTGGGCGTGGCCAAAAAGCAGCAGATCTTCCACGACAGCGCGGCCGACCGCGCCTATCGGATGAAGTGGTACGCCAATCGGGTGGTGGTCTACGGCATCCTGTTGGTCTGGACCTTCATCTGTCTTTTCCCGATCTACTGGACGATCACCACGTCGTTCAAGCTGGCACCCGACGTGATGCAAGGCAACATGATCCCGTTTGTCGACTACGAGCCACAATGGCGCGGCTGGCACTCGCTCGGGCTGAGCCCAGAAGCACTCGCCCAGCCCTCGACCGTGCGCCAGGAGTTCATCAAGCGCTTCGTCAACTCGACGATCGCGGCCCTCGCCTCTTCCTCGCTGGCACTGGTGCTCGGCAGCCTCGCCGCCTACGGCCTGTCACGCTTCGACTACCGCTTCGGCTTCATGCGCAACGACGACATCTCGTTCTTCTACCTCAGCCAGCTGATCCTGCCGCCGGTGGTGCTCGCATTGCCGTTTTTGGTGCTCTACCGCGAGACCGACCTGCTCGACTCGCGCATCGGGCTGATCCTGCTCTATGCGCTCACCGTGCTGCCCATCGTCATCTGGATCATGCGCGACCAGTTCAGCTCGATCCCGATCGAGCTCGAGGAGGCGGCCCTGGTCGATGGCCTCTCGATCTGGGGGGCCTTCCTCACCATCATCGTGCCCATTGCACTCCCCGGCATGGTCGCGGCCTTCATCCTGTCCTTGGTCTTGACCTGGAACGAGTATTTCTTCGCAGCATTGCTCACCTCGACCGACGCGGTGACGCTGCCGGTGATGGTGGCGAGCCAGACGGGCTCCCAGGGCATCAATTGGTGGTCGATGGCCGCACTGTCGACGGCGGCGATCCTGCCGCTCGTCGTCATCGGCATCGTGCTCGAGCGCTACATCATCAAGGGCATGGCCTCGGGCGCGGTGAAATGAGCGGGCCGGACGCTCGGGGCGGGCCGGCGCGCTTATTCAGCCCGAAAGCTCCCGGGCGATGTCCTTGGTCTGCTCGTAGAGCCGGCGGAAGAGGGGATAGGCCTTCTGGTAGGCCGCTTCCGGCCGCGCCTCGACGGTGCGGGCCACCGGGTTCCAACGCGTGATGTCGTCGACCGCGGCCTCGCCGAGGGCCACCCGTGCCAAGAGCGCGTCGCCGTAGCTCGCCCCGGTCGTCCGTTCACACACGACCTGGTCGAGCCCCGAGCAGTCCGAGGTCGCCTGCAGCCAGAGCGCGTTCTTCGTGCCACCACCGACGGCCCGCACCTGCGCGGGCGGCGCGCCGGCCTCGCGGTAGGTCTCGATCACGTGTGCCGTGCCATACGCGATCCCCTCGAGCACGGCGCGGAAGAGATGCGCACGGGTGTGGGTCAGGTTGAGGCCGAAGAAGGCACCCTTGGCATAGGGGTCGTGCAGGGGGGTCCGCTCGCCCGAGAAATAGGGCAAAAAGAGCAGGCCTTCGGCACCGGGTGGCACGGCTTCGGCCTCGGCGGCAAGGGTCGCAAAGGCCTCGTCGCGGCCGAGCTCGCGGGCGAACTGGTCGCGGAACCAGTGGGTCAGCGTGCCCGAGGTGGCGAGCCCGGCCATCGAGGCATTCAGGCCCGGAAAGAGCCACGGCGCATACCAGAGCCGCCCGTCGCGCACGCGGTTCTCGGTCAAGAGGATGATGAAGATGGTCGAGCCGTACATCATCATCATGTCGCCGACTTCGCGCACCCCGACCGACACCGCCTCGGCCGCGGCGTCGATGGTGCCCGTGGTCACCGGCGTGCCGGCAGCGAGGCCGGTGGCCACGGCCGCGTCCGCCGTCACCTGCCCCGCGATCTCGGCCGACCAGAGCAACCGCGGCAGCATCTCGCGATCGGCGATGTCCGGCGCGAGGTCGAAGCACCAGTCCTGCGTCTCGACATTGTAGAGCGGCGAGAAACTGGCCGCCGTATAGTGGTCGATCACGTACTGGCCGGTCAGGCGGTGGACGAGGAAGCTGGTCGAGGTGAGGAGCTTCGCCGTCTGGGCATAGATCTCCGGCCGGTTGTGCCGGAGCCAGAGGATCTTCGGCCCGACCGATTGCGAGGTCAGCGCGTTGCCGCAGCGCTCGAGGATGGTCTCCGCCCCGATCCTTTGGGTGAGATCGGCCACCTCGGCCATCGCCCGCGTATCGACGCCGTAGAGCACACCATTCATCAAGGGTTTGCCCGAGGCATCGACCGGCAGCATGCAGGGGCCGATCGCCGAGCAGGCGACGGCGGCAACGGCGTCGCCCGTGGCCCCGGCCTTGGCCAGCACGGCCCGGGTGACGGCGACGAAGTCGCCCCACCAGTCCTCCTCCGCCCGGTGCTCGGCCCAGCCGGGCTGGGGTATCAGCATCTGGTGCGGGTGCGCCGCCTCGGCCACGACCCGGCCGGCCGCGTCGACCAGCACGGCCTTGGTCTCGAAGGTTCCGATATCGACGCCCAAGGTGTAGTTCATCACCGGCGCTCCGTCTTGAAATCCGGGGTGATGCGGGCGAGGGCGGCGACCAGCAGCCCGGCGAGGTCCTCGAGGTCCGAGACCTGCACCACCTCGCGGGACGAATGCGAGTAGCGCATCGGAAAACCGACATCGATCGCCGCCACCCCGCGACCGACGAGCTGGACGTAGGAGAGGTCGGTCAAAACACCGATCTGCGCCGAGCGCTGCAAGGGTATCGCCTCGGCCCCTGCGGTCGTCTCGAACAGTGTCACGAGGGCAGGGTGGGGCAGCACGCCGTTGAGCGTGCCGCGGCCGTGAAAGCTGTAGAGACTGATGCCGGGCCCGCCGCCGAGCCGCATCTCGCCGACCTCGCCCATGTCCGGCGTATCGGTGGCGAGCAACAGGTCGAGCTGGATCGCGATGTCGGGGGCCAGCGCCTGGGCCGCCACCTGCGCACCCCTGAGGTTGAACTCCTCCTGCGTGGCGAAGACCAGATGCACCGTGGGCCCACCGCTTCGTGACGAGAGGGCACGGGCGACCTCGAGCAGCACGGCACAGCCGGCCCGATCGTCGACCGAGGTCCCGGCGATCCGCCCAGACGCGAGCTCGACCACGCGCGGCGCATAGGCGACGGGTGTGCCGATCGCGATCCCAGCGGCCTCGACCGCCGCCCGGCTGCCGTGGCCGGTGTCGATATAGAGCTCGGTCGCGGGCAGGACCTTGTACTTCTCCTCGGGCTGGGTCGCGTGATGCGCCTTCATCCCGATGATCCCGGGGATGTCGCGGCCATCCGCGGTCGAGAGGATCACCTCCTGCGCCGGCAAGGCGCGCTCGGGAACACCGCCCAGCCGGTGGACGCGGATCAGGCCATCGGCCTCGATCCGGCGGACGATCAGGCCGAGCTGGTCCATGTGGGTGAACAGCATCACCGAGGGGCCGTCGCCTGGGAAGCTCGCGATCAGATTGCCGAGCACGTCGGTCCGGGTGGCACAATCGAGGCGCTCGCGGATCGCGGCCCGCACCCGCTCTTCATGCCCGGCGACGCCCGGCACGAGCATCAATGCCTTCAGATCGGCAGCGATCCGGCTCATCCCGTCAGCCCGCCCCGCGCATGGCGCGAACGCGGGCCATGAAGTCGGCCGCCCGCTCGGGGTCGACCGGGTTCCAGGTATTGCCGTCGACTTTCAGCGACGAGCCAACGACGCAGCCATCGGCGATGCGCAGGACCTCGGCCACCGTCTCGTGCTTCACCCCCGTATTGGCCAGCACCGGTGTGTCCGGCAGCACCGCCTTGACGGCCTCGAGGTCTTCCATCCGTGCGGCCTCGCCAGTGATCGCCCCCGACACCAGCACCGCATCCGGGATCGAGGAGAAGACGGCCGAGCGCGCCCGGTCCGGCAGCGGCCGGGGATCGAGCGAGCCCGCGAATTCGGCCGAGACGTTGTAGAGCATGACGAGGTCGGGCCGCCGGAGCCGGTCGCGGTAGCGCAGGGCTGCCGCCGCGTCCGGGGTCCAGAGCCCCATGTCGCTGGCATAGGTGCCGGTGAAGATCTCGCGGCAGAAGGCGGCACCGGTGGCGGCGGCAAGCGCCACCGTGGCCTTCGGATCCCAAAGGACATTGACCCCGAAGGGCAAAGTGAGGCGGTCGCGCAGCCGGCCGATCACATAGGCCATGGTCGCGGTCGATGCCGTGTCGACCTGCAATTCATAAGGCCGATCATTCTCGTTGCCGAACATCACCGCATCCACACCGGCGGCCTGCAGCGCCTCCAGATCGCGCGCCGCAGCGGCGACGATGCCCTCGGTCCCGGCCTCCGGATCGAAGAGCGGGGTGCCCGGCAGGGCACCCAGATGCACCATCGCGATCACCGGCTTCGCGGTGCCGAACACGGCCGAAAAACAGTTCATGATGGTCCCTCCCTGCGCGCCATGCTGGCGCAAGAACGGCAACCCGTCCACCGGCTCTTGGCCGCAAATGTCGATCGGCAGCAGGCGCCGCCGCGCCCTCGCCGACGGGCAGGCCGCTAGATGCCCGTCACCAGATAGCCACCGTCGACCCGAAGCGTCGCCCCGGTGACGAAGCCGGAAGCCGGCGAGGCGAGGTAGATGGCGGCACCGGTGAGTTCGTGGAGTTCACCCATGCGGTGCATCGCGTTGCGCTTTCTGGCCTCTGCCTTGCGGGCTTCGGGCATGCGCTCGCGGTTCATGTCGGTCATGAAGAAGCCGGGGGCGATGCTGTTGACCCGAATGCCGGCATCGCCCCATTCGGCGGCCAGGGTCTGGGTGAGGCCCACGATCCCCCATTTACTCGCCGAATAGGCGGCGGCGTTGGCCCACCCCTGGTGCGAGGCCAGGCTGGCGATGGTGATGATGGTGCCGGACCGCCGCTCGACCATGCGCCGGCCGATCTCCTGGCAGGTGAAGAAGACGCTGCGCAGGTTGGTGTCGACGACGGTGTCGTACTCGTCCTCGGTGACCTCGAGCACCGGCTTGATCACGGTGGTGCCCTGACAGGCAACCAGGATGTCGATCGGGCCGTGCTCACCCTCGATGGCATCGGCGACCTCGCGAATGGCCCCGAGCTGGCGCAACTCCGCACCATAGGCGCGCCGCCTGCCACCGTCGTTACCGAGCTCGGCCGCCACCGTGTCGAGCTTTGTCGGATCGCGACCGACAACGGTGACGCTGGCACCGGCATCACGATAGGCGAGCGCGATCTCGCGGCCGATGCCCGACGAGCCGCCGGTGATGCAGGCGTGCTTGCCGTCGAGGCGGAACATGGCGGTGCTGTCGGACATGCGGCTCTCCTTCCCTTCGCGCCACGCGCGGCTGCTGGCCCTTCGCGCCACGCGCGGCTGCTGGCCC
>DAIRDJ010000110.1:0-14135 GCA_036796215.1 Geminicoccaceae bacterium
CCGTCTCGACCCGGTGCAGATTGTCGATCACCCGGATGGTGTGCTCGTCGACCGTGTAGACGTGGTAGAGGTTATGCTGCATCTGCGCCACCACCCGGCCGAACTCTTGCACGAAGCGGCCGAGCACGCCGGCCTCGTTCATCCGGGTGAGGGTGAGCGCCGGATCCTTTTGGCTGGTCAGCATCTCGAGGAAGAGCCGATTGGCCTCGGGAGCCTCGCGCAGTCGCTGATCGATCCGCCGGAGCTGGCGCGACAGCGCCGAGAGCGCCAGCGGGTGGTAGTCGAGATCGCGGGCCTGGGCGATGTGGAAGAATTCCAGCATCGCGATCGGCCGGCTGGCGAAGAGGTCGGGATCATCGAGGGCGAGCCGATTGCCCTGGACGATGAAGCCGCCGATCCGCCGCCGGGTCGGGCCGAAGCGGGGCAGGACGAAGCGCGGCTTGCGCTTGAACTGCTCCTCGAGTGCCGCACAGACGATGCGGGTGACCGCCCCCACCTCCTTGGCCACGAGATAGTAGCGCTTCATGAACCGCTCGACCCCGCTCGAGCGTGGCCGGTCGCGATAGCCCAGCGCGGCTGCCACCTTGGGCTGCAGATCGAAGGTCAGCCGCTCCTCGGCCCGGCCGGCCAGATAGTGCAGGTGGCAACGCACGGTCCACAGGAACCGCCGGGCGCGCAGGAAGCTGGTGAGCCCGGAGCGTGTCAGCACGTCGTGGGTGACGAGGTCGTTCCAGTTCCTGGTGTCGTAGAGGTGGCGGGTGAGCCAGACGAGGGTCTGCAGGTCGCGCAACCCACCCTTGCCCTCCTTGACGTTGGGCTCGAGCAGGTAGCGGCTGTCGCCCATCCGTTGATGCCGCTCGTTGCGCTCCTGCAGCTTGGCCTCGATGAAGGCACTTTCCTGCCGGCGGCAGATCTCGTTCCTGACCCTGGTCTCCAGCTCGTCCGCGAGGCGCGTCGAGCCCCAGATCGCCCGGGTCTCGAGCAGCGTCGTCTGGATCGTCAAATCCTCCTTGGCGAGCTTGATGGACTCGTTCAAGGACCGCGTCGACTGGCCGACCTTGAGCCCCAGATCCCAGAGCCGGTAGAGCAGGAACTCCGTCATTTGCTCCAGATGCGGCGTCGGCTTGTAGGGGTAGAGGAAGAGGATATCGATATCGGAATAGGGGGCGAGCTCGCCCCGGCCGTAGCCGCCGACGGCGATCAGCGCCAGCTCCTCGCCCCGGGTCGGATTGCCGACGCGATAGAGCCGCCGCTCGGCGAAATCGAGGGCCCCCGCCAGGACGCCATCGACCAGCCGCGCCAGGTCGGCGGCGAGCGCCAACCCGTCATTGTCCTCGTGAAACCGCCGCTCGAGACCATGGCGGCCCTCATCGAGTGCTCGTCGCATCCGCTCGAGCACGGCTGTGGCCGCCCCGTCGTTGGCGGCCGCGCTATCGAGCGGGGCCGCGATCGCCGCCCGGCTCCGCTCGAGGTCGAGCCCGCGCGCCACCGGCCGTGGCACCTCGAGCAGATTGAGGGGTGCCGCAGCATCGCTCATCGCGGCCAAATCCGATCAGGCAAGGGGCTACGCTTCACGTATCTGTACATGAAAACAGGGTAATCTGCGGCTGAAGGTCTCGCCGATTCGTCTGGACGAGTTTACACTGAGAGGCATCTATAGACCCGTGTGATGAACGGTTGGTTGCCAAATCTTTTTCGATCATTGAAGGGATGGCAGCGACTGGCAAGCGGCGTGACGACGAGGGAGAGCTTGGGGTGGAGGCGTTGGCGATGGGGGGCTATGGCGGCTACGTCTGGAGCGCCTTCTGCTTCGCCGTGATCTCGATGGGCGTTCTCCTCTGGCAAAGCTGGCGGGCGCAGGCCCGGCGAACGGAAGAGCTGCACAGCCTGCGCAGCACCATCCGTGGCGGTGACGGTGAGCGCCGGCCACGCCGGTTGGTGGCGACCAAGCCCGGGGCCGGGCCCGCTAGCGACGGCCTCCTCTCCTCGCGTTCATCGTCTGGAACATAGCGCAAGATGCGGTTCAGAAAACGTCAACGTCTGGTCGTCATCGGCCTCGCTGCGCTGCTTTTGGGGGGTGCCGCCGCCCTGATCCTGACGGCGCTGGAGGACACCATCGCCTTTTTCATCTCGCCCTCCGAGGTCGCTGCCGGTGAGCTCGAGCCCGGCCGCAACTTCCGGGTCGGCGGGCTCGTGGTCGACGGCAGCATCGAGCGTCTTACCGATGGCACCGTGCGCTTCGCGCTCACCGACACCGCGCACGAGGTGAGTGTGGTCTACAAGGGCATCCTTCCCGACCTCTTTCGCGAGGGCCAGGGCATCGTGGCGCAAGGCACGCTCGATGACGGCATGGTCTTCCAGGCCTCCGAAATCCTCGCCAAGCATGACGAGAACTACATGCCCAAGGAGGTGGCCGACGCCTTGAAAGAGGCCGGCTACTGGCAACACGGCGGCGAGGCAACGGCAGGAGAGACCCAGTGATCGTCGAACTCGGCCATTTCGCCCTGGTGATGGCACTCGGCCTCGCCATCGTGCAGGGCACCCTGCCCTTGGTGGGAGCGCAGCGCTTCGACCTCACCCTCATGCGCCTCGGCAACACCACGGCGCTGGCCCAGTTCGGCTGCACGACCATCGCCTTTGCCGCCCTGACCTGGGCCTATGTCGTCTCCGACTTCTCCGTCATCAACGTCTATCAGAACAGCCACGAGGCCAAGCCGCTGATCTACAAGATCAGCGGGGTGTGGGGGAACCACGAGGGCTCGCTCGTGCTTTGGGTCTGGATCCTGGCCCTGTGCGGTGCCGCCGTCGCCTGGTGGGGCCGCAACCTGCCCTTGCCCTTCAAGGCCCGCACGCTCGCGGTCCAGGGTCTGATCGGCGTCGCCTTCCTGCTCTTCCTCCTCTTGACCTCCAATCCTTTCGAACGGCTCGACCCGGCGCCGCTCGAGGGCCAGGGCCTCAACCCCATCCTCCAGGATCCGGGTCTGGCCTTCCATCCGCCGATGCTCTACCTCGGCTATGTCGGTCTGTCGGTCACCTTCGCGTTTGCCATGGCGGCCCTGATCGAAGGCCGGGTCGATGCCAGCTGGGCCCGATGGGTGCGGCCCTGGACGCTCGCCGCCTGGGTGGCGCTCACCCTCGGCATCGCGCTTGGGTCCTGGTGGGCCTACTACACCCTCGGCTGGGGCGGCTGGTGGTTCTGGGACCCGGTCGAGAACGCCTCCTTCATGCCCTGGCTGGCGGCCACGGCATTGCTCCACTCGGCGATCGTCGTGGAAAAGCGCGACACGCTGAGGGCCTGGACGATCCTCCTTGCCATCATCGCCTTCTCCCTCTCGCTCTTGGGCACCTTCCTCGTCCGCTCGGGCGTGCTCACCTCGGTGCACGCCTTCGCCGTCGATCCCGATCGTGGTGTCTTCATTCTCTACATGCTGATCCTTGCGATCGGCGGTGCCTTGGCGCTCTTTGCCTGGCGGGCCCCCTTGATGCAGCCGGGCGGCGCCTTCGCACCGGTCAGCCGCGAGGGTGGGCTTTTGCTCAACAACCTGCTGCTCGCCACCGCCACCGCCACGGTGCTGCTCGGCACCCTTTATCCCTTGGCGCTCGAGGTCCTCGGTGGCGACAAGATCTCCGTGGGCCCGCCCTTCTACAACGCGACCTTCGTGCCGCTGATGCTGCCGCTCTTGATCGCTGTGCCCATCGGCGCCATGCTCGCCTGGAAACGCGGCAGCCTGCTCTCGGCTCTCGGCCGGCTCAAGATCGCGCTCGCCGCCACGTTGATCACGGCCATCCTCACCTTCACCCTGCTCGATGCCGCGTCGCTCGGCGCCGCGTTCGGCTTCGCGCTCGCCGCTTGGCTCGTATTCGGTGCGCTCGACGACCTGCGCAACAAGATCGGTCTCTTCCAGCTGCCGTTGCCGCGTGCCTGGCAGCGCCTGAAGGGCTTGCCGGCCTCCGCCTTCGCCGTCTCGATCGCCCATGCCGGTCTGGGTGTCATGATCATCGGCATGATCTCGACGAGCGTGCTGCAGTCCGAGCGCATTCTCGCCATGCAGCCGGGCGAGAGCACCACCATCGGCAGCTATGCTGTCCGTTTGGCGAGCATCAGCGAGGTCGAGGGTCCGAACTGGATAGCGGTCCGAGCCGTCTTCGCGACCACGAGGAACGGCCGGCCCGTCGCCGACATCGTCTCGGAGAAGCGCTTCTACCCGGTCGAAGGCCAATCCACGACCCAGGTCGGCCTGGACACCTCCTTCTGGCGCGACCTCTATTTCGTCCTCGGCGACCAGACCCCTGAAGGCACCTGGGCCGTGCGCCTCTACGTCAACCCGCTGGCCGCCTGGCTCTGGTGGGGCGTGGGTCTGATGTCATTGGGCGGCCTCGTCTCGCTCTTCGACCGCAGGCTCAGGGTCGGTGCCCCGACCACGGCACTTGCGCATCGCGGCCGCTGCGCGGAACCCGGCCTGCCGGGCGCCGAGGCCGGTGCTCGACCGGCAGGTTAGTGGAGCATCATGCGGCGTCTCCTCTTCATCGTCCCGGCAATCGTCTTTCTGGTCATCGCCACCTTCCTCGCGATCGGCCTCACCCGCGATCCCGCCGAGCTGCCTTCGGCCCTGCTCGACCGCCCGGCCCCCGATTTCGACCTGCCGCCGATTCCCGGCCGGGACGAGGACGGCTTCGCCCGTGCCGATCTCGGCGGCGAGCCCGTGCTGGTCAATGTCTTCGCCTCCTGGTGCGTGCCGTGCCGGGTCGAGCATCCCCTGATCAACCGGCTCGCCGAGGAGGGCATCGTCGTGCATGGCCTCAACCACAAGGACGAGGCCGAGGACGCGAGGGCCTGGCTGGACGAGCTCGGTGACAACTTCACCCATGTCGGCCACGACCTCGACGGCAGCACCAGCATCGAATGGGGGGTCTACGGCGTGCCCGAAACCTACATCGTCGACGCCGACGGCGTGATCGTGCATCGCCACGTGGGGCCGCTGCGGCCCGAGGACGTCGAGCGCGACATCCGACCGATCCTCGAAAGCCTGAAGCAATGAAGCGTTTTCTCCTGGTCCTGGCCCTCGTCTGGCTCGCCTTCCTGCCGCCGGCCGCCGATGCGGCCTTGCAGCCGGACGAGCTGCTCGAGGATCCGGCGCTGGAGGCCCGCGCCCGCGCACTGGGCAAGCAGCTGCGCTGCGTGGTCTGCCAGAACCAGTCGATCGACGACAGCAACGCCGACCTCGCCCAGGACTTCCGCCGCATCGTCCGCGAGCGTGTGGTCGCGGGCGCGAGCGACGAGGAGATCATGCAGTACATGGTCGACCGCTACGGCGATTTCGTGCTCCTCAAGCCACCAGTCACCACGGGCACCATCATCCTCTGGACCGGTCCCTTTGCCGTGCTCCTGCTCGGCGCCGGGATCGCCTACACGACGGCCCGCCGCAAGCGTGACGCCGATGAGGCGGCCGAGCTGTCGCCCGAGGAGCGCCGCCGGCTGAGCGAGCTCCTGGACGACCGCAGTGCTGCGGCCGAGATGCGCGAATGACCGTCTCGAGCCTCTTCGTCATCCTGATCCCGTTGGCCTTGGCGATCGTCGCCCTGGCCCTGCCGCTGATCGGCCGGCGCTCCGCGGACGGTGCCGCCGACAGTGCCGTCGTCATCCTCAAGGACCAGCTTTCCGAGCTCGAGCGGGACGAGCGGCGCGGCCTGATCGGGCCTGCAGAGGCCAAGGCGGCGAGGCTCGAGATCGAGCGCCGCATCCTCAGGGCGGCCAGCCGCGGCACGCCCCAGCACTTCGCGGCAACGCCGCTGGGCCGTGCGCTGACGATCGCCGCCCTCCTCGCCGTCCCCGCCGGTGCCGGCGCGCTCTATTGGCAGCTGGGTGCCCCGACCCTGCCCGACATGCCGCTGGCGTCCCGCGAGATCGAGCGCGGCCCCACCGAGGTGCCGGAGGAGATCCGCGCCATGGTGGCAGGCCTCGAAGCCCGCCTCGCGGACGACCCGGACAATCTCCAGGGCTGGCTGATGCTCGGCCGCAGCCAGCTCACGATGGGCCGCACCGCCGAGGCGATCGACGCCTATCGCCGCGCCCGCGACCTTGGACCCGAGGCGATCGAGGCGATCACCGGCCTCGCCGACGCGTTGCTTGAGCGCGCCATGGGTGTCGTCACACCCGAGGTCCGCCAGCTGATGTTCCGCCTGGCCGAGCTCGAGCCCGGGGATCCCCGCCCGCTCTACTTCGCCGGCCTCGCCGCCGCCCAGGCCGGTGACTACAACGGTGCGCTCGAACGCTGGCGCGTGCTGCTCGAGATGACCCCGGCCGACGCCCCCTGGCGCGCGCAGATCGAACCCTCCATCACCCAGGCAGCCCGCCAGCTCGGCCTCGACCCCGAGCCCATCCTGGCGCTGGCGGCCGCCCCCGATCCGGTCGAACAACGCGCCCGCGACATGGCCGAGCTCGGCCCCGAGGAACGCACCGCCCAAATCCGTGCCATGGTGCAGAGCCTCGCCGACCGCCTCGCCGGCGAGGGCGGCAGCGCCGAGGAATGGCAACGCCTCGGCCGCTCCTACCTGATCATGGGCCAACGCGCCGACGCCGCCCGCGCCTTTCGCCAGGCCCTCGCCACGGAACCCGACGACCCCGCCCTCAACAAGGGCCTGGCAACAGCCCTTCTGGAGGCGCCCGCCGAACCGCGAGGCCTCCCGGTCATCCCCGACGAAGCCCTGCCGCATCTCGAAAAAGCCCTGGCGCAAACCCCCGAAGACCCCGAGCTCCACTGGTATCTCGGCATCCGGGCACTGGCCGACGGCAACCCCGAAGAAACGCGAGAGCACTGGGAACAAGTCCTCGCCCAACTCGATCCCGCCACCCCCGAACACGCCATGGTGCAAAGCCGCCTCGACATGCTGACCGTCAACTGACGCGGCAGATGGAAGGACAGGTATGGGGAGGATGATCCTCCCCGCGCCCCACCGGTTGTTCGAGATGGCGCGGGTTGCCGGCGGTGCAGGTGCGAGCTGAAATTAGTCTCTTGTCCCAATTTTTTGGCCTCGGGGTGACCGAGCGCTCGCCAATCCGATAGGCCCTGTGAACCGCTGACTCCACGCTTTACTCCCGCAAGCAAGTGTGCGATCCCCGCGGGCGATAAATTTCGAGTTCGGGCCACGGGGCACGAACCGCCTCAGGGGGGGCCATTACCAATGGCATTATGGCTTCAGGCCGTACTCGCTTTTGCCCCGATTGCGCTGGCCGGCGTTTTGCTCGTCGGGTTGCGATGGCCGGCGAGAACGGCGATGCCGCTGGTCTATGCGGCTGCCGCGTTGATCGCGTTGCTGTTCTGGGGCGTGCCGCTCGCCCGCGTGGCGGCCTCGACCGTGCAGGGGCTGCTGATCACGGTTTCGGTCCTCTGGATCATCTTCGGCGCCATCCTGCTGCTCAACACGCTCAAGCACAGCGGTGCGATCAGGACGATTCGTTCCGGCTTCGCCGAGATCAGCCCGGACCGGCGGGTGCAGTTGATCATCATCGCCTGGTTGTTCGGCTCCTTTATCGAAGGCGCGTCCGGCTTCGGCACACCGGCGGCGATCGTCGCACCGCTGCTGGTGGCGCTGGGCTTTCCGGCGATGGCGGCGGTGGTCGTCGGGATGATGGTGCAGAGCACGCCCGTGTCCTTCGGCGCGGTCGGCACGCCGATCATCATCGGCGTCACCGGCGGGCTCGATCAGGCGGTGGTCGGCGCGCAGCTCGAGGCCGCGGGCTCCACTTGGGAGGCGTTCCTGCGTACGGTGACCACCGAGGTCGCGATCATCCACGGCGTGGTCGGCCTGTTCATGCCGATCTTGATGGTGATGATGATCACGCGCTTCTTCGGGGCCAACCGTTCGTGGACGGAAGGGTTGTCGATCCTGCCGTTCGCGATGTTCGCGGCGGTGTGCTTTTCGATCCCCTACATCCTGACAGGCGTCTTTCTCGGGCCGGAGTTTCCGTCGCTGCTCGGCTCGCTCGTGGCCATGGCGATCGTGGTGCCGGCGGCGCGCGCGGGCTTTTTGATGCCGAAGGAGCACTGGGAATTCCCGCCGCCCGAACAGTGGCCCGTCGAATGGATCGGCGATCTCGAGATCAAGCTCGAGAAGCTGACCGACAAGGCGCCGATCAGTTCAGCGATGGCCTGGGCTCCCTATCTGCTGGTCGCCGGCATCCTGGTGCTCAGCCGCGTCAGCGAAGACTTCAAGGCGATGCTGACCTCGCTGGCGTTCGGGATGAGCGACATCTTCGGCGAGGCGGGAGTCTCGGCGAGCATCCAGCCGCTCTATCTGCCCGGCGGCATCCTGGTGTTCGTGGCGCTGGTCACCATCCTGCTGCACCGGATGAAGCCGGCGCAGTTCGCCACGGCGGTGGGCGAATCGGGCCGAATACTGCTGGGTGCCGGTTTCGTGCTGGCCTTCACCATCCCGATGGTCCGGATCCTGATCAACTCCGGCGTCAACACGGCCGAGCTGCCCAGCATGCCGGTGGCGATGTCCACCTGGCTCGCGGCGACGGTGGGCGACGTCTATCCGTTCTTCACCGCGACCGCCGGCGGGCTCGGGGCCTTCATTGCGGGCAGTAACACGGTCAGCAACATGATGCTCAGCCAGTTCCAGTACGGCGTCGCCGAGCAACTGGGGCACCCCGTGACGCTGTTCATCGCGCTGCAGGCGGTGGGGGCTGCGGCGGGCAACATGATCGCGATCCACAACGTCGTCGCGGCCTCGGCGACCGTGGGCTTTCTCGGCCGCGAGGGCGCGGTGCTCGCGAAGACGATCATCCCGACCGTCTACTATCTCGTCTTCGTCGGGATCATCGGCCTGATCGGCGTCGCGATCCTCTGAGAAAAGCGGCCTGCCGAAACTCGCAGAATTCGCGGACACGCGACGCTTCAACGTTTGCCGCGGCTCTTTATTGCTTCGCAAGAGGCAGCCACGCGCCTTCGTCCCGTCCGTATCGGGTCCCCGGCACCGGCGCACCTGCGAAAATCCCGAGGAGCCCTCTCATCGCCAAGTAGCGGTCGAGCCCTTTTCTTCTTTCGGCCACAAGTCGCCATAGCGTCGGTCGGTTGCGGGCCGGCCCGGACTGCGGCTTCTCTTCGCGGTCGGGCAGAAATGTGCGCCGCAACATGGTTTGCGCTCGATCGATCCGCAGCAGGCGCGCGATCCGATCTTTGCAGAAAACACGGCCGTGGACCAAGCCATAGACCAGGCTGGGCGTGCATCAGCACCGCCGTTCTCACTCGGTCTTCGCAACGGAACCGATGGGCAGTTCGTCGCAGTCGGGGTGCCGAAGCCCGCGCCGGTGCCGGCTGTGGCCCGGCTGCCGAACTGCCCTCGGGTCGGTTCGACGGCAAGGACGATCGCGGTTGTTATTCCTACGATGCCGCTCGCGTCACATCACCATGATCTGGAAGGCCAGGTCGCGGATAAAGTAAAGTGCCAGGATCAGCACCATGGGCGAGATGTCGATGCCGCCGAGATTGGGCAGGATGTTGCGGATCGGGCGCAAGAGCGGCTCGGTGATGCGGTTGAGGAAGTCGCCGATCGTGTAGACGAAGCGGTTGCCGGTGTTCACCATGTTGAAGCTGACGAGCAGGCTCAAGATCACCATGGCGATGAGGAGCCAGATATAGATGGTGATCACGGTGTTGATGAGATTGTAAACGGCGATCATCGGGGCTCCGGCTGGTCGGCATGGTGACGGATGGCGCGCTGCCGCGGGTCTGAAAAGCCTCGGGCTGGTCACGCGGTTGCGGGCTTACGCGGCGGGCCGGCCCGTGACAAGGTTTTCGACCGGCGTCGGGTCGATCATACGAAGACGCTTGACAGCGGGGGGCCCTGGCACCGATATCCCGCGCAACCTCGTGGGGCCGTAGCTCAGCTGGGAGAGCGCTAGAATCGCACTCTAGAGGTCGCCGGTTCGATCCCGGTCGGCTCCACCACCGCTTCAGCCATCGCCACCGTCAGCCGGCCAGCCGACCGTTGCTCGAAAGTAGCACCGCGACCGGGCGCGTGGGCTCGAACTTCGAGAAGACGATGGCAATGATCACGGTGATCGGCACCGAGAGAAACATTCCGGCGACACCCCAGATCCCGCCCCAGAACGTCAAGGACAGAACGATCACGAACGGACTGAGATTCAACGTCGAGCCCATCAGCCGCGGCTCCACGTAGTTGCCGATCACTGCCTGGACCAGTGTGAGCGACAGTGTCACGCTGAAGAAGACGCCCCAGTCGTTGAACTGCAGCAGTGTCAACAGCGCCGGCAGGATCACCGCGAACAACGAGCCGATGTTGGGTACATAGTTGAACAGGAAGATGACCAGCGCCCAGAGGCTCGCATAGTTGACGCCGGCACGGGCGAGCACCACCCAGCAGAGCACGGCGGTGACGAAGCTGACCAGGGTCTTGATCCAGATATAGCGCTCGATGCGCTGCTCGATCTCGCTCAGCGACTGGCGCAGGGCCGCACTCCGCTGTGGGTCGTCGAACAGCCGGTCGATCTTGACGTCGAAATTGCGCTGCTCCAGCAGCATGAAGGCGACATAAAGCGCAATCAGCCCGAAATTGCCGATCAACGCCCCGAGTCCGGTGGTGATCGAGAAGACGACGCTGGCGAAGTCGATGCGGCCGATCAGCTCGTCGACCACGCTGCGCTCGATGTTGAAGGACGCGCTGGTTCGCTCGATCAGGTCGACGAGGTTGGCCTGGTACATGGGTGCGGCTTCGCGCACCGCCGCGACGTTGCGCGCGGCGATATCGATGATCAGCCAGAAGAGGCCGGCCATGGTCATGATCGCCAGAAGCCGGCAGAGCAGGCCCGGCAGGCGGAACGAGCCGATCGCCAGCCGGCCGAAGATCTTGCCGATCGCGTTGATCAGCAACCAGAGCATGAAGGCGATGGCGAGCGGGATCAGAAAACGGCTGCCGAAGACGAGGATGGAGCCGACCAGTGCTGCGCCGAGAAGAAAGCTGGTCCACCAAATCGGCCGGGCGAAAGCTGGGTCGAGACCGGGCATCGGCTGTCTTTCTCGATCGCGGATGCGGCGTGCGTCGTCGGGACTGGTTTACGAACGCCGTCGGCTTCTGGCATAGCACGGCCGCCCGTCGCAGGCGACGCCGGGGCGGCAGGATTTGCGATGGGCGCGCGGTCCGGAGACAAGGGAGGTGCCTTGACAATGACCATCGAGACGCCTGCTGGTTATCGCCCCCTGGACGAGGCGAGCCTGCCCCGGTACTTGGCGACGCTGCCCGAGGTCGCGAGCCGGCTCGGCGGAACGCCCGGTGATTGGCGTGTCTCCGAGGTCGGCGACGGCAATCTGAACCTCGTGTTCATCGTCGAGGGCAAGGACGGTGACATCTGCGTCAAGCAGGCCCTGCCCTATGTCCGCCTCGTTGGTGACAGCTGGCCATTGCCGCTGGAACGTGCCTTCTTCGAGTACCAGGCGACGACCATCCAGGCGCGCCACGTGGGCCGGCTCGTGCCCCTGATCCTGCACTACGACCCAGAGCTCTTCCTCATCGTCATGGAGCGGCTGAGCCCGCACATCATCATGCGCCGCGGGATGATCGATACCGTGGTCTATCCCGCCTTCGTCGACCACCTCGTCGAGTACGCCGCCAATTCGCTCTACTTCACCTCCGATCTGGCACTGCCGGCCGCCGAGAAGAAGCCGCTGATGGCGCTCTTCGCCGGCAACACCGCACTCTGCAAGATCACCGAGGACCTGATCTTCACCGATCCCTACCGCATCGCCCCGCTCAATCGCTGGACCAGCCCCGAGCTCGACGATGTGGCGGCAGCGATCCGCGGCGATGCCGAGCTCAAGCGCGCCGTCTCGATCCTGAAGGTCAAGTTCCTCTGCCACGGCGAGGCGCTGCTGCACGGCGACCTGCACACGGGCTCGATCATGGTGACAGCGACCGACACCAAGGTGATCGACCCCGAGTTCGCCTTTTTCGGGCCGATGGGCTTCGACGTGGGCAAGCTGATCGGCAACCTGCTACTCAGCTATTTCAGCCAGGCCGGGCACGAGAAGGAGCCCGGCGAGCGCGATGCCTACCGACAGTGGACGCTCGAGACGATCGAGCGCTTCTGGAACGGCTTCGAGCGCCGTTTCGTCGAGCTATGGACGCAAAATCGCACCGGCGACGCCTATCCACCCGATCTCTTCGAGGCGGCCGATGGCGCCAATGGTGGCGATCCAGGCCAGCGCTCGCTCGGCCAGGCGCAGCACGCCTTTATGCGCGGTCTCTTCGAGGATGCGGTGGGCTATGCCGGCACCTCGATGATCCGCCGGATCCTCGGCCTCGCCCACAATATCGATCTCGAACTGATCGAGGATCAGGGCCGCCGGGCCGACTGCGAGAAACGGACCCTTTCGCTCGCCGTCGATCTGATCAAGCAGGCGCGGCAGATCCCGAGCATCGAGGCGGTGACCGCGAAGGCCGCAACCCTTCAGGCGACGACCGGCACGGTCTGAACCGGGAAGTAATCCAACGGTGCCGCGACTGCGATCGGCAAGGGTGACCAGACCGGGTCCTCGAGTTGGCGCTCGCCGATCCGATAGGCTTCGGTGAACCGCTCGAGCCCGTGTCGCCCGCCATTGACCAGGCGCCGGGCGCGGGCGAGGTCGTCCTCGAGCAACGCCTGCTTGATCGGCTGCCGCCGGGCGGCGAGGAAGCAGGCGAGCACCAGGGCTGCGGTCTTGGGCTCGTTGGCGATCTCCGGCTGGCGCTCGAGCCGGTCGGCGAGCCCGATCTGCCGGCCGATCCGACCGTAATTGTCGCGCCCGGTGAGCTGGATGAAGCCGCGGCCCTTGAAGCGGGCGCCGTCGGGGCGACCGCGGTTACCGAGATCGATCCGGTTGTCGTAGAGATCGAATGGGTGGCCGCCGGGCGAGGTGTTGTAGCGCGACGGCAGCTCGTCGACGGGCTCGAAGGTCTCGCTCTCGGCCCGGATGGTGGCGAGCGCCATCAGCACCATCGGCTTGTCGACGAGTTGGAACTGCCGCAATGCGTCGAGCAGCGGCGGCAGATGGCGGACGATCGGATCGAGCCGGGTGTAGGGGAACATGTCGGCGACGAGGTCGAGGGTCACCTGGTCCGTCACATCGAGCGGTGCACCGGGGCCGCCACCCTCGAGCTTGGCCCAGGTCAGGGGCCCGGCGATGCCGTCGGGGAGCAGCCCGTGCGCTCGCTGAAAGGCGATGAGGGCGGCCTCGGTCGCCGGACCGAACCGGCCATCGATCGCCCCCGGATTGAACCCGACAGCCCGGAGTGCCTGCTGCAACCGCTCGACCGCCGACCCGCTCGCACCGCGTCGCAGAACCTGACCCATCTCGCCCTCTCTCTTGTGACCACGAGCCTAATATAGGAATATTATCTGCAACGCAAGCAGGGTCGTCGGACGCCGGCACTTCCGTTATCGTGCCGGACAGGGACAGCTGGCAGGCGAGCGGAGGCGGCGATGTTGATCGATGGCAGGCACTACCGGACCATCTGGGTCGCAGGTGACGGCGAGACGGTGCAGATCATCGATCAGACCGTGCTGCCGCATGAGGTCCAGATCGTCGATCTGGTCGATCTCGAGAGTGCCGCCGTGGCGATCGAGACCATGCAGGTCCGAGGGGCACCGCTGATCGGGGCGACTGCGGCCTATGGCGTGGCACTCGCCCTTCGCGCCGACCCGTCAGATGCCGGGCTCGAGGCCGCCATCGCCCGGCTGATCCGCACGCGACCGACGGCGGTCAACCTGCGCTGGGCGCTCGACGACATGCGCCAGACCCTGGCGAACCAGCCACGCGAGCGCCGGGTCGAGCTCGCCATGGCCCGGGCAGCGGCGATCTGCGATGCCGATGTCGAGATCTGCCGGGCCATCGGCCAGCACGGTCTCGCCCTGATCGAGGCGGCGGCCGCGCGCAAGGGGCCCGGCGAGCCGGTCAACGTGCTGACCCACTGCAATGCCGGCTGGCTCGCGACGATCGATCGCGGGACGGCGACCGCCCCTGTCTATGCGGCGCAGGAGCAGGGTATTCCGGTCCATGTCTGGGTCGACGAGACCCGGCCGCGCAACCAGGGGGCGGCGCTGACCGCCTTCGAGCTCCTCCACCAGAACGTGCCGC
>DAIRDJ010000111.1:0-14029 GCA_036796215.1 Geminicoccaceae bacterium
CTCCAGCACGAAAATGTCCGTGGAGAGGGCAAGCAAACTTTATGACACAGTAGAACTAGTTTCCGGCCGGCATGCCGAGCATGACCGTGGCGGCCATGGCAATGCCCAAGGCGAGCCCACGTTGGAGGTGTGTTCTGCGCTGCATGTCTATTGCTCCCTGACGCAGGCTCTTCGGCCTACTGTTTTTTGCTCGCGGTGCCATGCAGCTAGGATTGGTCGGAAGGCATGGCGTCGGTGGCTCGCTAACCGGCACGGTCAGACACAAGACGTCGGCTTTGCTTTGGAGCCTGCGACCACGCATGGGAGTAGCGTCGCGAATGGTCAAGTGCCAAGGGTGCACCGCATGCCGTCGAGCCCCACGCGATCGCCGCCGCAGCGCAGCTTCGGCGCGGCCGGGCCGTTTCAGAAGGCGATTTGCACCTTCATCGCCCGGCTGCGAGCCGACGCCCGCTCGAAGGCGGCGACGGCCTCGCTCATCGGAAAGACGTCGCTGACCAGCGGCTCGACGTCGATCAGCCCCTTGGCGATCAGCTCGACCGCCCAGAAGAACTCGTCGTGGAAGCGGAACGTCCCTCTGAGGTCGATCTCCTTGGCGACCAGGACGTTCATCGGCAAGGTCATCTCGCCGCCGAGGCCGACCTGGACGATGATCCCGCGCGGCCGGACCAGGCGGATCGCCTCGCGCAGCGCCGGGGCGGCACCCGACGCCTCGAACACGACATGATAGGAGCCCTTGCCGGCGGCGTCCGGATCGAGCGCCGTCGTGCCGCCGCCGACATCGACGACGCGGTCGGCGCCGGCGCGCTCGGCATGGGCGAGGCAGGCGGGCGCGATGTCGGTGGCGACGATCTCCGCGGCGCCGGAACGCCGGGCGGCGAGGATCACGAGAACGCCGATCGGCCCACAGCCCGTCACCAGCACGCGTTTGCCGAGCAACGAGCCGGCCCGGGCCACGGCGTGCAGGCAGACGGCGAGCGGCTCGGCCATGGCGGCCGCGGCATCGCTGACATGGTCCGGCACGCGGGCGCATTGCGCCGCCTCGGCGACCAGAAGCTCGCGAAACGCACCCTGGACATGCGGGAACGGCATGGCCGAGCCATAAAAGCGCATGCCGAGCGACTGGTTGGGCATGCCCTCCTTGGCGTAGACGTCGCTCCAGTCCGGCCGGCTCGGCGACACCGCCACCCGGTCGCCCACATCGAGACCCGCCACACCCGGTCCCACTGCCACGATCTCGCCCGCCACCTCGTGGCCGAGAATCATCGGCTCCTTCAGCCTGACCGTGCCGAAGCCGCCGTGGTTGTAGTAGTGCAAATCCGAGCCGCAAATGCCGCCGCGCCTGACCCGCACCGTGACCTCGCCGGGCCCCGGCTCGCCCGCCCAGCCGGGCTCGATGCGCAGATCCTTGGCGGCATGAATGATGACGGCACGCATGGACGATCTCCCCTCGACCGCCAGGGCCCATGAGCAGGTCCCGCGTTGACAAGCGCGAGCCTATCGCGAACTACTCCGCCCGCAACCCCTGCCTTGCCGGCGCCGTCGGCGCCTCGTCCGAACACCGAAAGGCGGTCTCGATGTCCCCCCTGCAACTTTTCGACCTCTCCGGCCGCCGCGCCTTGCTTACGGGCTCGAGCAAGGGGATCGGCTTCGCGCTGGCCCGCGGCCTCGCCGGTGCCGGTGCCGAGATCGTGCTCAACGGCCGCAACCAGGAAGCGCTCGAAACGGCCGCCGCGACCCTCAGGGCCGAAGGTGCGACGATCCTGACCAAGAGCTTCGACGTCACCGACCACGCCGCGTCCAAGGTCGCGGTGGACGCCATCGAGGCCGAGATCGGCCGGCTCGACATTCTCGTCAACAATGCCGGCATGCAGCACCGCACACCGCTCGAGGATTTCCCGATCGAGGCCTTCGAGACCCTCATGCGCACCAATGTCACGAGTGTGTTCAATGTCGCCCAGGCGGTGGCCCGCCACATGATCGGCCGGGGGCAGGGCCGCATCGTCAACATCGCCTCGGTGCAATCGATGCTGGCCCGCCCCGGCATCGCCCCCTACACGGCGTCGAAGGGTGCCGTCGCCAACCTGACCAAGGGCATGGCCACCGACTGGGCCAAGTACGGCCTGCAGGTGAACGCGCTGGCGCCGGGCTACTTCGCGACCGAGCTCAATGCCGCCCTTGTCGCCGACCCCGCGTTCAGCGAGTGGCTCGCCAAGCGCACGCCCGCCGGCCGCTGGGGCCAAGTCGAGGAACTGGTCGGCGCCTGCCTCTTTCTGGTCAGCAACGCCGCGAGCTTTGTCAACGGCCACGTCCTCTACGTCGACGGCGGCATCACCGCCTCGCTCTGAGCGAACCGCTACCCCGGATCGACGATCTCGACCCGGTAGGGCCCGTCGCCACAGCGCGCCCGGCCGCGCTCGGTCAGTGCGCCGCTCGCTGGATCGATGCCGAAACAGGCGATCTCGGGGCTGTCGTATGCACCCGGGGCCTTGTCCGAATCGACGCCGCCGACGACGAGGTAGCGGCTCGAGAGGTCGATGTCGAAGTAGCGTGCGCAAACCTACCGGGCACGGGGTGATCCGGCGGTCGGCGAGGCGGCCGGTCAGGGGATCGACGCGCCAACCGGCGATCGTCCGCCCGGTACGCTCGGCGACGAACAGCAACCGGCCTTTGGGGGTCACGTGGATCTGCGCGCCGCGCGGCGCACCCGCGAAGCTGTCAGGCACAATGCTGTCGCGGGCGATCTCGACAGGTTGGCCGGTGGCGGGATCGAGGTCGCAGACGACGAGCGAGCCGCACCGGCTGGTGGGAATGGAGCGATCCCAAACGCATGCTCGAACGGCTCTTCTAGGCGGGCCACATCGCGACGGTGACGCGGCGGCGCAGCTTCGAGCACGTCTACGACCTCAGGCTGTGCCAGGGGCCAGACGAATGGCAACTCCTGGGCATGGGTGGTTGCTTTCCAGGATACAGGCCGCCGCTACCGGATCCTGTTCATGCCCGACGGTGGTGGAAGCGATGGACGAGGATCATGTGCGGCACCGTGAGGGCGGCGAGGCCGATGAAGACGACCTTGAAAACCGCCTCGTCGACAGCGACCAGCCTCGTGGAATGCAGGTAGAAAGCGGCCAGGGCGGCGGCTGCGACCACGAGGCCTGAGAGGGTCGCGACTGTGATGATCGAGCGGCCTGGGCAGTCGATGCTGGTGATGGCTGAGGTGAAATGCCTGATGGCATGCAGCGCACAGAAGTAGACCACGAAGTAGACGAGCGGTACGAGGACCAGTGCCGCTGCCCACAGCATCAGTTGCTCGAGGGCCGCTCGGCCGCGACAGTGGCGTGCCAGGACGAGGGCGGCGAGCAGGGCCAGGAGCGCCGCGGCACCGGCGACGGCGAGCGCGTCGGCGGCGATGTCGGCGGCGGGTGGTGGTGCGAGATGGCCGAAGAGGTCGGCGACCTCGGCCCGGTGCCACAAGGCCGGAGCACCCACCGCGGCAAGGCCGCCGGTCCAGCGGAGCGGGGCGGGAGCTCCCTGCCAGTCGTCGGCGAAGTGGAGCGCCGAGTAGGCGAGGAAGGCCAGAAGGGCGAGCCCAGGGGCGACCAGCCAGAGGCCGATGACGAGCGCGGCCAGGCCCAGATAGCCAAGGGCGAAGCGCAGCTTGCCGCGCCAGCCGTCGAGTGGCCAGATAGCTTCGGCGATCGGCAGGTCGAGCGCACCGTGCGGCAGGCCGAGGATGGCGACCAGGGGTGCCAGGAGCAGGATCTGCAGCGTCGGATCGAGCTCGATCGCGATGGTTGCGATTATCGCGAGCGTTACGGACGCGGCAAAGAGGATGGTCTGCCAGCGCGGTTGCGCTGTCATGCCGGCACGGCGGCAGCGCGCAGGAAGGGCAGCGGCGGCAGCGAGGCCATGACCCAGAGCCGGTCCGCCGCCCGCGTCGAGCCGGAGAGGAACCGCTCGAGGCGATCTTCTGGCGCATTGCGGAAAAGGCACTCGAACAAGGCCGGTCCGCGCTCGGGGGCCGTCGCCAGGACCTGGAGGAAAACGCGATCCATGAACCGGGTCATGGCACTGTCGATCCGGGTATCCGGCGCCTCGCCGCGCTGAAGCGCGGCGACCACCCGATCGGCCTGGGCCTGGATTCGCGTGAAGGCGTAGCCGGTGGACGGTCGCGCGGCGCCGCCGCCGAGGCCGAGGCGAACGATGCCGTCGCGACGTACCTCGCCGAAGCCGACCTGCATCGGCAGTGCACCTGCCTCGTGGCGCAGCGTCTCGACATCGCCCGGGTCCAGGGATGCGATCTCATCGTCGAGCCAGTCGGTGAAGGTGGCATGGGCCGGTAGTGCGGGGGCGAACGTGGTGACCTCGACCAGGGCCCGGTCGGCGGCGAACGGCAGGGTATAGACGAAGTCGACGCCACCGCTGCGAGAGGGGCGAAAACGCATCAAGTGGACGACGGTCGGGTCGAACACGGGCCGCGCGGTGCGGATCTCGCGCCCGACGAAGAACTGCCCGTAGCGCGGGACGCGCTTTGGCGGCCGCGTATCCACCAGGATGGTCGAGGTCAACGCACCCGCATCGGTATCGACCCGCCAGCCGCGGTCGGTCGGTGCCACGCCCGCGGCCTCGACGCCGAGCGAGATCGCCGATGCCGGGCCGTCGTCGATGAGCGAGAGGGCGCGCTCGTAGAAGGCGCCGGCATCGATGGTCTGGTAGCGCAGGCTGGCCGAGCGCCGCCGCGTCTCGCCGCGCTCGCCGAACACACTCCAGGCCCGCCACTCGGCCCGCACGCAGTCCTCGAAGGGGTCGGCTGCCGTCCGCCAGAAGCTCCAGGTGCGGTCGGCCACATAATGCGTGCGCGGCTCGATCACCCGCACCGAAAGCCTGGTGCGCGCCAGCCGGGCGGCGAGGCTCAGGCCGGCGCAGCCGCCGCCGAGAATGGCGATGTCGACGTCAGGTGAGGGCATGCTGTTCCTCCACCACCTGCCGCCTGGGGCGGCGGAGTTGGCCGAGGACAGCGGCGGCCGCGAGGCTCGCCTTGCGGTGCAGCGGCACCACCGCGCGGCCGAGCGTCGGGTCGCAGTCGCGTTGGCGGATCTCGGTGCCGATGCCGGCATACATCGCCGCGGCCGCCGCCACCGCCAGCCGCAGTCGCGGCGGCAGTGCGTCGAGACCGGCGCGCCCTGAGCGGTACAAGCCGTCCGCCCGATCGAGCAAGACAGCGATGGCGACCCGCGCATCGGCGATGGCGGCCGGCGTCGCTGCGGCGATCGCCGCCGGCGGATGCGGGCAGCGGGTGTTCGGCAGATAGCGCCTTCCGGCGCGCGCGTCGGCCGCCACGTCGCGACAGATATTGGTCAGCTGCATCGCCTTGCCGAGATCGATGGCGGCCGGGTGCGAGCGCCGTGGCACGGCGAACAGCGCGCACATCATCAGCCCGACCGACCCCGCGACCCCCATACAGTAGCGGTCGAGGTCCGCGTCGTCCCCGAGGCATGTATCAGCGGTGTCGGCCGCGGCCGCCTCGACCAGGAGTGCCAGTGCCGAGAGACCAGCGGGCCGGCCACCGAAAAGGTCTCCGGCTTCGGCTGCTATCGGGTCGCTCCCGTCGGTGCCATGGAGGGCGCTCAGCAGCTGCTCCAGACGTTCCCTTCCGCCCTCTCGGCCGGGCTCGTCGGCCAGGTCGTCGATCGTCCGGCAGAGCGCGTAGAGCCGTGCCACACGGCGCCGGTCGGCGTGACCGAGCAGGCGGGTCGCCGGTGCGAAGCTCCGGGCGTGCCGCGCCATGAGGCGCTCGGGTGTCACGCGATCTCTTGTCATGGTGCCTATGGTCATGCCGACGCGCCCACGGCCGGAACGAGTGCGTCCAGCACCTTGGCCGAGGAGACGACACCCGGCAGGCCGGCGCCCGGATGCGTGCCGGCGCCGACGAAGTAGAGGTCGCGCACCCCTTCGCCACGGTTGTGAAAGCGGAACCACGCCGACTGCGAGAAGAACGGCGAGAGCGAGAAGCCGGCGCCGTCGACCGAGAGGTAGTCTTCCTCGAAGTCTTGGGGCGTCATCGCGAACTCGGCGGTGATCGTGTCCTTCAGGCCCGGCAGCATGGTTGCATCGAGGGCTGCGACGATGCGGTCGCGCAGCCGTGGCCCCTCGACTGCCCAGTCCTGGCCGCCGGAGAGGTTCGGCACCGGACAGAGCACGTAGAAGCTGTCCTGCCCCGGTGGCGCGAAGCTCGGATCGGTGGCGGTCGGCCGGTGGACGTAGAGCGAGAAGTCGTCGGCCAGGATCTTGCGACGAAAGATGTCGGCCAAGAGCTCCTCGTAGCGCTCGCCGAACCAGACCGTGTGGTGGGCGACCTCCGGCCAAATGCGGGTTGCGCCGAAATAGAGGACGTAGAGCCCCATCGAGAGCCGTGCGGTGCGGGTCCGCAGCCGTGCCACGCGGCTCTGCACGCTCTTCGGCAGCATGTGGCGATAGACGTGGACCGGGTCCATGTTCGAGACCACGAGGTCGGCACTGATGGTGCGCCCGGCCGTGGTCACCACACCGGCGGCACGGCCGGCTTCGACCTCGATCCGCTCGATCGTGGTGTCGAGCTCGATCGCGATGCCGACCTCGCGCATCAGCCGTTCGAGCGCGTCGACGAGAGCACCCGTGCCACCCTTCGCGAACCAGATGCCGTAGGTGCGCTCCAGGTGATTGATCATCCCGTAGATTGCCGTCGTGTCGAACGGGTTGCCCCCGACGAGCAGCGGTTGGATGGAGAAGGCACGGCGCAGCCGGTCATCCTTCAGATGCCGCGACACCATGGACCAGACGCTCTCGTGAAACCGCAGGCGCAGCAGATGCGGGATCTGCCGGGCCATGAAGCCGACCGAATGGAAGGGGGACGAGGCCAGCCTGGTGAAGCCGATGTCGAAAATCTGCTTCGACCAGGCACCCAGCCGGCGATAGCCCTCGACGTCGCCCGGCGACAGGCGGGCGATCTCCGCCTCGGTGGCCTCCTCGGTGGGGCCGTAGTCGAAGGTCTCGCCACCCTGGAAATAGAAGCGATACCAGGGGGAAGGCTGCACCAGCTCGACACAGTCCGAAAGGCGTTTGTCGAAGAGCTGGAAGAGCTCCTCGAACAGCTGGGGTGCGGTCAAGACCGTCGGTCCGGCATCGTGCCGGAAGCCTTCATGCTCGAAGACCTGGCCGCGGCCGCCGAGGCGGGCACAGCGGTCGATCAAGCGCACCTCGTACCCCTTGGCGCGCAGCCGGAGTGCGGCTGCGATCCCACCGAACCCGGCCCCGGCGACAATGGCCCGGGGGCTGTTGCTGTCGCGGGCGTGACGGATCGGAGCAGCGTTGCGATTGTCGGCTTTGGGACGGGTGCCGAGCTTGGGTTCAGCGAGCATCAACAGTCTCCGGCAACCGGTGCGACAGGCGATCGGCGAGGTCCAGATAGGCAGCACCCGCACCGGCGGGCAGGCGGCGGGCTTCGCTTCGGGCAAGCTCCAGGGCGTGCCGGGCGCGCGATACCGCCAGTTCGGCGGCGTCTTCCGGCGTGCGGCCTTCGCCTTCGAGGATGTGGCAGACATTCATGACGCCGCGTTGCCGGTCGGGCACCCGGTCGCCGAGATCATCGATGATCTGGTAGGCCAGGGCGAGCGATCGCCCGGCGCGTGCCGCCGCCGCGTCGCCGGGGCAGGCCCCGGCGAGGAGGGCGAGACGCATCGGCAGGGCCACGAGCGGCCCCGATTTCGCGGTGGCGATTCGCACGTAGTCCGCGAACGTGGCCGGCTCCGCCGCGAGATCCAGGGCCTGGCCGCGCGTCGTGGCGGCGACCGCCTCGTGGGTCATGGCGATGGCAGCGGCGGGGTGCGGGTGGCAGGCGAGCGCTGCGTAGCCTGCCGAAACGAGCAGATCGCCGGCCGAAATCGCCATGGCCTTGTCATAGCGGACCCAGACGGCTGGGCGACCGCGCCGCATTCGGTCGCCATCCTGCAGGTCGTCGTGCACGAGCGATGCGTTGTGCAGGAGTTCCGGCGCCGCAGCCGAGGCCAAGGCGGCGGCGTTCTCGATGTCGAGCGCAGACGAGGCTGCAAGTGCGATCGCGGCGCGAACGCGGCCGCCGCCTGCCTCGAGGTGGTAGCGTGCGGCGTCGGCCACTGGACCGTGGCCGAGGAGGCGATCCATCAGCGCCTCGACACTCGGAAGCGACGTCATCGCCTGGGTTGCGATGTCGATCATGACTGTCCTTCGGCGATCATCGGTTGGGCGACAGAAGACGAGAGAAAAGGGCGACCGCCCGCCCGAAGGCGAGCGGCCGCGGTCGAGATCACTCGGCCGGCACGGCGCGCGGCGAGGGGCTCGTCAAGTCGCCGCTCTTGCGAACGGCGATCATGTAGATCAACACGCCGAAGACCGACTTGGCGACGATGTCGGCGACCGTGTAGCCGACCTGGATGATGGTCGAGGCCATGGCACCCTCGATGCCGATGGCACCCGCGAAGAACACCACCGGGTAGAAGGCCCAGCTCAGGACGGTGACCCAGCGCGCGGTGTTGACCAGTCCGCGTGCATCCTCGGGCTGTGCGGCGATCGACTTCGAGAGACCGACGAAGAGCTCGTAGACGATCCAGAGGAAGGGGATCATCGACAAGGTGCCCCAGAGCCAACGCTCGCCGGCGCTGGTCGCGACCTCGCCCGGATAGCCGAGGACGATCATCAAGACGGCCAAGAGACCGAGCCGGGTCGCCCGGGTGATCGTCTCCGACCGGCCGAGGTTCATGACCAGAATGAGCTCGATCAACAGCAACGGCACGGTCAACAGCCAGTCGACGTAGCGATAGGCGTCGTTGAAGGGCGTGCCGGTGGCAACGAGCACGCCGTCAACGAAGGTGAACGCTTCGCCCCAGCTCTCGAAGATCCGAAAGTAGTGATAGGCCGCGATGAAGGTCACCAGACCGGTGATCGTCATAGCAGTCTTGTACTGCGCTGCCACCTGCCCCCGGCCGAACCAGAAGAAGAGCGTCGACGCGGCAAACGTCGCGAAAGCGAACGAGAACGCGTTATAGATCAGATTGAACTGACCTGCAGTGAGATTTTCCATTCAGCAGCTCCTGGCGTACTTCCGTGTACGAAACGGGAGGATGTCTTCGAATTCAGTTCTTTCAAGCGCGACATAATGCTGCAGCGACAACTGATGTCTAGACCAGTAATTATTGTTGTACGTGCAGATCTCGCCGAGAGTTTTGTACTCGAAATTTTTGTATTTATTAAGGATCATTCCGGCAGCCTCGGGCCGCGGCGGTGAACGATAGTGCAATATGGCGGCAAGGTGGACCACGGGGGAACCGCGTCCGTCCTTTTCCTCGACCCCGCCTCGACGCAGGCCGCCGGAACCGTCGATCCGGTGTCGGCTGACCAAGAGTACCCTTGCAAGATCGTCGATACTGAAGAAACTACGCGCCACGGCGGCCGACCAACGGTCTTTTGCAGGCATGAGATCTCGATGTCAGTGCCATCACCGAGCGTGGACGAGCTCCGCACCCTGATCGAGGCCGACGAGGTCGAGATGAGCGTGGTGTTCTCCGACC
Organism: Geminicoccaceae bacterium; assembly: GCA_036796215.1. Classification (GTDB taxonomy): domain Bacteria; phylum Pseudomonadota; class Alphaproteobacteria; order Geminicoccales; family Geminicoccaceae; genus SLRI01. The sequence goes on from DAIRDJ010000111.1 coordinate 9,579, forward strand.
CCTCCCAGCCCGACAATCCGATGATCTATGTCAGCGAGGAGTTCGAGGCGCAGACCGGCTATTCGGCGAAGGAAGCGGTCGGTAAGAACTGCCGGTTTCTGCAAGGCCCGGACACCAACCCGCATGCGGTAGAGGCGATCCGGCAGGCGCTGCAGGCGCGGACGGTGTTCTCGATCGACATCCTCAACTACCGCAAGGACGGCGCACCGTTCATGAACCGCCTGCGGATCCGCCCGATCTTCGACGAGCGCGGCGAGCTGCGGTTCTTCGCCGGCGCGCAGAACCCCGTCTGACGCCCTGCCGGGCCCGGCGAGACGGCGACGGCCGGCCGCAATGCCGCAGCCGGTGCAGAAGACCTTGCGAGCGCACCCGATGCCGCTAGCTCGCGATCTATCTCACACGGTTGATGGATCGGGTCATGCGCTACTCGCTCACCATTGGACGGTTGTTCGGCACCGCGGTTCGGCTGCACGTCACCTTCCTGCTGTTCCTCCTTGCGATCGGCGGCATGACCTGGGCACAGGGCGGCTCGACTGCTGCGGTGGCGACCGTCGGGTTCGTTTCGCTGCTGTTCATGTGCGTGCTGCTCCACGAGTTCGGGCACATCCTTGCGGCCCGGCGGTACGGGGTGCACACGCCGGACGTGATCCTGCTGCCGATCGGCGGCGTGGCGCGAATGGCGGGAATGCCAAAAACGCCGGGGCAGGAGATCGTCGTTGCGCTTGCCGGCCCCGCGGTCAACGTCGTCATCGCGGCGGCCCTGTTGCTCGTGCTAGGCGGCCTGCCCAGCCTCGCCGACATCATGGCGCCGACCGTCACCGGCCTCGCCGGGCGGCTGCTCTATGCCAACGTGTTTCTTGTTCTCTTCAACCTGATCCCGGCCTTCCCGATGGACGGTGGGCGCGTGCTGCGCGCCCTCCTGTCGCTCTGGCGCGGCCCGGTCAGCGGCACCCGGATCGCCGCACGCCTGGGCCAGGGCTTTGCCGTGGTGTTCGGCCTCCTGGGCGTGGCTAGTGGCAATATCGTGCTTATCCTCGTCGGCATCTTCATCTACTTCGCGGCGGCGGCCGAAGGCGCTGCCGCCAACAGGCACGCCTCGCTGACCGGTCTGCGCAACAGCGACGCCATGATCAGTCGGTTCGCACGGCTGGGCCTCGACAGCTGCCTCGGTGACGCCGTCGCGTGCCGGCTGCAGACGGGACAAGCGGTCATCCCGATCTGCGATGGCGACGGGCGCCTCGCCGGTGTCACGACCCGCGGCACCATCTACGCGTCGCTCGCCAAGCGGGAGTCGCGAACGCCGATCGTCGAGGTGATGACGGCGGGCATTCCCCGCGTTCCCGACGACGGTGATCTCGCGCAGGCGACACGGCTGCTCCAGGAAGCCGACTGGCCGGCCATTGCTGTCGTCGACGTCACCGACCGGCTCGTCGGGCTCGTCACCCGCGAGACCATCGACGACGTCGCGGCGCTCGCCGACGCGAGCCGCCGAGGCGGACGAGGAGCGTTCGACGCTGCGCTGGGCCGAGGCGCAGCCTGAACCCAACCGGTTCAGCTGCCCTTGCAGCGGAGGGGCAGCGGTGCTTGCGCAATGCGTTCGCCTCGCCCTCCTGCGAACCGGCATGCACGTGCAAACCTCGATCGGCGTTCAGAAAAGACCCTGATCGCACGTAGATCGGGCTGCCCGACTGTCCGGGGCCCAGTCTGCTGCACCGGTTGCACCGCCGGACTCGGCATTGATGGATTAGCCAGTAAGATCGTCGCTCAGGGCCAGCCGGCGCTACCACGGCGGCGAGCGAGGAGCGCGCACCACGGGAGGTCAAGAGCCCCTTAGCTCCAGTGCTGCGATATCGCGCGTTTCGGCTTCGCGGCGGACCAGGACGACCGTTGCCCCACGCGCCGTGCGCTGCCGTGCGATCTCGCTTCAGCTTCAGGTGATCGGCTGTAGAGGTGGCGCTCGGAGTTCGAGTGGCTGCAGACGGCGGCGAGTTTCTGCAGACATCTCACCCGTCGGAACCGCTACATCGCCTGCGTGCGTCGCCGACCGCCCTGGCATGATCAGCTTTCGGCCTGCAGGTGCGCCTCGACCATCCACAGATCCTTGTCAGCTTGGCGCGACACCTCGGTGAACAGGTCGGCCGTGGCCTGGTCCCCAGCCTCGCCGGCCGCGTCGATGCCGGTGCGGATCGCCTTGCCGAAGGTGGTCAAGGCCTTGCTCAACGCGGCGCAATGGTCGGTTCCAGCCAGGATATCGAGCGGGTACTCGGCCAGGGTCGAGCGGCCGACCACCGCCCGGGCGGTCCCCTCGGCGATGCCGCCCAGCGCGACCAGCCGCTCTGCCATCAAGTCGACTGCCGCCTCGATATGATCGTGCACCTCGTCGAACAGCTCGTGGAGCCCCTTGAAGTGCGGGCCCTTGACGTTCCAATGCGCCTGCTTGGTCTGGGTCGACAGATCGATGGCGTCGGCAAGCCGCGCCTGCAGCAGGTTGATCATGGCGCCGCGCGTGTTCTCGGCGAGGTCGTTGTGTGTCTTCAGCATGCGTCACACTCCAGTTGACGAGGCGAGGGATATCGACCGCTCGCCGGCTGATTCAACGGCGGTGCGGACCCGGAGAGCGCGGCGGAACGCCGCTCGGCGAGCGCAAGGTTGGCGGTGTCCGAGTTCGAGCGATCGGCGGTCTCGATCCGCCGCAGGCGTGAATGCGTGCCGACCCCTACCAGTGCCCGGTCCCGGGTGCGCCCTTGACGATGCCCTCGAGATTGGGCGTCACCCAGCCACCGTAGAAGTCGCCCGGCTGCGGGATGACGCGCGCGTCGCCGACGCGACAGGCCTCCATCAGCCCGGCATAGAAGGCGATGAAACCGGCGAGCGGCGCGAAGCTCGGCGACGGCTCGTCGTAGCACCAGGCGGCGCGTTTCGCGGTGGTCCCGCCGGCGATGACGTCGACATAGCGCGCTACCCCTTTCCACTCGCAAAAGCTGCTGCCAATGGTCGGCCGCAGCGTCGCGTGGATGTCCTCGGGCGGCAGGTAGTAGGTGGGCGCGTGATGTGTTTCGAGCACGCGAAGCGCCCGCCGGGTCCGGGCCACGACCGCCCCGCCGAGACTGATCTCGATCAGCTGCGGCACCGGTTCCAGCGCCGGCGGGCGGGGATAGGACTGCACGTTCTCGGACGGCAGGCCGATCACGTGACAGTCCCTTGCGCGAACCGGGCGATCACATAGCCGGCGAGCCCGATATGCCCGATGGTGATGGCGACCGACAAGCCGTGCAGCCACTTGAAGCGCGCTTTCGCCCCGCTGTCCGTGGCCTCGTTGATCGCCGGCATCAGCACCTGCCGGGTCGGGACCGTTGTCACCGCGATCGCTGCCAGCAGCACCGCCGCCAGCCGATCGTGCGGCCAGAGCAGGACGGCAGCGACCGCCGCGCTCACCAGGACGAAGAGGTAGAAATGCGGAAAGGCCCGCCGGATCGTCGGGCCGGCCATCTCGGCTGGCAAGGCCGTAAACAGGAACGCGGCAAAACCGAAGGCATAGAGCACCATGCCCCCGAACAAGAGGGCCGTGGTCAGAAGGGCGAGGGTCAGCATCGTCGTCTTTCCAGTTGGCGGGCGAGGCCCGTGTTCATGCAGATCGGCAGCGTCTGGTGGCACCGGCGCGCGTCGGGTCAGGACGCGTCGCGCCGCGGTAACCGTGGCAGAACATAGGGTACAGTGGTGCTGTAGCGAGCCAGGCGTTCGCAACACCGTTCCGCAAAGCGGCGCTTCACTCGACAGCGAAATGCTTTCGGGCAAACTGTTCCGGTTGAGCGCTCAGCTAAATCGACGTCCGGCAAGGTCAAATGCCGCAATATCTCGGCCTCGCGCTTCCAGACGAATGCCCGCCGAGGCGAGCCGCTGGCTCAAGTCCGCCCGTGCAAGCGCCGGAGGCCGTCCACCAGTGCCACAGGGATGGTCGTAACCACGAGCGCCCTGCCAGCTTGGATCAGCCCGGTATTGCCGTCTAGAGTGAGATAGTCGCCCAGAGGCAGACGTGTGCCGCCCAACTCGAGCCAGCCGCCGCGTTCCTCGAGACCTGTCGCACGCCGGTTCGCGCATCGTAGAAGCTCGAGTATGCTATAGTCACGGCTTGGTTGCGCGAGTTCGACTGACAACTCGTTGGCGAAGCCGAGTGCTGGCGGACAAGAGTTCGCGAAGCCGAACAGCGCTTCGAAGACTAAGCTCGGCTCATGCGATTGAGCGAGATCATCCTGGGTTTCGATCCCGAGAGGCGTTTTAACAGTCAGCCGCTGCAGGCAACTCGCTGCTCCTCCCAATCCATCGGCAGCCCCTGCCCAGCCGATCGAGGATGACGCCCTGGTTCGGCGTCCGAGCGAGGATGGCCTCGACGCTGTCGGGCGCCAGCAGCGCCAGCCGAGCGATCCGGCTGACACAGCCCGGGCTCAGCTTCT
>DAIRDJ010000112.1:0-14009 GCA_036796215.1 Geminicoccaceae bacterium
ATCTCAGCCCGGAGCAGTTCGAGGCGCACAACACCCGGCCCACGGTCAAAACCGCCGCCCGATTGCCGTCCGGCCCAAAGGGCCCACTCCATCGGGCGGTGCGAGCTCTTCGATCAAGACTTCGAGAGTGGCGAGGACAGGGACGAGCAGCGTCGGCGCAACGGTCGCCGCGTTGCCCGAGGTCACACGGGCATGATCCTCCAAAGTGGCGGCTGCTTCGCTCAGGCCGCCATACCCGAACGTGCCCGCAGAGCCCGCAAGCTGATGGGCTATGCGGGCGATCGCGTCGAGCGCCGCGCTATCGTCCGTGGTGCTACCATCCATGGCCACCAGGGCGTCGACGATTGTGCGAAGGTTTGCGACTCGCTCGCGGCTGCGGGCGATCCAGCGGGCCCGCAGATCGGCGAGCGGGTCAGTCTCGAGCGGATCGGATGTCAGCATAGAGCTTGCGCAAATGTTGGGCCAGGGTCATCGGATCAAAGGGCTTGGCGATCACCGCCAGCGCACTTTGAGCGTGGTAGGTCTCCAGATCCCGCGGGCGCACTCGAGCCGTCATGAAGATCACCGGGATCGCCGTTGTGCGCGGTTCACGCTTTAGCCAGGCCAAGGTCTCCAGCCCGTCCATCTCGGGCATCATGACGTCCAAGAGAAAGAGGTCCGGCAAAAGGCGAGGGACGAGGTCGATCACGGCGCGGCCATGCGCACAAGTGGTGACCTCCAGGCCACCCACTCGGCCAAGCGCGAGGGCGATGACGGCGCTGATATCGGGATCGTCCTCCGCAACGACCACCCGCGCGAGCGACCGCTCGCCGACGGCCGTGGTCATGGGCGTCGCAGCCACTGAACCATCGCAGGCGGGCTCGTCGATCGGCAGCGATGATTGGCCACGTTGCAACTCGCGCATCGCTCAAGCCGCCAGCGGCACGGCGACACGCAAGTCGGCGATCCGGCCGCCACTTTCGGTCGCGGATTGCTGCGTGCCGGTCTCGGGACGGTCCTCGATCCGCAGCCAAGCGAAGTCGCGATGCAGGGTCACATCGAGCGCCAGACGGTCGGCCCCAGGCGCGCTATTGGCCAGCAGGGCGAACAGGCAGTCGATGGCACGGCGCAGTTGGGCGGCATCGACCATGATGTCCGTGGTTTGGCTCGCCTGCGTGAGGGTCAACGCGACGCCATCGGCCTGCGTCGGATTGATCGCAGTTCGTGCGGCGCCAGACAGGCGTGCCGCCAGCGCCTCGTATAGATAGGGACCGAGGGGGACCAGCCGGCGGTGGCACAGGACGCTCTGGTTGTCGGCGCCAACCGTCTCCAGCGTCTCGCCTATGACTTTGCTTATCCGGTCGGCATTGGCGATGGCATTGTCGACCAGGGCTTTAGTAGCGATCGCGAGCGGTTGCTCGTGACCATGCGCCAGGAGGCCCAGCGCACCGCGGATCGTGGTCAACGGAGTTCGCAACGCATGGCCCATCTGCGCCAGCATCTCGCTTTCAAGCCGTTCGATATCGCCAAGCGGGCCTGTGTCCCGCAGCAGGGCGTCGATGCGGACGATCCGGCCGCCGACGTCACGCTCGGCGACCGCCTCGACCAGCAAATCACGTCCGCGCCCCCGGCCTTCGTGCTCATGCTCGACCAGCACCACGGCGAGGCGTTCGGCACCTCGCGCGACCTCCCGCCAGAGCGCATAGAGGCGATGTCGGGTCTCTTGGGACATCCGCCGCAAGAGAACTCTCGCCGGGATTGTCTGGCTGGTCTCGGCAGGTTCGAGCAGACCCATGAGATCACCGGCGATCGCGACATCCGTCCGCCCCGGCACCCAGGTGAGATGGCCAATCTGCGCATCGATCAACGCTGTTTCAAGCTGTACCGCTCGGCGGCGCAAAGCTGTGCTCAGTCGCCGCCGCTCCACGGCCGTGGTGATGGTTCGCGCGAGAAGCGCCGTCGTCAGCCCGGCCTTCGGGAGATAGTCCTCCGCACCTTTGCGGATGATGGCCCGGGCGAGCAGGCAGTCGCCGGCGGCCTGACCACTCGAGACGATGACTGCAGCCTCTGGTGCTGCCCGCTGCATGGTCTCGATCAGGTCTATGCCGCGCGCGTCCGGCAAGAGAAGGTCGAGGAGGATGGCATCGTAGCGCTCGCGGCCGAGTTCGCCGAGGGCCGCCGCAAGGTCCGTTGCACAATGGAGGGTGATGTCCTCCTCATCCTCGAGCAGGGCCTCGACGAGCCGCGCGTCGGCACCGTTGTCCTCGATCAAGAGAACCTTCAAAGCGTGCGCGGAACAGAACTCTTGCATCGACACTCGCGCTGCGGTTGACAGGCTGTCACGGGGCTCGCGGCACCTCAGCCCGGCACCGCTTCAGGACCCGAGCATGGCATGGCCGTGCTAATTTTCGGTTAACACGGCGGCGGCCGGCACGAGCAATCGAGCGAGGGACGGTGGCATGGCAATGGATATGTCGACTGGGTCCAAGGGTACTGCGGCGGTGGTCGGCCGGGATTGGCTGATCTGGGACGCGCATGCCTGTCTGCCGCTGCACGAGGCCGCCGATCTTGCGGTCCTCGAGCGGCACCGCCAAGCCGGCTGCAGCTTCGTCTCGGTCAATGTCGGCATGGACATGAACCCACTGGCGCAGATCATGAAGGTGCTCGCGAGTTTTCGTGCCCAGCTCGCCGCCCGGCCGGACCTTTTTGTCGCGGCGAGCACGGTGGCCGATGTCGAGACGGCGCACGCGACCGGTCGTCTGGCCGTGGCCTTCGATCTCGAGGGCGCCGTGCCGCTCTCGGGGGAGCCGCGGATGGTCCAGCTCTTCGCCCATCTCGGCGTGCGCCAAATGCATCTCGCCTATAACCGCAACAACGCCGTGGGCGGTGGCTGCTACGACGACGACGTGCCCCTGAGCCCCCTCGGGCATCGAATAGTCGAAGCGATCAACAGGGCCGGGATCCTCATGGACTGCTCGCATACCGGCCACCGCACCAGCCTCGACATCATGGCGGTATCGACCGCACCGGTGATCTTCAGCCACGCCAATCCCCGAGCCCTCTGCGCCGACGGGCGCAACATCACGGACGAGCAGATTCGCGGCTGCATTGCTACGGGCGGGGTCGTCTGCGTCAACGGGGTCGGACGATTCCTGGGCGATCATGCGGCCCGAAGCCCGGCAATTCTTAATCATATCGATTATCTGGTGCAGCAGTACGGACCGGAGCATGTCGGGCTCGGCATCGACTACAGCTATCCGGCGGGCGGCCTCGACGACGACCCGCCGGGGCTCGACAAGGACTACTGGTGGCCGCCGGCACACGGCTATGTGGGTGGGTTGAACATCAAGATCGCGGCCCCCGAGCAAGTTGCGGAAATCATCGAAGGCATGTTGGCCCTCGGCTATGACGACGCGGCCATGGCCGGCATTCTCGGTCGCAACATGCTGGCGGTAGCCCGTCGGGTATGGGGCTGACCGTTCAGTGCTTTTTAATGTCTCGGTCGTATGGTCAGCGACGGCAAGGCGCTCTATGAAACGGGAAGCGTCGATCGGTTCCAGGCCGACAGGCGTGGTGGGAGCTTCGAGAGCGCGTTCGGGGGGTGGCGATGACCACGGCCATCAGCTATTGGGACGGCGAGTGGCGGGATGCCGGGCAGCCGCTCATCGGGCCGCACGATCTGCATTCTTCATGGCGAGTGTCGTGTTCGACGGTGCTCGGGCCTTTGCTGGGCACACGCCCGATCTCGACCGGCACTGCGCGCGCGTGGTCGAATCGGCCAAGGGACTGCTGCTCGAGCCCGACATCTCGGCCGAGACGATCACCACACTCTGTGGTGAAGGGGTGGCGAAGTTTCCGAAGGATGCCGAGCTCTATAGCCGCCCAATGTTCTTCGCGATGCGCGGTTTCGTCCTGCCCGAGCAGGGCTCGACGCGGTTCGTGCTCGCGATCAATCAGCTGGCGATGCCGGAGCCTGGCGAGTTCGGCGTCTGCTTCTCGAGCTTCAGGCGGCCCGCCCGGGATGCGGCCCCGACCGACACCAAGGCCGCCTGCCTCTATCCCAACACGCAGCGCGCTTTGGCCGAGGCGCAACAGCGCGGTTTCCAGAATGCCATCACCTTCGAGCCGAACGGCAATGTGGCGGAGCTCGCGACCGCCAATCTCTGGATCGCCAAGGACGGTGTGGCGCTCACCCCGGTCTGCAATGGCACCTTCCTCAACGGCATCACCCGCCAGCGCGTGATCCAGTTGTTGCGTGCGGAGGGCGTGCGGGTCGAGGAGACGACCTTGACGCGGGCCGATGTCATGGCGGCCGAAGAGGTCTTCACCACCGGCAATTACGGCAAGGTCCTGCCGATCACACGGGTCGAGGAGAAGCTGTTCGAGGCCGGGCCGATCTACCGTCGGGCGCGACAGCTCTATTGGGACTTCGCCGCCTCGAGCGGCTGAACGGTTCGTATCACGGCAGGGCGTTCCCGCTCGATCGCCAGCGCTGCACCGGCGCTCCCTGGCTCGGCGGCGGCCTCAACCGTCGTCCGTGACGACACCCCGCATGCGGTCGGTGGCTGGTGCTGTCGCCTTGCGACACATGGCGCGCACCATGCCGTCCAGCATGGCGGCATGCACGGGCCAGAGGGCATACCAATATAGGAGACCCGGGAAGCCCGCCGGATGCCAGTGAATGGTCGCGGTGAGCCGGGCGCCGCCGCTCGCCTGCTCCGGGTCGATCGTGAACTCCATGCCGCCGGCGCCCGGTGCCACGAGCGACGAGACGAGGGTCAGTCGCCGGCCGGGTGTGCAGGCGAGCACGCGCCAGAAGTCGAACCGCGTGCCCGGTCTCAGGCTGTCGCCGGACTGTCGCCTGCCGGCATCATTGCCGCCGAGCCGTCGGTCCAGCCACGCGCGCAGCCGCCAGACGACATCGAGAAAGAAGTAGCCGGCGCGCGCGACACCGAGCTGCTCGAGCACCGCGAACAGGCTCGCGGGCGAAGCTGTCGTTTTGGCACTCCGACTAAGCGTCTTACCGTAGAAGCTCACATCGTGGCGCTCGCCCCTGAGCTCGAAGGCCCCTTCGCGCCAGCGATCGGTGGCGTGGATCTGCCGCTCGGCCTCGAAGACCCGGGCGATCGCATCGACGAACGGGATGCGCGGCTGCCCCGGCACGAGCCGGCGCAGCTCGCTGTCATCGGCCGAGAGGTCGTGCTTGAGCCCGGTGATCAAAGCGCTCGCCACGTTCACCGGAGTAGCCGTGACGAGCGCCAGCCAATAGCTGGAGAGCTTCGGCGTCAAGAGGGGCACCGGTATGATCCAAGGCTGCCGGCGGTCGAGCCTGTCGACCAGGAGCCGCATCATGTGCTCGTAGGTGTAGCGCTCGGGCCCGCCGGCCTCGAGCACCCGGCCGGCCGCTTCCTCGAGCCAGGGCAGGGCTACGAGATAGCCGAGCAGCTCGTCGAGGGCCAAGGGCGGCGACTTCGAATAGATCCAGCGGGGTGTCACCATCACCGGCAGGTGGGCGACGAGGTCCCGCATCACCTCGAAAGCGGCCGAGCCGGGGCCGACGATGATCCCGGCGCGAAGCTCGGTCACCGGCACCGGCCCCTGGCGGAGGATCGCGCCGGTCTCGACGCGGGACGCGAGGTGGGCGGTGTCGGGCTCGGCCGGGGCGAGACCACCCAGATAGACGATCCGCCGGACTCCCGCTGCCGCCGCCGCCTCGGCGAAATTCCGCGCAGCAACGCGATCGCGGGCGGGAAAATCACCGCCAGCCGCCATCGAGTGGACGAGATAGTAGGCGACGTCGATGCCGGCGAGGGCAGGGGGCAGGCTCTGCTCGTCGAGCGCGTCCGCGGTAGCGAGCTCGACCCCCTCCCACGCCTCGGCCTCGAGCGGTGCGCGTCGTCGGGCCGCGGCCCGCACCGAATGGCCTTCGGCCACCAGGCGAGGCGTCAGGTGCCGGCCGACATAGCCGCTGGCGCCAAATACCAATACGCGTCCGCTCGGCCGCTGGGCTTCCCACATCCTCGTCCTTGCCCTGCATTGGCCGGGCGTGGCCTCGACTGAGACATCGCCCGCCCGATCGCCGATCGGTCCCGGCCGGTCGGGGTGATCACCTGTCCTTGTTGCATATCCCGGGCGGCCTGCAAAGTCGTGGCAGCGCAGAGCGGTAGCAGTCCGAGATCGCGACTGCGGATAACCTCCGGCCAGCCGGCGATCCTGTGCGAGGTCGTCGATGCGCGACGAGCGATCCCGTCGTCGCGCATCGACGATCGCGCCAGCGGCAGTCGATGCGTCAAACGGACATCGCCGACGTTTCGGCCGTCCACCGAGGTTCGGGAGGAGGGAGGCGAGTTGGCTCCCCGGGCCGGACTCGAACCAGCGACCCAGCGGTTAACAGCCGCTTGCTCTACCAACTGAGCTACCGGGGAACACTGCGGCATCTATAACAACCGCCACAGTCAGTGCCAAGGGCTAATGCGCGGCTGGAGGCCCGGGCCGGAATCGAACCGACGTGCAAGGATTTGCAGTCCTCTGCATCACCACTCTGCCACCGGGCCTGCTTTGCATTCAACCGTTGCATGAAAGCGCGAGACAACAGCGCTCCGTTCTGTTAAACGGCTGCGCGGTACGATTCAAGAGCGCTCGTGTTCGGGTACGAGCCCTGCCACTCAAATAATTAGATGGTGTGGCGATGACGATTTGCATCCTGCGTGGCTGCGTGGCGATCGCGCTTCTGCTCGTGGCCTCGGCACTGCCGTCGAGCCTCCGGGCGGAGCCGGTCGACGCCTACGACTTCCCGTTCGTCGATCCGCTCGTCGCCACGGTGGTCGCCACCCCTCTCGCCAATCGGGTGGACTTGCCGGAGATCGAGCTGGGGCGCGAAGGGCAATTCTTCCGGGTGCGGCCATTGCCCGATCGCGAGATCCCGCCGGTCTTCTTCTTCGAGCGATTCGGAGCGGAATTCGGCCTTCTGCCGCAGGAAGGGCCGGCACCCCTCGTCTTCGTCATCGCCGGTACCGGTGGCAGCTTCGATGCCGACATCAACAAGAACCTGGCGATCCTCCTCTGGCATGCCGGCAACAACGTCATCTCGCTGCCGAACCAGACGCATCCCAACTTCGTCATCAACGCCTCGACCACCGGGGTACCCGGGCGCCTGCGCGACGATGCCGTGGACATGCACCGGCTGATGCGCATGGCACTCGAGCGGGTCGAGGACCGGATCGAGGTGACCGAGGTCCATCTCACCGGCTATTCGCTAGGCGCCACCCTCGCCGCGTTCGTCGCCAAGTACGACGACGAGCGAGCCACCACGGGCGATGAGGCTTTCGACTTCGAGCGGGTGCTCCTGCTCAACCCGTCGGTCTCGCTCTACACCTCGATCCAGCTGGTCGACGACATGCTCGACCGGTTCGTCGAGAGCGATCCGGACGCCATTCCCGCGTTTCTCGACCGAGCGTTCACGGCCTTCGCTGCTCTGTACGCCGACGGTGGCCTCGCCGAGTTCGCCGGCGATTTCGTCTACCGCATCTACACCGTCCTCGAGCCCGATGCGGTCGATATCGAGAAGCTGATCGGCATCGCCTTCCGCTTGTCCGCGGTCAACCTCGCTTTTGCCGCCGACGTGATGAGCGACAGCGGCTTTCTGACGCCCGCCGGCACGCAGCTGCGCGCCACCGACCGCCGGCTGACCGACATCTATCGGGACGCCCGGGAGCGGAGCTTCGTCGACTATTTCGAAGGGCTCTATCAGCCGTTCTTCCAGCGCAAAGAGCCCGGCCTGACCCCTGAGCAGATGATCGAGGATGCCAGCCTGCGCTCGATCGAGAGCTATCTGGCAACCGCCGAGCATGTCGGCTTCCTCGGCAGCGAGGACGACGTCATCCTGGTGGCCGAGGATTGGGATTTCCTCGACCGCGTGTTCGACGGCCGGTCGACCGTCTATCCGACCGGCGGGCATTGCGGCAACTACATGCAGCGCGACGTCGCCGCCCGGATCGTCGACTTCTTCGCCACCGGCTGGCAGACGCGGGCGGCACCGACCGCCACCCGCGGGGACGGGTCGTGAACCGGCCGAGGCAGGCGATGCGCGCTGCACTGGCCGCCGCGTTCCTGCTGCTGCTCGGCGCCTGTTCCGGCCAGCAGAGCGCCGGCCAGCAGAGCGCCGAGCAGGGCGGCCCCGCCGCCTCGCCAAGCGCCGGGCCGGGCACCGGCGACGATGTCGCCGGTGTCACTCCCGTATCGACCACCCCCGCAGCAGCTGATCGTGACGCGGCACGGCCGGCGATAGCAGCACCAGTCATCGAGAGGGAGGACCCGTTCGAGGGGTTCAATCGCTCGATGTACCGGTTCAATTTCGAGTTCGACGAGTACGTCTACCTGCCGATCGTGCGCGGCTACCGCTTCATCGTACCGCGACCCGCGCGCACCGGCATTTCCAACTTTTTCAGCAATCTGGGCGAGATCAGGAATGCCACCAACGGTGTTCTGCAGGCCCGCCCGGAGGTGGCGAGCCGGGCCTCGATCCGCTTCCTGGTCAATTCGACGATCGGTATCCTCGGCATCTTCGATGTGGCGACCGAGCTCGGCGTCGATGAGCAGCGCGAGGATTTCGGCCAGACGCTCGGCTGGTGGGGCGTCGGCGCCGGCCCCTATTTGGTCTTGCCGGTGCTCGGGCCGTCGAGCGTGCGGGATACGGCGGGCCTGCCGGCGGACTTCGCGATGGGCGCATTCGTGCCGCCGGGCGCACCGGTCAACGACGTCGTCTACGCCACGCCGGCGCCCTACCCGGTGCAGGCGGTCGACGCGCGCTACAGCCAGGACTTCCGCTACTACGGCTCGGGTTCGGCCTTCGAGTACGACCTGGTGCGGTTCTTCTACTTCAAGGCGCGCGAAGCGGAGGTCATGAGATGAACGGTCGTTGGACGCGCCGTGCGCTCACGGCCCGGCTCGGTGGCGGCCTCGCCTTGGGCAGCAGTCTCGGCCTCGCGCGGCCGGCGCCGCCCGCCGCCAGCGCGCTTGCCATCGACCGGCCGCTGCAGATCGCCACAGGCAGTGTCGGCGGCGTCTACGCGGCCTTCGGTGCAGCATTGTGCCGCCTGCTTGAGCCCGATCTCGTCCGCCGCCGGCAGCAGTGCCGGGTGGTCCGAAGTCAGGGCAGCCTCGGCAATCTGCGCTTCGTCCGCGCCGGCATCGTCGAGCTCGGCATCGCCCAGGCCGAACTGGTCAGGGCCGCCTACAACGGCGACGGCGCGTTTGCCGTCGACCGCGCCAACCGCGATCTGCGCATCCTCTTCGGCGCCATGCAGGAGCAAATGCACATCGTCGTCGATGCCGGCTCGACCGTGACCGCGGCCGCCGATCTCGCTGGGCGCCGGGTCGATATCGGTCCACCGGGCTCGGGAACCCGCGAGGCAGCGATGATGCTCTTGGCCGCCGCCGACGTCACCACCGACGACTTCGAAGCCATCGCCGGCAATCCGGGGGCAGTGCGGGTCATCGCCTATTGTGGTCGCGAGGTCGACGCCTTCGCCTTCATGGCGGCGAGCCCCAATTCCGTCGTGCAGGACGCCTTCGCGCGCTGTCCGAGCCGTCTTGTCGGGCCGACGCCGGCAAGCCTCGAGCGCGTCGTCGAGACGTTGCCCGACTTTGGCGTGGGGGTCATTCCAGCCGGCACCTATCCGGGGCAGGACGCGGCGATCACCACCTTGGCTTCGACCGCCTTCGTCGTCGCCGACCGCCGGCTGCCCGACGCCGTGGCCGAGCGGGTGACAGGGGCGGTGTTCGAAGGCTTGGTCGAACTGCGCCGGCTGCATCTGGGGTTCGGCGAGGTCGACGAGGCGGCCCTGCTCGCCCCCTGCCCGGGCGTGCCCTATCACCCCGGTGCGCTGGCCTATTTCAGGCGAGCCGGGATCACGCCGGCGGCCTGTGCCACCGGCTGAGGCCGGCGCCGATGCTCGGCCGCGACGGTGATTGTTCGCGGCCCGCCGACCGGCTATACCACCGGCGCCGGCGGCGCGGCGCCTCGGCCTGCCACCCGCGTGCCTACCGATAGGGGTCTTCGATGACCGACTACCACAACGCCCGCGAGAACATGGTCGAAAACCAGCTCCGCCCGTCGGGGGTGGAAGACCCACGCATCCACGCGGCGTTCCGGGCGGTGCCGCGCGAGATCTTCCTGCCGGCGCGGTTGCGCCCGGTGGCCTATCAGGACGAGGACATCGACCTCGGCAATGGTCGACACCTGATCGAGCCCCTGGTCCTCGGCCGGCTGCTCCAGGCGAGCGCGCCGATGCCCGAAGAGGTTGCACTCGTCGTCGGCTGCGATACCGGCTACGCCGCGGCCGTGCTGTCCAAGCTGGTCGCGACGGTCTTCCTGCTGGTCCCGGATGCGGCGGCGGCAAGCCCGATCGAGGCCCGCCTCGACGAGTTCGGCTTCGATACGATCGTCGTGCAGCCGGGTCACGCTGCGGCCGGGCTGCCCAAGGAGGCGCCCTTCAACCTCATCCTCTTGGCGGGCTCGGTTGTCGAGCCGCCGCCGAGCCTGCTCAACCAGCTCGAGGAGCGTGGTCGTCTCACCGCGGTCGTGCTGTCCGGTCGGGCCGGGAAGATAGCCGTCACGACCCGGGTCGGCGACGCCTTTTGTGCCGTGCAGCCGTTCGACGCCTGGATCCCGCCGATCCCTGAACTCAGGCCAGCTCTGGCCTTTGATTTCTAAACTTATGCGAGAAATTCGCGCTTATATGTAGCCTAAAGCGTTAGTTCATGCTAGCGGCTGGCCATGCGCTATCGTCCCAAGCTGGCTGCGTTCCTGCTCGCCGCCCTCCTCGGCTGCGTTGTGACGCCCACCTCGGCCCAGGTTACCCTGCCGACGGCCCTCGCCAAGGTCTACGAAGAAAACCCGACCCTGCAGGCCGCCCGCGCCCGGCTGCGTGGGGTTGACGAGGGGTTGCCGATTGCGCGGTCGATCCGCCGGCCGCGCGCAACGATCAGCTCGAGTGTGGCCTTGTCGCAGACCGAGAGCAATCGCGGCGGGCAGAGCCTGCGCACCATCAGAAATGCTTTCGGTGTCGAGCAACCGCTCTACACGGGCGGCGAGGCGACGGCGCGCATCGACCGGGCGGAGGCGTTGATCCGGGCCGAGCGGGCCCGCCTGCAGACGGTCGAGCAGGTCGTTTTTTTGGAGGCGATCGAGGCCTTCACGTTGGTGCTGCGCGACCAGCGGGTGCTCGAGCTGGCGCTCGCCAATGAGCGTCGCCTCTCGGCACAGCTCGACGGCGTGCAGCGGCGCTACCGTTTCGGTGAGCTGACCCAGACCGACGTCGCCCAGGCCGAGAGCCGCTACGCGCGCGCGGTCGGTGATCGGGAGGCGGCGACCGGCGCGCTGGAGATCGCGGGGACCGCCTATCGTCGGGTGATCGGCGAACTGCCGGGCGAGCTGGTCGACCCGTTCCTGCCGGCCGATCTGCCGCGGGATTTCGCCGATGTCCTGGCCCTGGTCGACGACCATCCGATGGTGCGCGCCGCGCGCTCGGGCGTGGCGGCGGCACGCTCCGAGATCGATACGGCCCTCAGTGTGCTGAAGCCGCGACTCAACCTGCGCGGTGACGCGAGCTATGTCGACGATCCCGGCGACATCAACGACTGGCAGAGTGAGCTGTCGATCGGTGCCATCCTCTCGGTGCCGCTTTATCAGGGCGGTGGTGAGTACGCACGTATTCGCCAGACCCGACAGGCCTTGACCGAGGAGCAGTTCAGCCTGCAAGTTGCTCAACGCGATGTGGAGAAGGAGATCAGAGCCGCCTGGCAGGCCTTGCTCACCGCCAGAGCCCGCTTGATGGCCCTCGCCCGGCAGGTGGAGGCGGCCTCGCTGGCGCTCGCGGGGGTTCAGCAGGAAGCGCGGATCGGTACGCGCACCGTACTCGACATCCTCGATGCCGAGCAGGAGTTGTTCGAGGCCGAGATGGCGGCAACCGTGGCCGAGCGCGATGCCCTGGTCGCTGCCTACCGGATCAAGGCGGGGATGGGCATGCTGACCGCCGAGGCCCTCGACCTCGATGTCATGCATTTCGATCCCGAAGCCTACTACCGCGAGGTGCGCAGAGCCTGGATCGGCACGGGCGCCGCGGTCGAGAGCGACGGCGATGAGCGCAGCGCAACCACGCCGGAGGAGTCGGGCGATGAGGTGGAAAACTGAACTCTGTTGACGGAATCTTAACCTTTGCGGGGGTACAAGAGGCGCACCCCCAGCGACTTGGCGCTTCGGCAACCCCGCGACAATGGCAAGAGATCGAGACCAGTGGCATGAGCAGCGACAAGAACGATCAGGAACCGTCGATGGAGGAGATCCTCTCGTCCATTCGGCGCATTATCGCCGATGACGAGGAGGAGGGTGCGGCCGGCAAGCAGGCGGCGCCACAGCCCGCGGCAAAACGCAGCGCGCCCAAGCCGCCGCCACCGCCGATCGAGGACGAGCCGGAGGACGAGGACGAGGATGTCCTGGATCTCACCCGGGTCGTCGAGCGCGGTGTTGCCAGGACGACCCGGAGCGCCTTCGGGGATGACGAGCCCTATGCCGGCGATGCCGACGAGATCGAGCTCGAGCCCGAGGCCTACGACGAGGAGCCAGAGCCGGCGCCGCCGCCGCGCCAGCCGGCCAAGGCCAAGCCCAGGCCGATGCGGGCAGCGGTGGAGCGGTCGATGGTCGACGAGGGGTCGCTCGTCTCGGCAGCGGCGGCGACCGCCAGCGCCGGCGCCTTGGCCAAGCTCGCCAAGGCTGCGGCCGGCCACGACCCGACCCCGCTCGCCGGCGGGGACAAGACGATCGAGCAGTTCCTGGTCGAGCTGCTGCGACCCATGCTGAAGGACTGGCTCGACGTCAATCTCGAGGGCGTGGTCGAGCGCGTGGTCGAGCAGGAGGTCAAGAAGCTCGTCCGCCGCGCCGAGTTGATGTGAGCGCGACCGTCGGCGGGCAGCGCGTCGGGCAACGCCGACCGCAGGCTCGCCGACTGCCGGTCCGGGGCCGCATCGGATCGAGGTTCGCGCGACCGTCGGCGAGGGACACCTCACGATTCGGCCAGTATGTCGGGCGATATCAGCCAATGATCGGCCAAGAGCCTGTCCGAGACGTTTTCTAGGCATTTCATTGGCTTGCAATCGACCGCCGGCGAGGAGCCTAGCGCTGCCAGATGTCGGGGCATCGGGCAAGCTCGGCGACGAAGTCGGCGCCGATCGCGAGCCGACCGAAGGTGAGGTCGTCACTCTGCGGGGCTGTGGGGACCCCGCAACCCCACAGGGAGGCACCTGCTTCGTCGTCGATCGACCGCCGATGCCCAGCATCGACGGCCGACCGACCCCTCGCATCTGCTCACTGCCGAGCTCATGAAATGCCTGGAAAACGTCTAAGACAGGCTCTCCAGCCCATCCATCTGCGCCGTCGGCAAGACAGAACGTGATGTGACGGGTCGACGTCGCAAATGGTCCAAGGTCGCACCTACTTGCCAGGTACGCCCGAGGAACGGATCTGGAGCCAATGCCCAATCGGTTGGCGCCCAGCGCGATTTCCATTTAGAGCCCGTCCGAAAAGTTGCTGAGCGGAATCAGTCTGTTATGACGCCCTTGTTCTGCCAGGAGCAAGGAGGCCATGGACATGTGGACCGATTCCGCCCGCCGCCAGTATCAGCGGTCGGGCCCGCGCTATGCAAGCGATCTGACGGATGCGGAGTTCGCCTTGATCGAGCCGCTGCTGCCGCGGGCGAAACGGGGTGGGCGGCGCCGAACGACGTCGTTGCGCGAGGTGGTGAACGCGATTTTCTACCTGTTGCGGACCGGTTGCCCCGCCGCGGCCTGCTGGCCGCGTCCCCTTCCAGGGATCGGATCGATGGCCTCCTGGCCATCGATTGGTGGATGCTGCCGAAGGAGTTCCCGCCGCGCTCGACGGTCTACGACTATTTCCGCCGGGAGACACTTAACATAAGAAAGATAACGTGTTAGAGCCCTGCCTTGAAGCTCTGGGTGAGGAGGTGAGGCATGGC
>DAIRDJ010000113.1:0-14001 GCA_036796215.1 Geminicoccaceae bacterium
CGACCACCTCGTCGCTGTTCCAGGTGGTGAGCACGAAGGGCTGGCCGCCGATATTGCCGGTCCGGTCGATCGTGCCATCGTCCTGCCTGAGGCCGGGCGCCGCGCCGAAGGCCGACTTGTCGTGGACGACCGAGGTGTTCGGATCGAGCACCGGCTCGCCGAGGCCGACCCAGTCGATGATCGCCGCCACCTTGCCCTGCATGTACAGGTCCTGGATGACGAAGATGTCCATTTGGCCGGTCTGCGCCACCGGCGGCATGTACTGCAGGAGCGACAGATAGTGCTCGAGCGCCTGCACCGCCTCGGGCGCGTTCACCACCCCTTCGGCCTGGCCCTCGGGTGCCTGGGTCTCGTCCCAGATCGACCCGCCATACTGCCAGATGAAGGCGTTGATCGCCATGGTCGAGAAGTCGTAGCCCTTCCCTGCCTGGTACGCGATGCCATAGAAATCGTCGTCGGCGACCCCGTCACCCAGGGGATCGCCCGCCGCCCTGCGGAAGTGCTCGCCGATATTGCTGAACATGTCCCAGTCGACGTCCTGCCACTCCTCGTAGGTGCAGGGCAGCGGGCTGCCGAACTTCTCCGCGAACGCCGCCGACTCGCCCTCGTGGCAGAAGAGATCCTGGCGATAGAAGGTGATGTAGGTGTCCGGGAACTGCGGGAAGCCGAAATAGCGCGTGTCCGGTGCCGGAAAGCCGTGCTCGGCGATGTAGTCCTTGGTCTTGTGCGGGTAGGTCGAGTAGGCCGAGACCAGGGCCGGGTGCAGGTCCTCCATGATCGCCGTGAGCTCGGGATCGGCGGTCATCATGTCGGTCAGGTCGAGGTAGTAGCCGCCCTCGACGAAGGCGCCGAGCCACTGGCTGTCGGTGACGATCATCTGGTATTTCTGCTCACCCGAGGCGAGCGAGGCGGCGACGCGCTCGTAGAAGCTCGGCCACGGGATGAAGTCGATATCCAGCACCGTGTTGTGCCCGGCCGGCGACTGGTAGGAGCGGTCGAACTCCTCCTTCATGAACCGGGTCGGCGGCCAGTCCGGGGCCGCCATGGTGATGGTGATGTCGGCCGCCTCGGCGACACCACCGGCCAAGAGGCCGGCCGCCAAAGACGCTGCCGAAACACCCAAAACGAGCCTGTCCCTGATCGTTCGCATCCTCTGCTACTCCCTGTTGGATAGAGATTTCGCCTTAGCCTCGTCGACAACCGCTAGCCGAGCCGGGTCCCGGTCTCGGCGTGAAAGACGTGCAGATCGGCGGGATCGATGGTGACCTCGATGCCGCTGCCCTCGATGAGCCCGACCCCGACCTCCTCGCGCACCACCATCTTGGCCGCCGCCTCCCCGAAGCGCAGATCGACCACCGTGACATCGCCCAAGGGCTCGCGGAGATGCACCTCGGCCTCGAGCACCCGGCCGCGGCCCGCATCGGCGCCGAGGCGAATGTCGTGCGGTCGGATGCCGACCACCACCGGCTCACCCGGGGCGAGCCCGGTCTCGGCCTGCGCCAGATCGAGCCCGGCAAAGCCGAGGTCGAGCATCAGCGCGCCATTGGTGGCCGCCACCCGACCGCAGAGCAGGTTCATGGCAGGGGCACCCACGAGTCCCGCCACATAGGTGTTCAAGGGCCGCTCGTAGAGATTGCGCGGCGTCTCGATCTGCACCACCCGGCCGTCCCTGATCACCGCCACCCGCTGGCCCATGGTCAAGGCCTCGAGCTGGTCCGGGGTGGCGTAGAGCATGGTCATGCCGAGCTCGCGGTGCAGCCGCTTGAACTCGGCCCTCGTGTCGTGGCGCAGCTTGGCATCGAGATTGGTCAAGGGCTCGTCGAGCAGGAGCAGCTTCGGCCGCCTGACCAGGGCCCGGCCTATCGCGACCCGCTGCTGTTCGCCGCCCGAGAGCGTGTCGGGCTTGCGGTTCAGCGTATGGCCGACGCGCAGGAGCTCGGCCACCTCCCCCACCCGCCGGTCGATCTCCGCCCGCTCGACCCCGTCGCGCTCGAGCGGATAGGCGAAGTTCCGTGCGACCGTCATGTGCGGGTAAAGCGCGAAGGTCTGAAAGATCATCGCCATGCCGCGGCCCTGCACCGGGGCCCGGGTGATGTCGCGGCCGGCGAACGCGATGCTGCCGCGCTCGAGCGTCTCGAGCCCGGCAATCGCCCGGAGCGTGGTCGTCTTGCCCGCCGAGCTCGGCCCCAGGATGCAGTAGAACTCGCCCTCCTCGACGGCGAAGCTCATGCCGTCGAGCGCGGTGACGCTGCCGAAGCGACGCACCACGTCACTGACACGAAGATGCGCCAAGCCCGCCTGCCTCCTTTGGTGGGTCCGGCGCGTCGCGGCCGCCCCGTCTCTTCTGTGACGACGCTTAGTGCAAGGATCGAGCCCTGCCAAGCACTCAGGTGATGAGATGACAGCAACATGGGATGCCGCCGTGGCGCGCGCTCGAGCGCGCCCCCGGCGGCCCGGGCCACGGCGCCCGATGCGTGCGTCGAATGCCCGTGGCGGCGACCGACCGACGCGAAGCTCAGCCGAGCCCGGTCGTCTCCCAGCCGCCGCTCCCTGCCGAGCGCAGCACGGCCGCGCAGACCTTCTGCGTCTCCAGCGCGTCCTTGAAGGTCGGCGCCGCGTAGCTGCCGCTATCGGCGGCGGCGAGGAAATCGGCCAAGCCGTGCAGGAACGTCGCCTCGTAGCCGATGGTCAGGCCCGGCACCCACCAGTGGTCCATGTAGGGGTGCTCGTGGTTGGTGACGTGGATCTTGCGCCAGCCGGCGATGTGGCTCGGCACCTTGCCGGCTGTCTCCTGCATCTTGTACTCGAAGAACTCGAGATAGTGCGGGTCGTGGAGATCGAAGCGGACGGAGCCGTCCTCGCCGTTCAGCTCCAGCGTCTTCAGGGCCTTGTGGCCGCGGGCGTAGCGGGTGCTCTCGAACAGCCCCATCGCGCCGTTGGCGAAGCGGCACATGAACATGCAGGCATCGTCGATGCCGACGGGCTCGACCTTGCCGGTCGCCTGGTGCAGCCGCTCCTTCACGAAGGTCTCGGTCTCTGCCATCACCCGGGTGATCGGCCCGTTCAGCCACATCGCCGTGTCGATATTGTGGGCGAGCAGGTCACCCGTGACACCCGAGCCCGCGGCTGCCGCATCGAGCCGCCAGAGGGCTGCCCCGCCTTGCGGCACGTCCGGGGCGATGGTCCAGTCCTGGAGGAACTGGGCGCGGTAGTGATAGGGCCGGCCGAGCCTGCCCTCCTCGACCAGCTGCCGGGCGAGGCTGACGGCCGGCACGCGGCGGTAGTTGTACCAGACCATGTTGGGGACCCGGGCCTTCTCGACCGCCGCCACCATGGCCTCGCCCTCGGCAACGTCCATCGCCAGCGGCTTTTCGGTCACCACCCATTTGCCGGCCTCGGCAGCCGCGATGGCGATTTCCTGGTGCAGGTTGTTGGGCACGCAGATGTCGACCAAATCGACATCGTCACGCGCCACCACCGCCCGCCAGTCGGTCTCGACCGCCGCATAGCCCCAGGCGTCGGCGAAGGCCTGCGCCTTGCCCGTGTCACGACCGCAGAGCACGGCGCGCTCGACCCGATAGGGCAGGTCGGTGAAGTAGTGATTGACGTTTGCATACGCACTGGAGTGCGCCTTGCCCATGAACCCGTAACCGATCATGGCAACCCTGAGCGCTTTGCTCATCCACACGGCCTCCCTTTGTCCCTATGGTCTCGCGTGCTTGTTGCCCTTAGCACGGGCTGCCGGCCCGGGGCAGTGCCTCGATTCCCGCCAGCCGCCGGAACCATTGCCGTTAAGCGATTGTTCAGATTCATGGCGCATGATGACGCCAAAGACCGAAGCCGAGCCAGTGGACCCCCATGCTTGCTGTGCTGATCGCCTTCATTCGACGCCACTGGCCGCTGCCGAGCCTCGCCGGCATGGGCCTGTTGACCGCTGCCCCGTTTCTCGGCGCGTGGCACGTGCTGATCGATTTCCTCGGCCAGTTCCTGATCCAGGCGATGGCGGGAACGATCGTCCTTGCGGTCCTGTTGCTGATCACCCGGCGGTGGCGCTCGGCGGGCCTCGCCGCGGTCGCCCTCGTCCTGCAGACGGCGGTGCTGCAGCCGTCGCTGATCCCCGCCCGTGCCGCCCAGGACGAGCCGGGGCATATCGACGTGCTGTTCCACAACATCTACTGGGGCAACCAGCGCCTCGACGCGCTGGCGGCCGAGATCGTCGGTCGCTCCCCGGATGTGGTGATCCTGGCCGAGGTCGAGCGACGCCTCGAGCCGATGCTCGCCCAGCTAGCCGAGGCCTATCCCTACCGGATCACTTGCCTCGCCCACTGGACCTGCGACACCGTCATTTTCTCCCGCCTGCCGGTGCTCGAGGATTTGAGCGAATGGCACGCCGAGCAGCGGATGGCGATGAGTGCGGCACGGCTCGACTCGCCGTTCGGGCCGATCACCGTCGCCGGCGTGCACCTCGACCGGCCCCTGCCGCCCGGCCGGCTGCGGATGCAGGAGCGTCAGGTCGCAAAGCTGGTCGACATGCTGGCGCCGATCGAGGAGCCGCTGCTCGTCGTCGGCGACTTCAACGCGTCGCCCTGGGGCCGGGTGATGCGCGGGCTCGCCGATGGCGCCGGCCTCGAGATCGCCCGGGGGATCGAGGGCACCTGGCCCGCCATGCTGCCCTGGCCGATGCGGATCGCCATCGACCATGCGCTGACCGGTCGGGGCCTCGTGCTGCTCGATCGCGAGGTCGTCCGCCTGCCCGGCAGCGACCACAAGGCCCTCGGGCTGCGCATTGGCCCGAGCCTGCAGCACATGGCCGCCTTGCCGTCAGCCGGCTGAGCGTGCCGCGACCGAGGCCGTGTTCAGCCGCGCTTGAGGACGCAGTGCTCCTTCGAGCGGCAGATCGTGCCGTTCGGCACGTAGGTGTGGCAGTGCGGGCATTCGTAGAGGGTCTCGGCCGCCTTCGGTGCCCGCGACCGCTTGGGCTTCGGCGCCCGGGCGTAATCGGCTGGATCGCTGATCTTGTCGCGGATCGTCGTCACCAGGCGCCACCCTTTCCAGACGGCAACGATGATCAGGACGGTGAAGATGATCTTGGAAAGGGAGAGACCCAGCATGACTCCGCAAGCATTCGGCGAGAGACGATCGATGGCGGTTGGCGTGCGTCGCTCGCACAGCCACTCCTGACTTGGCGCCTCGGGGCAGCGCTTGCAAGCGGGAACGGCGGCACGTCAGAGCCCGTAGCGCCGCCACAGGGCCGCAGCTTCGATCTCCGCCAAGAGACCCGGCAGCGCCAGGGCCAGCTGATCGGCAGCACCCATGCGGCTCATGCCGAAGCGCCGCTGCAGCCAGCTGCGCTCCCGGTTCATGGGCCTTAGCCGCACCGTGTCGCCGTGCCGCTGGCGCAGGATGCCGCGCAGCTCGCCGATGCCGTCGACCAGCCCGTGCGCCACGGCCCGCTCGCCGCTCCAGACCCGGCCGGAATAGAGCTCGTCTGGCGGCAGCGCCAGCTTGGCCCCGCGCCGGCTCTCGACCAGGGCCTTGAAGCTCAGGAGGATGTCGCCCTGCAGCTCGCGCAGCACCTCGATGTCGCCCGGCTGCTCCGGCCGGAAGGGGTCGAGCAGCGACTTTCTTGGCCCTGTGGTGTGCACCCGGCGCTCGATGCCCAGGCGCTCGATCGCGCCGTTGAGGCCGAAGCCCGCGGAGATGACACCGATCGAGCCCACGATCGAGGAACGGTCGACGAAGATCTCGTCCGCGGCGAGTGCCAGCCAGTAGCCGCCCGAGGCCGCGATGTCCTCGACGAAGGCGATCACCGGCTTGCCTTTTTCACTTGCAAGATCGCGGATGCGCCTGGCGATCAGCGAGGACTGGACCGGCGAGCCGCCCGGACTGTTGATGCTGAGCGCCACGGCCGGGGCCCGCTTCACGGCAAAGGCCGCCGCCAGTGTCGGCTCGATGCCCTGCAGCGTGAGACCGCTTCTGAGCGGCATGGCGCCGATCACGCCCGTCAGGCGAACGACGGGGATGGTGATGCGGCGACGATCGAGCCAATGCGGCCGATACCAAGGCAAGATCCCAGCTCCTTCTCGCTCGCGCGGCAGTTGGCAGCGCTCGATCGCCGTCAGCCGGCCGGCAAGACCTCGTCGAGGGCCGCACCATGGCGCAGGATCGCCTCGGCCGCCTCGGTGAAGATGCCCGTCGGCTCGTGCAGGACAAGCCCCCGGCCGAGGATCGCGCGTGACCGTGCCCCCTTGCGGCAGCGAACGATGACCCGCTTGGCCGCATCGCTGCCCGGCGCCGGCCAGAGCGGGATGATCTCGATCGCCCCGGCCACCGCGTCGAGCCCGGCGAGAACGGTCGGCAGCCGGTCGGCGCGGTGGACGAGGACCAGCCGCCCACCGGGCCCGAGCCGCCGCAGGCAAGCGCCGAGCCAGGCCGCCGGCCCCGCGGCATCGACCATCGCCCCGGCACGTCCCGAATCGGCGGCGGCCCGACCGGCCGGGGCGTTGAACGGTGGATTGGTCATCACCGCGTCGAACGGCTGCTTCGATGCCACAGGTGGTGCGAGAAGATCGCCCTCGATGATCTCGATCGTGGCGGTCCGGCCGTTGCGCTCGACATTGCGGCGCGCGAGAGCGGCGGCCCTTGGGTCGAGCTCCAGCCCGCAGATCTCGAGGTCCGGCCGGCGCCAGGCGAGACACAAAGCCGCCGGGCCCGTGCCACAACCGGCATCGAGCACCCGGCCGCCCTGCCGCCCGTCGACAGCAGCTGCCAGGAGAACCGCATCGATGCTCGCCCGAAAGCCCCTGGCCGGCTGCTCGAGGGCAAGCCTGCCGCCGAGCAGCGCGTCGACGGTGGTCGTGGCCAAGGTTTCAGCCCAGGGCCAGCCCGGCCTCGGCCTCGGCCAGGAGCCGGCGGGCGCGGATCAGATCGTCGGTGTCGACCAGGATGCGGCGCGGGATCGCCCCGATGCTGCCTTCGATGATGCTGGTGTGCTGGTCGGTGATCGTCCAGCCGATCCCCGCCTCGGCGAGAACCGCCTCGACGAAGGAGAGGTAGACGAGATCGTTGCTGCGCACCAATTCCACCATGCCGAGACCGCGTGTCGCCTTTCGTCGCTGCGGCTGAGGTTTGTCAGCGCCCGAGGCGCGTGGTAGCTAGCGCCTCGGGCTTTGACAAGTGAGATGGCCCAAAGGCTCCGACAACCGAGGTGGCGGGGCATGGACGCGGCACCAGGGCCGGCGGCCAGCCACGCCGGCACCCTCGCCACGAGCCCTCGATCTTCTGGAGTACGCCGCTTTGACCGCTGTTCCCTTGTCGAGCGTCGCCGCGACGACGCCGGCAGAACCCAACCTCGACCGGGCGAAGGACCTCGTCGCCGACGACATGGCGAAGGTCAACGCGCTGATCCTCGACCGGCTCGAGAGCGAGGTCACGATGATCCCCGAGCTCGCCCGCCATCTGATCGCGGCCGGCGGCAAGCGGATCCGCCCGACGCTGACCCTGCTCTCGGCCCGCCTCGCCGGCCATACCGGCAACCGGCATATCGGCCTGGCGACCGCGGTCGAGTTCATCCACACGGCCACGCTCCTGCACGACGACGTGGTCGACGCGAGCGACCTGCGGCGTGGCCGGTCGACCGCCAATGCGCTCTGGGGCAACAAGGCGCCCGTGCTGGTCGGCGATTTCCTCTTCAGCCGCGCCTTCCAGCTGATGGTCAAGGACGGCAGCCTGCGCGTGCTTGAGCTGCTCTCCGATGCGTCGGCCGTGATCGCCGAGGGCGAGGTGGCGCAGCTGATGACCGCGGGCGAGGTCGGCACCAGCGAGGCCGCCTATTTCGAGGTGATCAAGGCGAAGACCGCGGCGCTCTTCCGGGCCGCCTGCCAGATCGGTGCCGTTGTCGCCGACCGCGAGCCCGAGGCCGAGGCGGCGCTTGCCGTCTTTGGCGAGGAAGTCGGCATCGCCTTCCAGCTGGTCGACGATGCGCTCGACTACTCGGCCCGCGAGGCGATGCTCGGCAAGACCATCGGCGACGACTTCCGCGAGGGCAAGGCGAGCCTGCCGGTCCTGCTTGCCTATGCGCGGGGCGATGCCACCGAGCGCAGCTTCTGGGAGCGGGTGATCGGCACGCCCGAGAGCCAGACCGAGACCGACCTCGGCGAAGCCCAGCGGCTTCTGGCACGACACGGCACGCTGGACGCCACCTTCGCCCGGGCCCGCGCCTCGGGCGAGCGCGCCCGGGCAGCATTGCCGATCTTCCCAGCCTCGCCGCACCGCGAGGCCATGGAGGACATCATCGACTTCTCCATCGCCCGGGCGTTCTGACCCGGAGGAAAGAATGCGGGGAGGTAGCACCTCCCCGAGCCCCACCATTACTTGGCGCCGACGGCAGCTCGAGGCGCTGCCGCAGCCTCCGCCCCAAAGGAACGGAGGGGCGTGGGGAGGCTAGCCTCCCCACATTTCTTGCTCTTCTTCAGCCTTTCTTAACCCAGACCGCCGTATCATGGATCGCAGCACCGCCGTTGGGTGGGGCGGGATCGGCCGATAGGAGCTGGTTGAGGCCGATGCCACCTTGCCAGGCGTCGTTCGGCCAGATGCTCTCGACGACGATGGTGTCCTGGTGCTGGGTCGGGGCGGGCCTGGCGTGGAGCCGGACGCGGCCACGGCTGTTGCCGAGCTCGATCGCATCGCCCTCGCCGATGCCGAGCCTCGCCATCACGTCCGGGTGGAGCAGGGCTGTCGGGCGGTGCTCGCGTTTCCTCGACGAGGCGAGCTCGGTAAAGCTGGTGTTGAGGAACTGCCGCGCCGGGGCGGCGACGAGACGGTAGGGGTGCTCAGGGGTGATTTCGTCGGTGATGGCGAGGTGGTCGGGGAGCTTCGGCATGATGGCGTGATCGGGGCCGAAGCTCGCCCAGTCGGGCTTGAAGTGGAACCTGCCCGAGCATGTGGGAAAGCCGCGCCGGTAGTGGGCGGTGTCGTCGTCGGGGAGTGCTTGCCAGCCGCCGGCGGCGTGGACGGTCGCCGCGTCCGGCCAGCCGGAGCGGGCGAGGAGGTCCTCGATCAGCTGCCACTCGGTCATCTGGAAGCCGGGGTGGTCGGCGCCCAGACGCTTCGCCAGCTCGCAGACGACGAAGTGGTTGGTGCGGACGTCGGCCCAGGGCTCGAAGATCTTGCGGCCGATCTGGAAGCGGGAGTGGCCGGAGGCGTGGTAGATGTCGTCGTGCTCGAGGAACATGGTGGCCGGCAGCAGGATGTCGGCCTGCCTTGCCGTCTCGGTCATGAACTGCTCCTGCACGGCGACGAAGAGGTCGTCGCGGGTAAAGCCCTCGTGAACCTTGGCGAGCTCGGGTGCGATGCACATCGGGTTGGTGTTCTGGATGAGCAGCGCGGTGACCCGGGGGCCGCCCTGGAGGTCCCGAGCATCGTCCAGGAGGATCGGGCCGATGCGCGACTGGTCGAGCAGGCGCGTTTCAGGGTCCAGGACGTCGAGGCCCTCGATCGTCGTTTTGTCCCAGTGGTAGAGGTCGCCCATGTTGTAGAGGCCGCCGCCACCCTGGTGCTGCCAGGCGCCCTTGACGACGGGCAGGCAGGAGGCGGCGTGCATCACGGCGGCACCGTTGCGCGAGCGCGTGAAGCCGAAGCCGAAGCGGATCCAGGGGGCTTTGGCCTCGGCGTAGAGCCGTGCGAACGTCTCGATCCCGTCGACCGCAAGGCCGGTGATGGCAGCCGCCCACTCGGGGCCGCGGCTCTCGAGATGCGCCTCGAGCTCGGCTGGCGCGTCGGTCATGGCCTCGAGATAGCGGCGGTCGGCATGGCCGTCGCGAAAGAGGATGTGCATGACCGCACAGGCGAGCGCCCCGTCGGTGCCGGGGCGAACGGCGAGATGCAGAGCGGCCTGCTCGGCGGTGCCGGTGCGATAGGGGTCGATGACGACGAGCTTGACGCCGCGTTTCTTCGCACGGGCCACGTGGCTCATCAGGTTGACGTGGGTCGAAACGGGGTTGGTGCCCCAGATCGTGACGAGATCGCTGTGCGCGCCCGCCTCCTCCGCGGGAACGCCCCAGCGCTTGCCGTAGCCGGCGCGCCAGCCGGTATCCGAGAGCATGACGCAGATCGTGGACTTGAAGCGCGACCAGCCTTTGGCGTGGGTCAGGCGCTGAATGCCGTCGCGCTGCACGAAGCCCATGGTGCCGGCGTACCAGTAGGGCCAGACGGTCTCGGGGCCGTTACGCTGCTCGGCCGTGGCCAGGCCCTCGGCGACGCGATCCAGCGCCTCGTCCCAGCCGATCCGGGCGAACTGGCCCGAACCCCGGGGCCCCGTGCGGCGCATCGGGAAGGCCAGCCGGTCGTTGTGGTGGTAGCGCTCGGCGTAGCGGCTCACCTTCGCACAGATGACCCCGGCGGTGTAGGGGTTGCGGGTCGAGCCCTTGACCTTGCCGAGCCGGCCGTCCGCGGTCTTCTCGACCTCGAGCGCGCAGACGGAGGGGCAGTCGTGCGGGCAGACGGTGGCGTGCATGGTGCTGGTCATCAGGGCATCCTCGCTGCTTGCGGTCCCAGAGATAGCGGAGTCTCTCGCCTGTCGAGAGGGCCAATCCGGCTGCATCTGCGTGCCGGCGATCAGCCGGCGGTGAAATGCACGCCCGAGAACCGCCGGCGCAGGTCGGTGGTGGCCACCGCGACGGTCTCGGGCGCCTCGCCCTCGACGAGCACACGGGCGATCAGCTGCGCGAGCTCGGGCATGTCGGATTGGGTCATGCCACGGCGGACGAGTTCGTTGCTGCCGAGGCGCAGGCCGTTCATGTCGCCCGCGACGGCAGGGACCGGCAGGCCGATACCGGAGGCGAGCAGATTGGCGCGGCGGAGCAGCTTCGCGGTCCGCTGGCCGCCACCCCAAGGGGCCGCCAGAAGGGCCAGCTGGTGCGAGCTGGTGAAGCCCGCCCGTGTGCGGAAGACCGGCAGGTCATGGGCGGCCAGCGCCTCGGCGAGTGCCCTGGCCGTCCCGGTCATCATCGCGGCATGGGCCCGGCCCTGCACCTGCCAGTCGACCAGGGTGACGGCAAGAGCCGCACAGCGGCCGACGTCGAAATTGGCGGTGAGGCCGGGAAAGGCGATGGCGTCGAGCCTGCGCGCCAAGTCAGCGTCGTTGGTCAAGATCAGCCCGCCGGCGGGGCCGGCGAGGCTCTTGTAGGTGCTCATGGTGACGAGATGCGCCCCCTCGTCGAGCGGCTGCTGCCAGGCCCGGCCGGCGATCGGGCCGGAGAGATGCGCGGCGTCGTAGAGCAAGGGGCAGCCGACCTCGTCGGCGATCGCCCGCATCTCGCGGACCGGATGCGGGGCGAGGTTGAGGCTGCCGCCGATGGTGAGCAGCGCCGGCCGCAGGCGCCGCGCGTCGCGACGCAGACCGTCGAGGTCGACCGTGAAGCTGTCCGGGTCGATTGGTGCCGGGTGGACCTCGAGGCCGTAGAGACCGGCAGCACCTGCCGCATGATGGGTGACATGGCCGCCGATCGCCGCCGGCGGTGCGATGATCGTATCGCCGGGCCGCGTTGTTGCCATGAAGGCGTAGAGATTGGCGAGCGCCCCCGAGCCGACGCGGTATTCGACATGGCGGGCGCCGAACACCTCGGCCGCGAGCGCGGCCGTCATGACCTCGATCGCCTCGATCGCCTCGAGGCCCATCTCGTACTTGTCGCCCGGATAGCCCAGGGACGGGCGGGTGCCGAGACCAGCCGCGAGCAGCGCCTCGGCCCTGGGGTTCATGA
Organism: Geminicoccaceae bacterium; assembly: GCA_036796215.1. Taxonomy (GTDB): domain Bacteria; phylum Pseudomonadota; class Alphaproteobacteria; order Geminicoccales; family Geminicoccaceae; genus SLRI01. Next base: position 11,760 of record DAIRDJ010000113.1, read on the forward strand.
CGTTGGCCGCCGGGTTGAGGTTGAGGCATTCCGCGTCGTGGATCCTGGCATTGCTCGCGACCAGGCGGTCGAGTTCGGCAAGATTGCCCGCCGGGTCGCGCCCTGCCGTCGCCGCGGCGAGGCGCTGGGCCAGCGCCTCGCAATCCTCCGGCACCCAGGGCCGATGCGCCAATGCCGCCATCCTCTCCCCTCCCCTGACACGCCCCACACCATGCCCGAGCGCCCGGCCCTTGGCGAGCCGCGCCGACCCCTCAGCGCCCATCCGGAGAGGTTGCGAGGCATTTCACGAGCTCGGACGCGAGCACGCGCGGCGTCGACGGTCGACCGACCTTGCGGTGCTGATTGGGGTTGCGGCCCAGCCCTTGGGGGTGGCTGCTCCGTTCGCGATGTCGGCACGTGGTCGGTGTGAGCCGCGACAAGCAGCGCCAAGGCGCAGCCATGACATTTTATGGCGGACCGGACGTGTCGCTGGAGGCGACCGCGAGCTCTGTGGCCGATGCGGCCGGGACGATCGTGAACGACGTGCGGGCCGAGAGCGACCCCGGGGCTTTGGACGATCCACTGCAGCGGCTCGGTCTGCCGCTCGAGCGGGGGGATGGAGGCCTGCCCGCTCACCGCCCAGCTGCATGGCGGGCTGGCCGCAGCGGGCGGCCGGTGATCTCGATCCAGACGCGGCAGGCCGCCTGGCGGGGCCCGCCGTCATCCTGCATCGGATGTGGCTCGACGGCACCGATTTCCGCTTCGGCAGGGAGGCCGTGGCCGGAGACGCATAGCCGTGAAGATATCGAGCCCGTTTCAAAAGTTTTCGTCATGTTTCATCGGCTTACGGATGAGCGTCGGCGCGGGTGAAGGGGCTCGTTCCCGCGGGGACGATGGGCGCGGCGGTCCCGCCCCGAATCCGGATCCTTTGGCGCCAAACCTGAAGGCCGAGAACAGGTTGACGCGCCCCCCTTCGCCCGGGCCCATCATGCGGCGATCCGGCATCGACCGCGCCGGGAAGCGCATGACCGGCAGGAGCGGGTCGAACCAACCGCGGGAGAAGGAGGCGGAGCCGGTCGACAGCAGCGACCGCGCGCAGAGGGGGCGCTCAGTGCGGCACGGCGAAGGCCGGCGGCTCGGGGATTGCGGTCGGCAGCATGGCGGTGCGCTGCTGTTCGATCAGGCGGTGGACCGCATCGTCGCCGAAGCCGAAGCCGGCCAGCACCCGGCCACCGAGCTGCAGGCTCGCCTCGATCGCCTCCGGCACCGCCACCGTCGCCCCGACTTCGGTGAGCCGCTGCGCCTGGGCCGCGTCGCGCGCCCGGGCGTAGATCGGCACGTCGGCGTAGAGGCTGCGGATCTCCTGGACGATCCGCTCGACCGCGGCTGCATTGTCCATGGTGACGACGATGGCGGCGGCCGCTTCGGCATTGACGCGGTGGAGCATGTCGAGCCGCGATGCGTCACCGAAGAAGATCGGCCGACCTGCCTTGCGCGCTTCCTGCACGGTCGTGGGATCGGAGTCGACCGCCAGGTAGGGGATCGACTGCCGCTCGAGCATGACGGCCAAGGTCTGGCCGACCCGGCCGAAACCGGCGAGCACGACATGGCCTTCGAGACCCTCGGTCGGGACCACCCGCTCGCTCTGGGCCGGCTCGCTCTGGGCCGGCTCGCGGATGCGCTCCTCCATGGCTCTGGCGAGCCGACTCGCGAAGCTCGCGACGAACGGGGTGGCCAGCATGCTGAGCCCGGCCACGATCAGCATGAACTGGCCGACCTCGCCGCCGACGAGACCGAGCGTCATGGCGAGGCCGACGACGATGAAGGCGAATTCGCCGCCCTGGCCGAGCAGGAGGCCGGCCTCGATCGAGGTGTGGCGCGGCAGGCCGAAGGCGAGGCACAAAGCCGCGGTGACCGTCGACTTGATGACGAAGAGGCCGACCACCGAGGCCACGATCCAGAAGGGCTCGGCGGCGATCAGCCGGTAGTCGATGCCCATGCCGACGGAGATGAAGAAGAGGCCGAGCAAGAGGCCCTTGAAGGGCTCGATGTCGACCTCGACCTCGTGCCGGTACTCGGTCTCGGCGAGCAGCAGGCCGGCGAGGAAGGCGCCCAAGGCCATCGACAGGCCGGCCAGCCCGGTGATGGTCGCGGTGCCGATGATCGTGAGCAGGATCGCCGCCATGAACATCTCGGGGCTTTTGGTCTGCGCCACGAGGCGCATCAGCGGGCGCAACAGCAGGCTGCCGCCGAGATAGACGCC
>DAIRDJ010000114.1:0-13938 GCA_036796215.1 Geminicoccaceae bacterium
AGGCGCCGGCCGTCACCTTGTCGTGGCCGAAGACCTGCTCCTCGGCGACCCGGCCACCCATCGCGACCGCGATGTCGGCCTTCAGCTTCTCGCGGCTGACCGAGAGCCGGTCGCCCAGCGGCAGCCGCATGACCATGCCGAGTGCGCGGCCGCGCGGGATGATCGTCGCCTTGTGGATCGGATCGGAGGCCGGTGAGTAGTAGGCCATCACCGCATGCCCGGCCTCGTGGTAGGCGGTGAGCTTTTTCTCGTCCTCGGTCATCACCATGGAGCGGCGCTCCGCGCCCATCATGACCTTGTCCTTGGCCGACTCGAAGTCGTCCATGGTTACCAGCCGCTTGCCGCGGCGGGCCGCGAGCAAGGCAGCCTCGTTGACGATGTTGGCGAGATCGGCGCCCGAGAAGCCGGGCGTGCCGCGGGCGATGATCTTGGTGTCGACATCGGGGCCGACGCGGATCTTCTTCACATGGACGTTCAAGATCCGCTCGCGGCCGAGCACGTCGGGATTGGAGACCACGACCTGCCGGTCGAAGCGGCCGGGACGCAGGAGCGCCGGGTCGAGCACGTCGGGACGGTTGGTAGCGGCGATCAGAATCACGCCCTCGTTCGCCTCGAAGCCGTCCATCTCGACCAGGAGCTGGTTCAGGGTCTGCTCGCGCTCGTCATTGCCGCCGCCGAGCCCGGCGCCGCGATGCCGGCCGACCGCGTCGATCTCATCGATGAAGACGATGCAGGGGGCATGCTTCTTCGCCTGCTCGAACATGTCGCGCACACGGCTGGCACCCACGCCCACGAACATCTCGACGAAGTCCGAGCCCGAGATGGTGAAGAAGGGCACGTTGGCCTCGCCGGCGATGGCGCGGGCCAGGAGCGTCTTGCCGGTGCCCGGAGGGCCGACCAGGAGACAGCCCTTGGGGATGCGGCCGCCGACCTGCTGGAACTTCTGCGGGTTCTTCAGGAACTCGACGATTTCCTGCAGCTCTTCCTTGGCCTCGTCGATGCCGGCGACATCGCCGAAGGTGACCCGCCCGTGCTTCTCGGTGAGCAGGCGGGCCCGGCTCTTGCCGAAGCCCATGGCCTTGCCGCCACCGCCCTGCATCTGGCGCATGAAGAAGATCCAGACACCGATCAGGAGCAGCATCGGGAACCAGGAGACGAGGACACCCAGGAGCGACGGCATGTTGTCGTCGCGCGGCTGGGCGCTGATCCTGACGTCGCTTTGCCGCAGCCGCTCGACGAGGTTCGGATCGTTGGGGGCGTAGGTCGAGAACTGGCGGCCGTCGGCGAACGTGCCGGAGATCGAATCGCCCTTGATCGTCACCTCGTTGATCCGCCCGGCCTCGACCTCGGCGATGAAGTCGGAGAACGCGAGGGAGGTCTGGGGCCCGCGCGAGGACGGTCCCTGGAAGAGGTTGAAGAGGGCGATCAGCAACAGGCCGATGATGATCCAGAGGGCCAGGTTCTTGCTGAAATTGTTCACGTGCGAGCCTCGTAAATGGCGTTCATGAGGAAGCGTCGGACTGCTGCACTGCGCGCTGGCATTGCGTCACGATCAAGTGCCCGGTGCCTCCCCGCAGGCATTACCATACATAAGGCATTCGCGAGGCGAGACAACCGAAGGTGACACCGATCGAGCGAAGGGCAGGGCGGCATACCGATTGCGCGGTCGAAAACGGATATCGAGCCCGGCTCCGGCCCGCTCCAGGCACCAGGGTCCAATAGCGAGAGCAAGGGATCCAGCGCTGACCAACGGCAAAGTGTCGAAAACCAACGCCGGCAACGCCGACGGCTCATCATGGTATACGCAAGGCGCGTCACATCGACCCAATCGAGCCCGCCAGCCGGGCCCGGCCGGCGCCACCTGCAGCCCCGTGGCGGGCGTCCGGCAGACGATGCGAAACCTTCCGTCCCAGAAGAGGCCGGTCGCCGGCAGCTGGACGGTCCCCGCCACCGCCCGGGGCTCGCGCACGAAGCGCAGGTCGGGGCCCGCCCGCTCGATCAGCACCCCGCCCAGTGCCGTGCGCCGGCCGGTGTCATGGCGGAGCCAGGTCGCGAGCCGCTGCAGCTTCGCCCGGCCCGGCGGCCAGTGGTCACCCGAGGTGGCGAGCACGAGGCGGGCGAGCAGCGGCTCCAGGAGCGCGACATCGAGGGCGGCGAGCGGTTCGCTCGGGACCGTGATGAAGCCGAGCGGATGCGGTCTTGCGTGATGGGCGAGCCAGGCTGCCACCGCTCCATCGAGCGTCTCGCGCGATGCCGCAGACTCGGCCGGCCGGGCAGGTGAGGGGACGGCCAATCGTTCGGCCCGGTGCCGGGCGCGCCAGAAGCGGGGATCGCGATTGCCGGGGTCCGCGAGCCAGGGCACGCCCCGGGATCGCAGCAGCGCCTGCAGGCTTTCGGGCTCGACGCCGAGCAGCGGGCGGATCAGCCGCACCCGGTCGAGCTCGCGAACGGCGGACATACCGGCGGCACCACGGGTGCCACTACCGGCCGCAAGGCGCAGGGCCACGGTCTCGCGCTGATCCGCGGCGTGATGGGCAATGGCGAGATGCAGGATGCCGGCGGCAGCAGCGGCTTCCTCCAAGAGCGCATAGCGGGCTGCCCGGGCCGTGGCCTGCAGGCCCGATTTCGGCATGGGGCCGTCGCGGGTCGCGATCTGTGCCGGAATGCCCAATTCGGCGAGCCGGGCGACCACGAGTGCCGCTTCGGCCGTCGAATTCGGCCGCAGGCGGTGGTCGACCACGACGGCCAGGAGGCTGCCGCGTCGGGCGGCGACCCAATCCCGAAGCAAAAGGGCGAGCGCCATGCTGTCCGGCCCGCCCGAGACGCCGGCGGCGATCCGCGGCTGCCGCTCGAACGGGCCGACGCCGGCCATGGCCGTTGCGAACGCAGCGGCACTCAGCGGCGCTGTCCCGCCGGGCGGATCAGCTGCAACCGGCCGCACGCCGTTCGCGCTCGAGCGCCTGGCGCAGGCCGGCGCCGGCATCGGGGTAGCGGCGGCCGATCTCGGCGAAGGTCTGACACGCCCGGCTGGTGTCGCCCATGGCCGCCAGCGCCGCGCCGAGCTTCAGGAGGTTGTCCGCGGCCCTGGGCGCCTCCGCCCCAAAGGTGCGGAAGTTGGCGGCGAAGGTGGCGGCCGCATTGGCGTGATCGTCCTGGGCGAGCTGCGCTTCGCCGAGCCAGAACGAGGCCACCGGGGCTTGCGGGTCGTCCGGGAAATCACCGACCCAGCGGGAGAAGGCCGCCTCGGCCGAGCTGTAGTCGCCGGTTTGCAGGAGATCGAGGGCGGCGTCGAAGCGGCTCGCGGCACTCCCCTGGAGTGCTGCCGAAGGTGCCGTGCCGGCGGGGCCCGCGGTGCTGGGCTGGGGAATGCCCAAGAGCGCGTCGCGCGGAATGGTGCCGAGCACGAAGCCGTCACGCGCCGCCGGGTCGGGCTCGATCGCCGCATCGGCGCCGGCCGGCGGTGTTTCACCCGGCCCTGCCGTCATCCCCTCGGGCAGCGACCCGTCGCCGGTTGCGCTGGCGGTCGGCGGGACCTCGCCGGGAGATGCGCTCCCACCCTCTCCCGTGTCCAGCTGGCCGGAGGCAGGCAGCTGGCCGGAGGCCGGGCCGGTCTCGAGCGCCGCGAGGCGCCGGTCGAGGTCGGCGACCAGCCGGTCGATCCGCGTCTGCGTCTGCTGGTTGCGGAACTCGGCCTCCTCGATCCGCCCGGTGAGCTGGCGCAGCTGCTCCTCGATCCCGTTGATGCGGTTGAGCAGCAGGGCTGCCTGCCGTCCTTCCGGCAGCTCACCCAGCGCCTGCCGGGCGGCCCCGAGGTCCTGCTCGAGCGCTTGCGAATCCAGCCGCAGCGGTGTCGGCGCGCCGGTCTGTGCTGCCGCCGGCAAGGCGGTCGCGACGACCAGGGATGCGAGCCCGAGGCTCAGCCAGAGGCTGCGCTCGAACGGACGACCGGGTGAGACCATCGGCGACAACGGCTCCTGCTGGTGAGGCTCTCGGCCTCAGTTGACGAGGTTGATGACGGTGACCGCCCGGCGGTTCTGCCGATAGGCGAGCTCGTCGGTGCCGGGATCGACCGGGCGCTCCTCGCCATAGGAGATGGTGAGCATTCGGTCGGGATCGACCCCGAGCGCCACGAGATAGTTGCGCGCCGCGGTCGCCCGGCGCTCGCCGAGGGCGAGATTGTACTCGCGCGTGCCGCGCTCGTCGGTGTGGCCCTCGATGGTGACGGTGATCTCGCTGAACTGCTGCAGCCAGGCAGCCTGTCGGTCGAGGGTCGCACGGGCGTCGTCGTTGAGGGTCGAGCTGTCGAAATCGAAGAAGACCCGATCGCCGACATTGATCTCGAAATCCTCGACCGTGCCGGGGACCGCACTGCCGAAGATGTCGTTCTCCACGCCGAGGTCGCCGTCGCTGCCGAGCTCGGTCGCCGAGCCCGGCGCCCCATTGCCGGGGCCTTCGCTGCCGGCGGCGGCACTGCCGATCTCGTCCTCCGGGGTCGAGGCGCAGGCGGCGACGAGGAGGAGAAGGGCGGGGAGGGCGAGGCGGAGACGGGTCATGATGGTCGGGTCCTTCGCTAACGGCAGGGGCGGACATTCGGGTGTCGTGGTCATGGCAGGGTGGCGGACCACGCCGGATCGGAGGCATCCACTGGGGTTGCCACCTCGCGCAGGTTGTGGCCGGTCGAGTCGATCGTAAAGAGCCGGGTGCGGTCGCGCTGCGGGTCCTCACGCGTGAAGACGATATGGCGGCCGTTGGGCGCCCAGGCCGGGCTCTCGTCGAACGCACTGCGTGTGATCAACCGTTCGTTGGCCCCGTTGGCCTCCATCACGCCGATGTGGAAGAAGCCGCCGGTGATCCGGGTAAAGGCGATCATGTCGCCCCGCGGCGACCAGGCCGGGCTGCCGTACTGGCCGCGCTCGAAGCTGATCCGCTGCACGTTCGAGCCGTCACGGTTCATCGTGTAGAGATGCGGCGAGCCACCGCGATCGCTGTTGAAGACGATGCGCGCCCCGTCCGGGCTGAACGAGGGCGAGGTGTCGATCGCTCCCGTGCGGGTCAGCTGGGTCGAGCGGCGGGAGGCGGGATCGAAGAGGAAGATGTCGGACTTGCCGCCTGCGGCCACGGTCACTAGAATCTGGCTGCCGTCGGGGGCAAAGCGGGGGGCGAACGACATGCCCGGGAACTGGCCGAGCTCGGACGAGCGGCCGGAGGCAAGGTCCATCAGCATGATGCTCGGGTTGGGCGTGCGCAGCACGAAATAGGCGATCCGCCGGCCGTCGGGGGCGATCTGCGGGGTGAGGACCAGATCACCGCCATCGGTCAGAAAGCGGTGATCGTGGCCGTCCTGGTCCATGATGGCGAGGCGTTTGACCCTTCGGGTCTTGGGCCCGGTCTGGCTGACATAGACGATCCTGGTGTCGAAATAGCCGGGCTCGCCGGTCAGCCGCTCGTAGATGACGTCCGAGATCTGGTGGCCCGTGCGGCGCCAGTTCGAGGCGGCGAACTCGTAGCGCACGCCACGCATCTGCACACCGCTGAAGATGTCCCAGAGACGGAATTCGACGGTCAGGCGATCGGCGGGGCCGGGGCGGGACACGACACCCGTCACCAGCGCCTGGGCGTTGATCGGTCGCCATTCGGCAAAGCGCGGCGTCTCGCGCAAGGCCTCCGGGTCCTGGATGTAGGCCATCCGGTCGATCACCCGAAAGAGCCCCGAGCGCTCGAGATTGGCGCTGATCAGATCGGCCAGTGCCAGCCCCGTATCACGCAGCGAGGCATCGTCGCCGGCAAAGGGGCTGACGGCGATCGGCATGGGCTCGACCACGCCGCGGGTGATGTCGAGGCGAACCTGGGCCTGAACGAGCGACGGCAGGGCCAGCGTCGCAACCCCGCATGCCAGCGCTTGGCGCCTCGACCAACCCCACTTCGTCCCTGGCTCTCGTCTCGTCGTCACCCGCACCATCCGTTCGTCACGTCTAAGCCAAAAGCCTCAAAACTCGGTTAACGCATCAACCACTGAGCGCGTCGCCAGGGGAGAATGTCAGCACCATGTCCCGCCAGACAACGAATTTCTCGGCAGGCAGCGTCAGGCGGCAGCTGAGCACCGCACGCCGCGCACTCTCGGCCACGGTGCGAAACCGCGGGTCCTGCTCGAAGCGGCTCTGGTCCTCGATATCGACCGCTCGGACCGAGCCGTCCGCCTCGAGCTGGATGCGCAACGAGACGCGCATGGTCTCGATCCCCGGCACGCCCACCGGCACATTCCAGCAGCGCTCGATCTGCCGGCGGATGGCCGCGAGCTCGCTCGCCGAGAGGCTCACAGCCTCGGCCACCGCGGCAGCCTGTGGTACCTGCCGCTCGACCTCGGCGTTGCCGGTGCCCTCGCGCCGCTCGGGTGCCTCGACCCGCCGCGCCTGCTCCTCCACGCTTCGCAACAGGGCGGCGAAGTCGTCCTCGTCCGCGGTCACGTCGGGCGGTGGCTCCTCGGCCTGCGCCGTCTCTTGCGGTGGCGGCGGCTCGGGCCGTGCGACCACCTGCGGCACCGGCGGTGCGGGCTCTGGCTCTGGCTCTGGCTCTGGCTCTGGCTCTGGCTCAGGCTCCGCCACCTGCACCGGGCGCGGTGGCCGGGCGACGGGACGGACCGGTGGCGGCGGTGCCGCCTCGGCGGGCACGGGCTCGGGCTCCGGCGGTGGTGCCGGTGGCGGCGGTGGCGGAGGCGGCGCGGGTTCCTCGGCGACCGGGGGGTCCGGGGTGGGCTCGGGTGTGGGTGGCTCGGGTTCGGCCACGGGTTCGCGTCGCGGCGGGGCCGGCGGTGGGGGCGGCGGCGGTGCCGGTGCGGCGGCGACCCGCGGCGGCAGGGGGGCGGCCTCGGCCGGGTCCGGGGTCGGCGGCTCGTCGGGGATCTCGGGGGCGGTGGCGATGCCGACGATCTCGACGCTGATCGGCTCCTCGACCGGTGGCAGGCCGGACGATCGGGGCAGGCCGAGCAGCAGCAGGCCCAAAAAGGCCAGATGGAAGATCAGCGAGGCGATGAGGGGACGGTTCATCCGCGCTCAGTTCGTCTCTCGAGGTTCCGACACTTGCGCAAGTGCTGCCGCACCAGCCCCAGCCGCCACGTCCGGCAGCTCGGTCAGGAGGGCGACCCGGGTGAAGCCCGCGCGGTTGAGGCTGCCGATCACGGCCATCACCCGGCCGTAGTCGATCGCCCGGTCGCCGCGCACGAAAATCCGGGCCTCGGTGTTCTGCTCGGTGATCGCGATCAGCCGCGGGACGAGCTGGTCGAGCTCGATCTCGGTCTCCTGCAAGAAGATTGTCCCGGAGGCATCGATCGAGACGGCGAGCGGCTCGTCCTGGCCGGGCAAAGGCGAGCTGTCCGCCCGCGGCAGATCGACGGCGACACCCATGGTGAGCATCGGTGCCGTGACCATGAAGACGATCAGGAGGACCAGCATGACGTCGACGAAGGGGGTGACGTTGATCTCGCCGATCTGCCGGCGGCGGCGCCGGCGGCCTTGGCCCTTCGCCGCCTTGGCCAGGGTGGATGCCGCCATCAGGCGGCGGCCCGGCCGGTGTCGAGCTCGCGGCTGACGACGACGCCGAACTCGTCGGCGAAGCTGCCGAGCCGGTCGGCGAGGCCGTCGACCGCGGTCGAGATCTTGTTGTAGGCGATCACTGCCGGGATCGCGGCGAAGAGCCCGAGTGCCGTGGCGAACAGCGCCTCGGCGATGCCAGGCGCCACAACGGCCAGGGTCGTGTTCTTCGTCATCGCGATCGACTGGAAGCTGTTCATGATCCCCCAGACCGTGCCGAAGAGGCCGACGAAGGGGGCGGCCGAGCCGATCGTGGCAAGGGTGCCGACATGGCGCTCGAGGCTGCGGATCTCCCGGTCGAGGGTAAGCTGCATGACCTGGCCGATCCGGCCCAGGAGCCGCTCGCTCGCCTCGCCCGACAGCGCCTTCGGACCTTCCCGCCACTCCTCCATGCCGGCCGCGAACATCAGGGCTATCGGATGGTCGATCCGGTTGCCGAGTCGGCGATAGAGTTCGGCGAGCGGGGTGCCGGACCAGAAGGCGCGCTCGAAGAGCGTCGTCTGGCGCTTCAGGCGGACGATCCGCATGGCCTTGTCGAAGACGACGGCCCAGACCCAGATCGAGGCCAGGATCAAAAGGATCATCACGAACTTGACGACGATGTCGGCTTGGAGGGCGAGGGCCAGGAGGCTGGCGCTGTGCGCCGGTTCGCCGAGTATGGCGGAGCTGATCGGATCTTGGTCCATGGGGGCAATCGCTTTGGGGTGGGCAATCGCGTCTTGGTTGTGGCGGGCGAGGCCTGGGCAGCAGCAGGATGGGCCGGGCGGCGAGCGGGCGAGTGCCAGGGGCTGTGATGCGGTGACGTCGCTCGCGGCGGGGTCCGAAAGGCGGATAGATGCTCGCGCGGATCGTGCTATCAGGCAGCAGCTGGAGGCTGTCAAGCACTGGTCGATGGTAAAGAGTCCAAGTCGACAAAACCTGCAATGAGGTCGGCAGGTAAGCGGAGCGGGCGCAAGTCCGGGCTGATGAAGGCGAGCTCTATATCAATCGAAACAATGAGTTGATCGTTCTTTTTGATGTTCTGTCGAAGCAACAGGCGAGCGCCGGTCGCCTTCGTGACCCGGGTTTCCACGATGAGCAGGTCGTCGAGGCGCGCGGGGCGATGGAACTCTACCATTGCGCGACGTACCGCGAAGACACCGCCGTGCTCCGCCAGGAGCTGCGTGTGGTCGGTGCCGAGCGAGCGGAGGAACTCGGTGCGGGCGCGTTCGGCAAAGCAGAGATATTGGGCGTGGTAGACGATGCCGCCGGCATCGGTGTCCTCGTAATAGACCCGGAGCGGCAAGCGATGCGGCGCACTCACGGGTCCGTCTCGCCCGGCGGATCGAAGAGCTCGGGCTGACCCGCAGCACCGGCCGGCAGGTCGAGCCCGAGATGCCGCCAGGATGCCCGGGTCAGCATCCGGCCGCGCGGCGTGCGCTGCAGGAGGCCCTGCTGCAGAAGGTAGGGCTCGACCGTTTCCTCGAGCGTGTCGCGCTGCTCGGAGAGGGCGGCGGCCAGGGTCTCGACACCGACCGGCCCGCCGCCGTAATGCACTGCGATGGCCTGGAGATAGCGGCGATCGAGCGAGTCGAGGCCGAGCTTGTCGACGGCGAGGCGGGTTAGCGCCGCGTCGGCCGCTGCCGCATCGACCCGGGCCGCGCCGCCCTCGGCCGCCACGGTGGCGAAATCCCTGACCCGCCGCAGCAGCCGGGTGGCGACCCGGGGCGTGCCGCGCGAGCGCCGGGCGATTTCCCGGGCACCGTCGGAGTCGAGGGCGAGGCGCAAGAGGCGCGCACCCCGCTCGATGATCGCGAGCAGCTCGGCCTCGGTGTAGAACTCCATGCGCGAGAGGATGCCGAAGCGGTCGCGGAGCGGCGTGGTCAAGAGCCCGGTCCGGGTGGTGGCCCCGATCAGGGTGAACGGGGCGAGGTCGATGCGCACCGAGCGGGCGGCCGGCCCCTCGCCGATCATCAGATCGAGCTTGAAGTCCTCCATCGCGGGATAAAGCACCTCCTCGACGGTCGGGCTCAAGCGATGGATCTCGTCGATGAAGAGGACGTCGCGGGGCTGCAGGTTGGTCAGGAGGGCCGCGAGATCGCCCGCCCGCTGGATGATCGGGCCCGAGGTCATGCGAAAGCCGACGCCGAGCTCGGCTGCCATGATCTGGGCGAGCGTGGTCTTGCCGAGCCCCGGCGGGCCGGCGAAGAGCGCGTGGTCCATGGCCTCGGCGCGGGCCCGGGCGGCGGCGACGAAGACCTCGAGATTGGCCTTGAGCTGGGCCTGGCCGATGAACTCGGCGAGCCGCCTGGGCCTGAGGCTCTGGTCGACATCCGCCGCCTGGCCCTCGGGCGCCACGAGCCGGTTTTCGGCCTCGCTCATTTGCCGAGCGCCTTCAGGCTCTGGGTCAGGAGCGCTTCGAGCGTCGCCCTCTCGCCGAGTTCGCCCGCGACCCGGGCCACCACGGCGAAGGCCTCCGACCGGCCATAGCCGAGCTGCTCGAGGGCCTGCAAGGCGTCCTCGACAGCGCCGGCCGGCACCGGTGCGGCGCCGGTCGTGGCGCGGCTCGGTGTGGCACTCGCGGCCGGGACCATTTTCGCGACGCGATCCTTGAGCTCCGAGACGATCCGCGCTGCCAGTCGCGGGCCGACGCCCGCGGCCCGGGTCAGGGCGCGGGCATCCTGGGCGGCGATCGCCCGGGCGATGGCGTCTGGCTCGAGCACCGAGAGGAGGGCGAGGGCGAGCCTCGCCCCCACGCCCTGGATCCCCAGGAGGATGCGGAACCACTGCTCCTCGAGCGGTGTCTCGAAGCCGTAGAGCGTGATGCTGTCCTCGCGGACTTGCGTGACGATCCTGAGCTCGACGGGTTCCCCCGGCGCCGGCAGCCGGGCCAGGGTCTTGGCGGCACACTGGACGAGATAGCCGACGCCGCTCGCATCGACGACGACATGGTCGTCGCCGGCCTCGGCGATCCGGCCGCGCAGCCGGGCGATCATCCGACGATACCCATCTCGCGGCCGGCCATGATCCGCGCCATGCTCGAGCGGTTATGGGCGTGACAGACGGCGACCGCCAGGGCGTCCGCCGCATCGGCGGTGACCGGGCCCGCCCGCGGCAGGAGCACCTGGACCATGTGCGCCACCTGCGGCTTGAGGGCCCCGCCCGTTCCGGTCAGCGCCCGCTTGACGTGCTTGGCGGCGTATTCGGCGACCGGCAGCCCGGCATTGGCGGCCGCGAGCAGCACGACACCCCTGGCATGGCCGAGCTTGAGCGAGGAAAGGGCGTTCTTGTTGACCACGGTCTCCTCGACCGCGACCTCGGTCGGGCGGTGGCGGTCGATCACGGCTTCGAGGCCCTGATAGAGCGCCAGGAGCCGGTCCGGCAGGGCATCGGCGGGTTCGCTCGTCACCACGCCGGCGGCGACGAAGCCGAGCTGTGGGCCCTCGACCGTGATCACGCCCCAACCGGTGCGTTGCAAGCCGGGATCGAGGCCCAAGAGCCGGATCAATTCTGCAGCTTTGCCATGGCCGTCTCCGAGACCTCGAAATTGGCGACCACGCGCTGGACGTCGTCGCTCTCGTCAAGGGTTTCGAGGAGCTTGAAGAGGGTTTCGGCCTTGTCGTCCTCGACCGGGACGGTGACCTGCGGCCGCCAGGTCAAGAGCGTGGCTTCGGGCGGGCCGAACTTGGCTTCCAAGGCCTCGGTCACGGCCGCCAGGTCGTCGGGCGCGCAGGTGATTTCGTGGCCGTCCTCGCTGGACTGGCAATCGTCGGCACCCGCCTCGATCGCGGCCTCCAGCATCGCCTCCTCGTCCGCCGCCTCGGCCCCATAGCGGATCTGGCCGATGCGGTCGAACTGGAAGCTCACCGCATTGGTCTCGGCGAGGCTGCCGCCGTGCCGGGTGAAGGCGGCGCGGACCTCGCTCGCCGTGCGGTTGCGGTTGTCGGTCAAGGCCTCGACGATGAAGGCGACCCCGCCGGGCCCATAGGCCTCGTAGCGGATCTCCTCGTAGGTGTCGGCATCGCCGCCCTGCCCCTTCTTGATGGCGCGTTCGATATTGTCTTTGGGCACGTTGGCGGCCTTGGCCGCCTGGATCGCGGAGCGCAGCCGGGGATTGAACGCCGGGTCGGGCAGCCCCGTCCGGGAGGCCACCTGGACCTCGCGGGTCAGCCGCGTGAAGAGCTTGGCGCGGGCCGCGTCCTGGCGGCCCTTGCGGTGCATGATGTTCTTGAACTGTGAATGGCCGGCCATGGCCCGTCCTCGTCAACCAGAAGATCGTGGATGAACGGCGGGGGCAGCGCGGCACCCCACCTCGCCCCCGGCTCTATCGCAGTTTGCGCCTGCCGCCAAGAAACACCGGCCGGCGATGGTCGAAGCGGGGCGTCGGTAGAGCCGACGTTGCATCGATTCTCTTTTTCTACCATTGCGTTAGTTCTTCTTCTTCGTGTAGTGGGCGATGACCGCACGGGTTCCGTGCGATTGCCGGCCTGATGATGCCAAGGGTTCTCGAACGGGGCTCGGTTGCCGCTGTCATGCCGATGATTCGCCACCTTTTTCTCCTGGTCGTTAAAGTATTGGATAATACCTTCCAAAGACGATGCGGATTTCGATAAAATTCGATCGACTTTTTGCATTAAGCAGCGTCGAAAAACATGAAGCAAGTTGATTTTTATTGTTGATCTCAACCCAGGGTTAAGTTAGCCTCCGAGTCGTCAAGTCAGACGGTGCCTCCCTCCCCTTGGCCCCCGGCAGGCATCGCCTCCCGGGGGCCCCTTTTTTTAGAAGCTGCCTGCTGGAGAAACCGCATGCCCGACGCTGCCGCCGTGAACGACAACGCCCCGCTGCTCGACACAGATTCCCTCGGCCTCGACGAGGCGCTGGCCGGTGCTCTCGGTGATCCGAGGCTGGAGGCCGTGGTCGGTGCCGCGGTCCTGGTCGCCACCGCCTTTCGCCTGCGTGACGAGGACGCCTTGATCCTGACGCTGCGCCGGCTCACCGACGCCGTCGACGCGCTCGAGGAAGCGGCCGACGCCGAGATGGACGAGCGCCGCGCCGCCTGCGGCTGATTCGGCTTCCCGCTCCGTCATCATCGACGGTACCTCGCTCTGCTGCCGGCTCTTCCCGGCGTCCCATCTCGCGAGCCGCCCGCCCGATCCCTGCCGCCCGGCCGGCTGTCGCCTTGAACCCGGCCGCCCCCTTGCCCAAATGGCCCATCACGTCGGGACGCCCTGGCCTCCCGATCCACGCTGACGGCTCGTGCCGGCGCTGAATGGCCCGGCCAGCCGTCGAGGTCCGTCTGGGATGGGGAACGCATGGCAGGAACCGACGCCGCGCTCTGGCACGGCACGACCATTTTGTCGGTCCGCAAGGGCGGCAAGGTGACCATTGCCGGCGACGGCCAGGTCAGTCTCGGCCAGACCGTCATCAAGGCCAATGCGAAGAAGGTCCGCCGGCTCGGCGGCGGGCAGATCATTGCCGGTTTCGCCGGCAGCACGGCTGATGCCTTCACCCTCCTCGAGCGCCTCGAAGGCAAGCTGGAGCGCCATCCGGGCCAGCTGATGCGCGCCTGTGTCGAGCTCGCCAAGGATTGGCGCACCGACCGCTATCTGCGCCGGCTCGAGGCGATGATGGCCGTGGCCGACGCCGAGACCTCGCTGGTGCTCACCGGCACGGGCGACGTCCTCGAGCCCACCGACGGGCTGATCGGCATCGGCTCCGGTGGCAACTATGCGCTCGCCGCCGCCAAGGCACTCGCCGACATTCCCGATCTCGACAGCGAGGCGATCGCCAGAAAGGCCATGGGCATCGCCGCCGAGATCTGCGTCTACACCAACACCTCCCTCACCATCGAGACGATCGGCTGATTCCATGACCGCCTTGACCCCGCGCGAGATCGTCTCCGAGCTCGATCGTTTCATCGTCGGCCAAAACGCGGCCAAGCGTGCCGTCGCCATCGCCCTGCGCAATCGCTGGCGCCGGCAGCAGCTCGACTCCGGTTTGCGGGAAGAGGTGCTGCCGAAGAACATCCTGATGATCGGGCCCACCGGCTGCGGCAAGACCGAGATCGCCCGGCGTCTGGCGCGGCTCGCCCAGGCGCCCTTCACCAAGGTGGAGGCGACCAAGTTCACCGAGGTCGGCTATGTCGGCCGCGACGTCGAGAGCATCATTCGCGATCTGGTCGAGGTGGGCCTCAAGGAGACCCGCACCCGGCTCAGGAAGGAGGTGCAGGCGCAGGCCGAGCACAATGCCGAGGAGCGGGTGATCGACGCGCTTGTCGGATCGAATGCCGGGGCCGAGACCCGGGACAAGTTCCGCCGTTTGCTGCGCTCGGGCACGCTCGCCGAGAAGGACATCGAGCTCGACGTCAAGGACA